>JBOHFG010000345.1:0-1847 GCA_050699575.1 Pseudonocardiaceae bacterium
ACCCACCGGGTGGACAGGTTACGGGATATGCGTCGGTTACGGCGGCGGGTGCGGGTCGGCGCGCCGGATGAGTCGTTGACATCGGTGTCGGGGATGGCGGTGGTGACCGAGTTGGTCGACCGGCTGGGCATGATCACGTTGTTGGATGCGGCGATCGGGCGGATCAAGACCCGTGGCCGGGGGTTCACTGGTGGTGAGCTGCTGGTCGGGTTGGCGAGTGCGCAGCTGGCTGGGGAGGACTTCCTGGCCGGGCTCGACCGGCAGCGCGCTGATGTGGCCGGTCAGGCGCTCGCGCCAGTGGCCGGGTTGAGCTCGACCACCGCGGCCGGGCTCGCGCGGAGGGTCACCGAGGGGCAGTGGCGTGCGGTGGAGACCGGGATCGGTGACATTCACACCGCGATGCTCACAGCCCTGCCACCGGCGCGGGCGGCGGCGCTGTGCAGTGAGGTCACGATCGATTTGGATACCACTGATGTGGAGGTTTACGGGCGCAAGAAGCGGGGGGTGGCCTACAACTATCAGGGGCAACGCTGCGGGCGCCCGCACGTGGCGACCTGGGCGCAGACCGCGACGGTGCTGGCCGCGGACCTGATGGCCGGTGACGAGGACCCCCGCGGTCACGCCCCCGGGCTGCTGGGCAGGGCGCTGGCCGCGCTGCCGGCCACGGCGCGGCCGGGGCGGATCCGGTTGCGCGCCGATGCCGGTTATTTCGCCGGGGCGCTGGCTCGGGCCGCGCACCTGGCCGGTGTGGAGTTCGCCATCGGCGCCAAGCGCATCGCGCCACTGTGGCGACTGCTCGACGGCGTGGCCGAGACCGAGTGGACCGACGCGCTCGACATGGATGGCGCGCAGGTCGCGGTCGCCGCCTATTGCCCAGACTGGTGGCCGTCGGCGACCCGGCTGCTGATCCGCCGGGTCCGCCTGGACATCAACGCCGGGCAGGTCTCGGCCGACCCCCGCTCCCGGCGCCGCCGCACCCTGCACCCCGGCCAGCGGGCCCTTCCGATCGCGGCCCTCGCTGAGCTCGACGCGGTGTATGCCTACTCGTTCATCGTGACCAGCCTCGACGTCTCCACCCCGGCCAAAGCCGCCGCCATCGAGCACTGGTACCGGCACCGCACCGAGATCGAGAACATCTTCCGCGACAGCAAGCACGGCGCCGCCCTACGGCACCTCCCCTCGGGATATCCCGAGGTCAACACCGCGTGGATGTGGGGCGCGCTGCTCGCGACCAGCATCACCGGGTGGCTACACCAGCTCACCGCCACTCCCCAACCCGGAGGCCGGGCGGCCGGTCACGGCGTCCGCGACGGCCAAGCGATGATCGCCACCCCGCGCCACAAACTGATCCGCGTACCCGCCCGCCTCATCCGTCACGCCGGTGCGCTCGACCTGCGCCTACCACCGGGATACCACCTGCTCGAAAAGATCCTCACCCGCCTCCGCGCACTCCCAGCAACGTCCTGACCAGGCCAAAACGCCCCGAGCGCACCGGAACCCGCTCACCCGAGGCGACACTCGGGCCGTTGGGCTGCCAAAAACCCAGCACACACCCCAAAAAGATCACCAAGCCTGGAGTGAGATCAACTCGACGCTAACTCGCGGATTCGGGACTGAGGAGAGTGATCTCACCACGGTGCGTCAGCAGATGAGCGCGATGACGACCCGTCAGGAACGCATCGTGGAACAGGTACAATCCCTGGAGGACACCCTCCGGAATATTCGGTAGCGTCGTCAAGCGTTGAACTTTTGCAGGCGGAATGGGATGGTGCTGGGCCGGTGGGTGGCCCGTTTGATCTCCTTCCAGGTCGGGTGGTGTAGTAGCCGTGCGGTGTGCACGGTGAGTA
>JBOHFG010000346.1:0-1274 GCA_050699575.1 Pseudonocardiaceae bacterium
ACCATTGCATCAGTGGTGTCCACCCTGGGTACCAGGAAGGTCTCGGTGCCCCAGGTCAGCGTGAGCTGGTTGCGCACCGCGGCCTCCGGGGTGAACGCCAGCAACGGCAGGGGGGTGTGCAACCGAGCCAGCCTGCGGGCGGTGTCGCCGGACTGGGTGAACGCCACCAACGCCTTGGCGTCCAACCGTTCCCCAATGTCGCGAGCCGCGTAGGACAGCACACCCCGCTTGGTCCGCGGCACATGGTTGAGCGGGGGAACATTCGGTGAACCGACCTCGACAGCCTCCACGATCCGACTCATCGTCTCCACGGACTCGATCGGGTACCGCCCCACCCCGGTCTCCCCGGACAACATCACCGCATCAGCACCATCAAGCACCGCATTGGCCACATCCGAGGCCTCCGCCCGCGTCGGCCGCGCATTACTGATCATCGAATCCAGCATCTGAGTGGCCACAATGATCGGCTTCGCGTTCTCCCGAGCAACCTGAATAGCCCGCTTCTGCACCAACGGAACATGCTCCAACGGCAGCTCCACACCCAGATCCCCCCGAGCCACCATCACCCCATCAAACGCCAGCACCACCGCCTCAAGATTATCCACCGCCTCCGGCTTCTCCACCTTGGCAATCACCGGCAACCGCCCACCAGCCACCCCATCCATCACCCGATGCACCAACTCAACATCCGCCGGCGACCGCACAAACGACAACGCCACCAAATCCACCCGCAACCGCAACGCAAACTCCAGATCAGCAACATCCTTAGCCGACATCGCCGGCACCGAGACATTCATCCCCGGCAACGACAAACCCTTATGATCACTAACCAGACCACCCTCAGTCACCTCACACACCACATCAGTGTCATCAATCTTGCGGACCAGCAGAGCAACCTTGCCGTCATCCACCAGCAACCGATCACCCTCCCGCGCATCCCGCGCCAACCCCACATACGTCGTCGACACCCGATCATGCGTACCCGCAACATCCTCCACCGTCACCCGCACCACATCACCCGTACGCCACTCCACCGGACCCGCCGCAAACCGCCCCAACCGGATCTTGGGCCCCTGAAGATCAGCCAGGATCCCCACCGCCTTACCCGACTCGTCACTCGCCTCCCGAACCATCGAATACACCCGCGCATGCTCCGCATGAGTGCCATGACTGAAGTTCAGCCGCGCCACATCCATCCCCGCCCGGACCAACTCCCGAACCTTCTCCGGGGTCGCAGTAACCGGACCAATCGTACAAACGATCTTCACACGTCG
>JBOHFG010000347.1:0-14444 GCA_050699575.1 Pseudonocardiaceae bacterium
AGATGTCAGGAGGCAGGCATGACAAGCGGCAGTGACCAGATCAAGGTGACGTTCAGCTCCATCGACACCGCGGCGTCGGACACCGACACGATCGCCGCCAACCTCAGACAGCAACTGGATGACCTCAAAAATTACATCAGCCCACTTGTCGCAAGCTGGACAGGCCAGGCCTCGACGAACTACCAAGCACTGCAGAAGGAGTGGGACATCAGTGCGGATCAACTGAACCTGATACTCCACCAGATCGCAGCCACGCTGCGCACCTCAAGCCAGAACTACAGCACTGCAGAAAATGCAAACGCAAACATCTGGAATCGCTGAACTGAGGTGCTGACCGGTCAGCGTGTTGAGGAGTAGTAATGTCAGATCCCGACGTCAGGCCACAAACAATGCGCAACGCAGCGGGAGCCTTTGCGAAGGAAGGTCCAGCCCTCAGCGAAGCATTGAATCGGTTGCGATCAACTCTCGACGGGTTAGGTGAGCCTTGGGGGGACGACGATCCTGGCAATGCCTTCGGTAAAGACTACAAACCCAACGCCGAGGCGCTCATGAACGCCATTTCCACCCTTGTGCAGGGTGTGAGCAGCATCGGCGACGGTTTGGGCGCAATGACCGACAACTACCACGGGAGCGACGCGGCCTCGACTATCCCCGGGAACTAGGCGATGGCAGGCTCTTCCACCTCGTTGTCATCTGACGTCCGACCAAGACAAGGTAACAAACGTACATTTTGGACTGTGGTGGCCATCGGGCGATCCGGACAAATTACGACAGGCCGCCGACGCCTGGAACGCCATCGCCAACCGCATGGAGACGGTCACGACAACGTTGTCCGGTGCCGCCGACGCCGTCACCAGCGCCAACTCCGGGACCGCCATTGACGCCTTCGCCGCCCACTGGCAACGCACCGGTGGATCTGGGGGGCGCTACCCATCATATCTGGTTCCTGCCGGGACATGGCCAAAGCTTTAGGCGACTTTGCTGGCGAAATCGACAATTCCCGCACGAAGATCCTGGAACTTGCCGCGGAGATCGCCGCCTCGGTCGTCATTGGCGTCGGCCTCGCCTTCTTCACCGCTGGCCTCAGCGCGGAGGCGGCGGCGGGAACCACAGCTTACATCGTGGAGGCCGCGGAGGTGCTCGGCATTGAACTCGCGGAACAGGCCGCCGCCATCATTTCCCGGACAGTGGTAATGGCCTCTATGGGATCCCTGGAAAGCATGGCCACGAACACCATTGTCCAACTCGGACGCAACATCGTCTTCAACGAGAACCATAATCCCTTCGATGGCTTCAACCTCGACGAAGTGACCACTGCGGGAGAGTTCGGCTTCCTTGTTGGAGGAACGATCGCCGGTATCCAGTCCCTTCGAGGACTAAGCCGCGCTGCGGCCGACGTAAAGGGTGCGAGCGTCCCTAGAGGAGGGGGCAGTGCGCCTCTGGAAGGCCCGCCCTGGTCTGTGGCCGAGGGGATTCCCGGCAGCGCCCGCGGTAAGAGTCTCAATCCGCCCAACGCGCGTCACACGGTTTCCGGGGCCAAAAGTGATATGGTCAAGGGGAAAATAGTGTTATTCTTAGGGGTAATGAACAAGCAGTCAGGGACGATGTGGGCCAAATAGCGACTGGCAACGCGAAATGGAATCCTCAGACCCAGCGCTACGAGATCAACGGTCGTTCGAACTAGATCGGTCTCAGCTCGCTGCCGCGCTTGCGTCACTGACGTCCGTTCCCCTGGACGCGGTGGATGTGGCGGACGCAGACGATTCGGACAATCGAAACTGGGATGCCGCTGTCAGCTGTACATATAACCGGGTTGAGGGGGATGTCACCTGGCTCCTCGACCTCTACCTCACCGAGGCGGTATCTGCGCAGCCGACCGAGCCGCAGTTCGCTGCCCACCTTGCCGAGCAACTCGGGACCGCGGTGCTCTACCCGGCGGCAGTAGCCCTGCCCAGCGCCTACTGGCTTACCGCGCCCGGGGGCTTGCGGACCCGCGCCCGCCTGTACAGCTTCGACGAGGACGATGACCGGACCGTGTATAGGATTGATGCGGTGGAGCAACCGGTACCGTCGCTGCCCACGGTACCAGTTGCCCTTCAGCCGGAAGTCATTCGGGAATACCAGGTGCCCACCCCAATCACCGACGGACTGTGTGCTTGGCTGACCCAATGGCAGGCCACCGCTGCGGCCGAAGCGGAGGAGGCTGTGTGGTACGCGCGCACCCGGCTGGGCGCGTGGGAGAGCCTGACGGTGCGTATGGCGTGCGGCTGGCCCCCTGATGGCTGGTACCCGGCCGAGTTCTACCAAGAGGATCTAGAGATCCGTGATGAATTGGCGGTAGCCGTGGAGCTGCTGCCCGTGGCTGTGAAGGAGCGATTCGCCATCGCGCTCACCCGGCTCGACAAGGACTTCAGTGCGGCTACCGGTGAACACGACGATGCGCAGCTGTCGGCCATGTTCGGTGTCGGGAAGGTTGATTTGGCACTACGCAGCTGGTGGTGGCGTCGGCTGCCGAAGTCGGCACTGTGGCGCCCGACGGCACAATATTACTGAACCACAGTGCGTTACCGTTGGCCCTGCCCGGCCTGCTCCTGCGCCAGTTTTAGAGCGTCGTTGACCAGTTGCTGGATGTCCTGTCCCCCTGCATTGCCATACTGATTGAACGACTTTTTTACGGAGTCCTCTATCTGTTGCTGGAGGTTCTGGCCCCCGGTGGTGGCGCCTCCACCATTTTGGTTGGTAGTAGCGCCTGTGTTGTCTTGGCCCTGCCTTCTATTGTTCTGGTCCTGGTTTCCCTTGTTCCGGTCCTGCTTCTGGGCATCCCGGTCCCGTTTCCGGTCTTCGTCGGCTTGTTTTTTGGCGTCCGCGATCTGCTTCCGGTTGTCTTCGTCTCGTTTTCTGGCATCGTCGGCCAGCTGTCTCCGGTCTTCTTCGGCTTTCTTTGTGGCATCGTCGGCCCGCTTCTGGGCCTCCTCGACTTGCTTTTTGGCCTGGGCCTTCGCTTCGGTCTCAGCGCTGGTGGGGAGGCCCACCACGCCGGCCCACCAATCCCGAAGTTTCATGTAGTCGGGGTCGACTCGTGTTGCCTGGGCCAACGTGTGGGCCCGGTCGTCAGTCCACGCAACGAACGACGAGCCGCGCTGTTCATAGCACACAGATCGCCCGCTCGTCTGGCCCGACTCGCTGGTGTACGTGTTTTCGGCTCGGTCGGCATTGAGACAGCTACCGGAGTTTTGACCGATTCCGCCGACGGCCGCCACGGTAGCTTGGTAGTGACTGTCGAGGGCTTTGGCGGAGGCGAACTTGGTGAAGATAACCATGTTCGCCGCGTCTCCGTCGGATGTGCAGGTCACGGAGGCCAGGACGTTCGCGGTGTTCTGTTCGGCCTCGGCGTTGCGGGTGCAGCCGTTTTTCCTGGTCAGTGCGAGCGGCACCTGACCGAGCAGCGCTTGCTCTGCTGCGTTGGGGAACCTTGAGTTGAGGTATTTCATGACGCCGACAGTGGAGCCTGCGGCCAGAACAAAGATCACCACGCCAGCGGCGAGCCAGCGCCCCCACCTCCGCGACGGTGAACTCCGCACAGGTGCCTGAGCTGGCGCAGGGGTTGGCGGAGTATAGGTACTGGTCATGCCGGAGGAGATGGGTGCCGGTGGCGATGTGGTAGCGGGGGGTCGTGCCGGCAAGATTTTTTCGTTGTCGCCAGGACTGGCGGGACCAGCGGCGAGGACCTGCAGAGCCAGTGCCAGCTCCCGACAGGTATTGTATCGATCTTCAGGCTGCTTCGCCATGGCTTTGGCCACAATGTGGTCGATCTGCGGTGGAAGATTGGGACGTCGGGTGGTGACTGGCGATGCCTCATCGTGCATGTGTGCCCACATCAGTGCGGCGGTCTCGTCGCGTGGGAAGGGAACAACCCCGGTCAGGCACTGATAGAGCACGCAGCCCAGCGCGTAGAGATCGGCCCGGCCATCCACCGGTTTCCCCTGGATCTGCTCGGGAGCGATGTAGTCGACGGTGCCGACAATCTGGCCGGTGGAGGTCAGGCTCCGACCCGATGAGACTACCTTGGTGATGCCGAAGTCGCTGAGATAGTAATGTTCCTGACCGTTGCGACCATCGACAAGGATGTTGGCCGGTTTGACATCTCGGTGGATCATGCCCTGGTCGTGGGCGGCGTCCAGGGCGTCGGCCACGGACGCGACAACGGTAGCCGCATGGTGGAGGTTGAGCGGACCGTTGACGTCGAGCAGTGTCCGTAAGTCGCCTCCGCCGACGTAGCGCATGGCGATGTACAGCAACCCTCCTGCTTCTCCCGCGGCGTAGACCGGGACGATGTGGGGATGGTCGAGGTTTGCCGCGCTCTGCGATTCGCGGTCGAAGCGTTTGCGGAACAGTTCGTCGTCGAACAACGTCGGAGCGAGGATTTTCAGCGCAACCTTGCGGCGAAGTTGCACGTCCTCGGCTAGGTAGACCACGCCCATGCTGCCCCGCCCGAGCTCCCGCTCGATTCGGTAGCCAGGCAGCTCCGGAACAACGTCGCCACCGTAAGCCGGCCGGCCCTGTGTATCAGCCATATTGCTATGAACCCCATCCCTGCGCCGGTCCCCGAGCCGCGCAAGCCCTCCTACGGCATACACTTCCATGGTGGCCCAGGGCTGGTCACAATGCCAGCGAATATCTCCCGTCGCGGAGGATGCTGTCCGGGCAGGGTGCTACCGGTGAGGTCTGTAGGTGTTCTCGATCTAGCTGATCGTAGGGCAACGACGGCACGAGGCGCTGTGGTTCTGGCCGGAAGACGGCAGGACCCCGGGAGGTACCTGGGGGAGGTTCCCTGGGGCGCCCCGCCTTCCGGGAACGACCGCAGCACTCAGCAAGGGGCGAGCAGCGACGGTAAAGGTGACGGGCGATGATGTCGATGAGCTGTAGAGCGCCGTGGTGGTCGGGGTGACACCGCGCTCAGCTGATGCTGCCCCACACCGAATGTCGCCGAGTTCGACGCGGTGCCGTTGGTGACGGCCGCCGGAGCACCGATATTGGTCGCCCCATCCTGGAACTGGACCATGCCGGCCGCTGTCGACGGTGTCACGGTTGCGGTCATGGTCACCGGGGTGCCTTCGAGGACTCGCTGGGCGGGAGAGGTGCTCAGGGTGGTGCTGGTGGCGGTTGCCCCGGAGATCGTAAAGAGCACTGCTGGGGATGTCGAGGCACTGTAGGCAGCCGGGTTGGCTGGCGTGAACAGCGCGGTGAGCTGGTGAGAACCCACGGTTAACGTCGACACGGTCCGCGACGCGGTGCCGTCGTAGATACTGGCCGCAGGGCCAAGATCGGCGCTGCCGTCCTTGAACTGCACCATTCCACCAGCTGTCGCCGGAGTGACCGTCGCGGTCAGCGTTACCGGAGCGCCTTGTGCGGCCGGCGAGGCTGTGGAGGTGCTCAGCGTGATGCTGGCGGTGGCCGTGGCGTGGGGGGTGCGGCCGGTGGCGCGGCTTGCGGGACTCCACTGGTGAACAGCGTCTTTCCCGCAGTGAACAGGACTACTACGGCCACACCGGCGGCAGCCATGAGCGCACCTAGCAGGACCAGACTCACCAATCTGTTCTTCCGCACGATGTGGTTTTCCTGTCCAGGTCGGAGAGTGTTGACTACCGCGCTTCGAGGTTGGTGACACCGAGCGTCGCCCTTGATCATCCATGGGTCTACCCGGTCGTCACTAACCTTCTTCGCGTTCAGTGGTGGTATAAAACTAGGCCTACGTGGTAGAACGATGACCAGCGAAGGCCGTTATGGCCGGCTTCCGGCGGTCCGGTGACACGACCCCATCCCGCGGGCTCAGTGGGGTGGGGTCGTGTGCTGTTGACGTCCTTGGAGTCGGCGTCCAGAGGTCTGGCCCGGAGCGTTGACGATCACGAGGTAGCGGTTCAGAAGCTCCAGTCAGGCGTGCTGGGTGCTGGCTCGCCTTGGGGATCGGATGAAGTCGGTGCGCTGTCCAGTGACGCCTACGACATCGTCATCGAAATTGAATTCAAGAGTATGTCAAGATAAATGATGTGAACTCGGTGCGCGGCGGATTACTGTTCGGGCAGCGCCTTGCGCACCCGCTGGATCGCCCTCGCGTTGGCTTCCGGGTCCCGGCTCAACGCCTGTACCTCGGCGACAATGCGGTCGACGTGGCCGAGCGCCGCTTGTTCCTTGACTGCCGCGATCTGCGCGGCGAGTTTGTGGAGCTGGTCCAGGGCGCGGTTGTCCGCCTCGTCGAGGCCGTCTCGAGGCTGCTGCTGGGCCAGCACATCGACGGCCTCGACAAGCCGGCCGAGCTGGCGTCCGTAGCTGGCCACCTGCGTGATGATTCGCTGCTCCAGTTCGGGATCACCGGAGCGCGTGTTGTTGATGTTGAAGAGGCCGATCGTGGGGGCGATGTCCTGGGTCACGTCACCGGATAGCGGCGCCCGGATGCCGAACATCGACAGCCATGCCGGCCACGGGGTCAGCGGCAGCTGACTACCGCCAGGTCGGTTCGTCACTGTCGTCCCCTGTTACGGAGGTCCTCCGCGGTCAGTCAAACTGGGTGGTCAGGAATCTCATGTCACACACGTTCGGGGTCTTAGTGGTGAGCCGGGTGGCTCGGGCCCCGGATCGGCCTGGTGTCGGGAGTCGGACCGTCATGGGGCGTTGCTCGGCGCGGGGGATGTGCAGGTTGGGTGGTGCTGGGTACTCGGTGGTGGGGGCATCGGGGTGCATCGGGTGCGCCAGGTTGAGCAATGCCCGCAGCGCCTGTTGCGGCGGGCCCTCGTATGCCCAGACCACGACTTCGGGAGCGAAGATGTTCACTGTGCCTCGTTTGGGCACCCTGGCGGCGGTGACTCGATCGAAGTCCCGGATGGTCACCAGGTCGATGCAGTGGGTCCACTCGTAGGAGGCGACCAGGGCATAGGGCGCGGTACGGTCGCCGCAGCAGTACAGGACAAACCCATCGGCGACCACGTCAACGAGCAGGCTTTCCACCGTAGGTGGTAGGCCTGGCTGCCCGTTGGAACGGGAACCTGGTGACGGGAGTTGTCTCATCTGCTGCCGTCTCAGTGGGGAGCGATTAGCCAGCGAATGGCGGGAGATGGCTCATGATGGTACTCACCCCTCGGGAGCTGGTCACCGGGGGCTAGCAGGTGCTCACTGATCGGGGCCGGGTGCAGCCGAACACCACCATCGGGCCGGGTTCCGCAGGTGGGCTTCCAGTGACTCCAGGCTTTGTTGCGTAGTTTCGGGCACCATCCGCCACACGATCGGGAAGATCACCACGCCGGCGGCAGCGTAGGTGAGGAATACGATGCCCGGGCCGGCGACTGCGGTGAGGGTGGGGAAGGTGAGTGAGACAACGGAGGCGGCCAGCCAGTTGAACAGGGTGGCGATGGCCATTGCTGATCCTCGGATGGCGAGCGGGAAGATCTCGGCCAGCAGTACCCACAGCACCGGGCCCCAGGTGGCGGAGAAGGTGTTGGTGAACATTACGAAGGCCGCCACCGCGACGACGACCAGCGCGCTCGAGTGCACCGGGAGGATCAGTGCTGCTACCCCGATGGCGAATAGACTGGCCGACATCCCCACCAGGCCGGCCAGCAGGAGGGGTTTGCGGCCGCGCCGGTCGATGACCTTCGCTCGGACGACGAGGGCGATGGTCAGGATGTTGAGCAGTCCATTGAGGAAGCCGAACAGCAACGCGGTGCGCGGGGACACCCCGAAGCCGGCGAGCACCGTTGGTACGTACACGATTGTGCCGATTCCGGTGATCTGCTGGAAAATGGCCAGCAGGGAGCCCAGGAGCAGCAGCCGACGGACCCGAGGCGCGGACAGTCGGGCACCGGTTTCGGGTTGCTGCTCCAGTTCTATGATCTCGGTGAATTCACGTTCGGCCGCCGCGGTGTCGCCACGTAAGCCGATCAGGACCGCGCGGGCTTGTTCGGTATGGCCACGTCGCACCAGTGATCGGGGAGTGTCGGGCATGAAAACCATGCCAACCATCAGCACGATCGCGGGGAACACGCCGATGAGCAGCATCCACCGCCACGAGCCGGTGAAGGCCAGCCCATAGCCGACGGCCGCGGCCAGGGCCGTCCCTACAATGATCATGTACTGGTTCAGTGAAGTGATCACACCGCGGTCGGCGGCGGGTGCCATCTCAGCGAGGTAGAGGGGCACCACCACCGACGCCATACCGATGGCCAATCCCAGGATGAAACGGAACAAGATCAGCACGGCGACGGTCGGAGCTGCGCCGGCCCCCAGGGCTCCGACGGTGAAGACCACCCCGGCAACGAGTAGGATCCGCTGCCGTCCTAGCCGGTCGGCCGCGGGACCGCTACCCAGCGCGCCCACCATTGCGGCGAACACCGTGGAGCTGACTATGCCACCTTCCAGTAAAGGTGTGAGCGGCAGATCGCGCGGGATGAACAAGATCGCGGCCCCGATGATGCCACCGTCGTAACCGAACAGCACTGCCGCCAACGCGCCCAAGGCATACCCGCGTCGGGTGCACACGGTCACCGCATTGCCGTCCAAGGAGGAGTTGCCTATGGGGATCGTCATCAAGCGCCAGCGGGAACCGTGGGACCTGCCTCAGGTGGACGACAACTCGTGCTTGACCTGTGTCGTTGCGAATGCTCTGTACATGTTAGGGGTCACCGATACCCTGGACACGCGGTGGGTCGATCGTGAGATTGGTCGGGAGCCAGGCCGCGGAGCGCAGCGTGCCGCGGCCAGGCGTCTTCTGCTCCAGCAAGGCCTCTCGCTGCACCTCGTGTGTGCCTTCGAGCCCGAGCGGTTCCTGCAGGAGGGCGTGGACTACCTGAGGCACTACTACCGTCGGGAGTGGGACTCCTCGTGGGACGGATACTGGACACAGCCTCGGCTGGAGCGCTACCGGGGGGAGTGCCTCGCCGCGCAAGAGCTGAGCGCCTTCGGCGCCAGGATGCGGACTGAGCACCGTCAGCCCACACTCACCGACCTCCGCGGCGCCTTGGACCGCGGCCGCGTGGTGTGGGTTTCTGTCGACAACGACTGGGGCCAGGTCGATTGTCACGCGGTTTTGGTCTACGGCCAGCGGGGCAACGTGTTCGACGTCTACTCGCCGGAGGTCTCCCGGAGCTGCCTGCAGCAGTACCGCAGGGCGCGTCTGGACCGGGTGTGGCTCCGCAGCGAGGGCATGACCGCGGTGTGGCCACGGCGTGCCACCGACACCTGATCACCATTCTCCGCGGTCATCGTCGGCGTTGTGTGCGGTTGGCTGACCACTGATCGTGATCGGCTTTTCGATGAGATGCGGCTCGGGTTCAGGGCCAGCGGGGGTGAACCAGGGGGCATGGGCCGGCGCGTCCGGGCACAGTGTCCATTTCCGCCCGACTCGGTCGACGCCTATCGGGTACACTGTCAGGCTACCGCTGGCCTCGATGTGCAGCCGGAGAAAATGCTTGAGGTCCTGGTGGTGCTGGGCTGCGTACCCCTCAGTTCCATGCAGGCCAAAGCAGTTAGTGGCCCAGAGGTAGCCCGACATCCCGACCATCCCCCCGATGCCGCCCACCAGGGCGACCAGGCCGAGGAAGGCGATCAATGACCACACGCCCCGAAGCCCGAAGGCAGACGACAGCCAGGAAGCGGTAATCAGGAACCCGGCCACGCCCGCGATTTGCAGCGTCGAATGGACCATCCCCAGCAGGAATCGACGGACACCACGGGCGTCGTGCGCGAAGCGCACCATTCCAGCCAAAGACACGATCATGAATAGGCCGAGGAGAAACGACGTCGGACTTTCCCACAAAGCGCGCAGCAAGTCACCGAGGCCCAGCGAGACGTGGCGGTCTCCGAGATGCAGTCCCAGCATGAACGCCAACAGCACCTGGACGGCACCGAACACCCCGGCAAGGGGAAGGTTGTAGGGGGCAAGCAGCCAGATTCGCTTCCGCAGCCGTTTTGATACCACCGGTGAGGGATAGGTGGCGGCTTTGCGGTAGGCGATGGGTCCTGCTGCTCCGGGGAGACTCATACGCTCGGAAAGATTATGGGTGGGGTGCAAAAAAGCGCCGCCACCGCCTGATCTGATGTGCTGGCGAGCGCCATCCTCCTGCTCGTAACGGGCGTAGTAGTGCTTCCCGCTCTTGAGGGACAGCAACAGTTGGGCGCCACTGGGCTGGATGATCTCGCGCTCGAGGTACTCCACATCCCGGTCGGAATGGATCTCGGTCTTTTTCCGGCCGCTCTCGACCTCCTTGGCCATGCACAGGATGATGCGATCCCCGGGTTGCACCTGGTTGACGGCGACGTCGCTGAAGTACCGCAGTTGAGCCTCGTCGATGTAGGAACCAAACTGGATGTCGATGCCCCACAGCCACCAGCCGTGTGGCAGTTTGACCGCGAAGTAGCTTCGGCGCTGGCGCGTTCTCCATCCGCCGATCCCGTGGTTGCGGCAGAAGATGCTGGTGAAGTTGACCAGCCCGTCATACCAATCGTGGCTGCCCGGAATGGCAAAGAGCTCAGGAGCTGTTCCAGGGACGCACGGCAGTGCCGCCCGATACGGCCCGAGCATGCGGTTCTCGTACTCCGTGGCGGTGGGCACCGGATACACCTGGTCGCCGCCCATGACCAGGATCCGCCCCCGCTCGGTGGCGTGCGTCTCGCCGTCCCAGTCGAGCTTGAGCTCTTCGCTGGCCAGGAGCCTGGCCACGGTGTAGGTAGAGTTCCACCCGTCGCCGAGGTCGGCCACGTAGTCCAGCCACAGCTCAGTTTCCTCGGATCGGTCTGGGACCTCGGCCGGCTCCAGCGCCTGCAACTCCCGATTGTCGGCGTAGGAGCTGAAGACGCCGGAGAGCAGCACCCGCACCGCGGTATCGAGGAGCTGATGTGGATCGAGCCAGCGCACCATAGGCCGGCGCACGAACCCGAGCTCGGAATCGGAAGACGGCCGATGACGGCCGGAACCCGCAGCTATCTCACCCATACCCAACATCCTTCCAGCCGCGCGTTGCCCCGACATGGAGACATATCGGGCAATCGGGGATTCAATAGCCCCGACGAGCGGTTTGCTCGTGCGGTCGAGCTGCTCGGGCACGAGGCCGACCAGGTCCGGGTCGGTGCGGTGCACGTGTTGGCTGGTCTGGCGCGCAGCCGACCGTCCTACGTCCAGACGGTCAACACCACGCTCGTGCCGGTCGACCGATATGTGGTCAGATACCCCAGGGGCATGGGGGTCGGTAGGGCATCCTGGGCAGGTAGTGGTCCCACTCGCTGGTGGTGATAGCGGGGGTGATGCCACAGATTCGAGCGGCGACACTGTCGACGTTGGTTTCCCATAGCCGCGCGGTATTGTCGCTGCTGGCGGTGGCCAGGGTATGTCCGTCGGGGCTGAAGGCCAGTGCGGAAACGGAGCTGGTGTGGCCAGTGAGGGTGGCCAATGGGAGGGATTGCTGGGGGTCGTTGACGTTCCACAGTTGTGTGGTGGTGTCGTTGCTGGCGGTGGCCAGGGTGTGTCCGTCGGGGCTGAAGGCCACTGAGACGACGGTGCTGGTGTGGCCGGTGAGGGTGTGCAATGGGTGGGGTTGGTGGGGGTCGGTGATATCCCACAGTCGTGCGGTGCTGTCGCTGCTGGCGGTAGCCAAGGTGTGCCCGTCGGGGCTGAAGGCCACCGAGAAAACGGAACTGGTGTGGCCGGTAAGGGTGCTCAGCGGGTGGGGTTGGTGGGGGTTGGTGATATCCCACAGTCGTGCGGTGGTGTCAAAGCTGGTGGTGGCTAGCGTGTGTCCGTCGGGGCTGAAGGCCACTGAGACGACGGCGTTGGTGTGGCCGGCGAGGCTGCTCAGTGGGTGGGGTTGGTGGGGATCCCGAACATCCCACAGTTGCGCGGTGGTGCCGGAGCCGGTGGTGGCCAAGGTGTGCCCGTCGGGGCTGAAGGCCACCGAGAAGACGTCGTTGTTGGTATAGCCAGTGAGAACGCTCAGCAGACGGGGTTGGTGGAGATCGCTGACGTCCCACAGCCGGGTTGTTCTGTCTTGACTGGCCGTAGCCAAGAAATGTCCGTCTTGACTGAAGACCACTGAGTGGACGGTGTTGGTGTGACCGGTCAGGGTTACCAGCAAGCGGGGACGACGGGAATCGGTGATATCCCACAGTCGTGCGGTGCTGTCGCTGCTGGCAGTGGCCAGGGTATGCCCGTCGGGGCTGACGGCGACAGACCCTACAGCACTGGTGTGGCCAGTCACAATGGGTCCAGGAAGATCCCACAGCCGTATGGTGGTGTCGTAGCTGGTGGTGGCCAGGGTGTGTCCGTCGGGGCTGAAGGTCACTGAAGTGACGGCGTTGGTGTGGCCGGTGAGGGTGGTCAATGGGTGGGGTTGGTGGGGGTCGTTGACGTCCCACAGCCGTGCGGTGGTGTCGCTGCTGGTGGTGGCCAGGGTGTGCCCGTCGGGGCTGAAGGCCGCTGACCAGACACCGCTGGTGTGGCCGGTGAGAGTCGCCAGTGGGCGGGGGTTGTTGACGTCCCATAGTCGTGCGGTGGTGTCTTTGCTGGTGGTGGCCAGGGTGTGTCCGTCGGGGTTGAAGGTTATCGAGTAGACGGTGCCGGTGTGGCCGGTGAGGGTGGCCTGTAAGTGGGGTTGGTGGGGGTCGTTGACGTCCCACAGTCGCGCGGTGGTGTCGGAACTGCCGGTGCCCAGGATGTGCCCATCTCGGCTGAAGGCCACCGAGAAGATGGCGCCGGTGTGGCCGGTGAGGGTGGCCAGTGGGTGGGGGTCGCTGATGTCCCACAGTCGCGCGGTACCGTCGTCGCTGCCGGTAGCCAGGGTGCGCCCGTCGGGGCTGAAGGCCACCGACCAGATGGCGCCAGTGTGGCCGGTGAGGGTGGCGAGTGGGTGGGGTCGGTGGGGGTCGTTGATGTCCCACAGTCGCGCGGTGGTATCGATGCTGCTGGTGGCCAGGGTGCGCCCATCCGGGCTGACAGCCACTCCGGACACGTCGCTGCTGTGGCCGATCAGTCGGGTGACGTAGGGGTTGGCGACGGTGCTGAGCAGACTGCCGCGCGCTTCCGTAGTGGGCACGAGCCGGTAGGCGGCTAGCCCGAGTTGGGCAGCCAGGGCGGGGTTGGTGTCCCGCAGCCCCAGAACCTGCTCCGCGATCTGCTGGGACACCGCGACATTGCGTTCTTGCTCCGCGGTGCGTTGCTGAAAGACGGCGACCACGGCCGCCGCCAAGGTGAGGACGAGCAGCACCGACAAGACGGTGACGGCACGCCTTCGCTGGAGGCGGTCCCGGCGGATGCTGGTGCGGAGGAAGACCCGGGCCGTGGGGCTGAGCTCGACACGATCAGTAATCAGGCCGCGGGCCTCGAGGTGGGTGCCGGTGTCGGCCAGAGCAGCGGCCAGTTGCCCGCGTTCCCACAACCGGTCCAGTGGGCGGCCATCCTCATCCCATTCGCCGGCGCCCTGCTCGACCGTCCGGCGGGCCCGCAACGCCGACACGTTCTCCTCGATTGCCTGGGCCAGTGGGGGCCAGGCGGTCAGGCACGCCTCGTGGGCCACCCCGATGACCACTCTGTCGCGGTCGGTGTCGGTGCTGAGCAGCCGTCGTCCGACAAAGACGTCCAGCTCGCGGGCCACCGGTTCCGGCAGCTGGGCGCGGTCGATCCGCCAGCGGGTGGGACGCCCCTGCTCATCGACGGTGACCAAACGCAACAACCCGGCAATGACCTCCTCGCGGCGTCGTCCGGTAGCGGCACTCGCCTCAGCCAGGGCCGCGTCGGCCTGCCGGGTCAGCGCACCCCGCACCCCGCCGAGCTGGTGGTAGCGCGCGCCCGACAGGTGGCCGTCGCGGCCGACGCCCTCGGCAAGCTGGGCCAGGGTGAACGCCAGCAGCGGCAGGGCCTCCCCGCTGTCGGTGTCGTCGACCAGACGGTTCACCAGGTCGTCGTCGACCGTGATTCCCGCCAACCCGGCCGGACCTTGGATCACCGACCGCAGCGCCTCGCGCCCCAGCGGTCGCAGCGGGTAGGTCCGGATCGGCAGCACCGCCAGGGCAGCGTCGACCAACAGCTGGTCCCAGAACTCCGGTCGTAGGGTGGCGACCACCTGGACCGGACCGCCCAGTGCCGGGAGCACCAGCTGGGCGAACTGAGTTCGTTGTCCGGGTGTCGCCTGGGTGAGCAGCTCCTCGAACTGGTCCACCACCACCAGCAACCGTTGCTGACCGCCTGGAGCGGCCAGCAGCAGCTCATCAGCCAGCCCCGTCAGGCCAGTGTTGTCAAGCTGGTTGCGCACTTGTGCCACGGTCCAGTCCAACCCCAGCCGTTGGGCCTCGGTGGCCAGTCCTCGAGCCAGCGCCGCCACCGGGTCGGCACCCGGCAGGATCGGTGGCAGCGTCCACCAGCTCGGCTCGTCAGCCATCACACTCAGCAGCCCGGCCCGCACTAGCGA
>JBOHFG010000348.1:0-3267 GCA_050699575.1 Pseudonocardiaceae bacterium
TGTATGTCCAGTCGCTGATTATGTTGAGGACGTGGTCAGTGGGCCGGGATTCTCCTGGTGCCCGGCGGTTTCGACGGTGATCCGCTCAACATAATCAGAGGCCTTCGAGGAACGCGAGCAGCGTGTCGGAGGGTCGGTATCTGCCGGGTTTGATGCCCAGGGGCGTGGTCCGGGCGATCGCTTCCTCCTTGAGGGCTAGGTCGGCGTGTTCGTAGATGTGGGTGGTTTGGACGCTTTCGTGACCCAGGAGCAGGGCGATCGTGGCGATGTCCACGCCTTTGGCCCGCCAGAGCATGGCCGCGGTGTGGCGGAGCACGTGCGGGGTGACGCGCTTGGTGTTCAGCGACGGGCAGTTCGCTGCCGCTGTCTCGGTGTGCTTGCCCACCAGTAGTCCGACCGTGTGCCGGCTTAGCGGTCGACCTTGACATGTTGGGAACAGCGGGTCGTCGGGTTCGCCGCCACGCTCGGTGATCCATTGGTGTAGCAGGGCGGTGACCTCGCCGGTCAGCGGTGTCGCGCGTTTCTTGCGTCCCTTGCCGAGGACCTGGATGTGGTGGCCGGTGTCGAGGTGGACGTCGCGGATGCGCAGGCCGACCAGTTCGGAGACGCGTATCCCGGTCTGGACCGTCAGTGCCAGCAGTGCACGGTCGCGGCGGCCGAGCCAGGTGCCGCGGTCGGGCGCGGCGAGCAGTGCGGTGATCTCGGTGAGGTCGAGGTAGCAGACGGTGCTGCGTTCGTGGCGCTTGGTCGGGATCGCCATGACTCGCGCGATCGTGTGCGCGTGCTCGGGGTGCTTAAGTGCGGCGAAACGGTAGAAGGAGTGGATCGCGCCGAGGCGGGCGTTGCGGGTGCGGGCAGTGTTGCCGCGGTCGCGTTCGAGGTGGGTAAGGAAGGCGCCGATCAGCGGTGCGTCGAGGTCGTCGATGTCCAACTCGAACGGCTGCTTGCCGGTCTGGTCGCGCGCGAAGCGCAGCAGCAGCGTGAACGTGCCACGGTAGGCCGCGATCGTCTGCGGGCTGCAGTTGCGTTGGGTGATCAGTCGGTTTGTGAAGAACGCCTGCAGTGCGGGTGCGAGCGCGGTCATGACAGCACTCCGGGCAGTCGCTCCATACGCTCGCCGACCAGCTGCAGCAGCTCGGGGACCGCTTCGAGGTACCAGTACGTGCTGGCCGGGTCGACGTGCCCCAGATACGTCGACAGCAGCGGCATCCGCCGGTCGACGTCCTCACCGGCCTGGTACCAGTCCAACAGCGTGTGCACGGCGAAGGAATGCCGTTTATGGGGAATTCCCCATAACAGGCATACGTTCGCGGTCAACAACCTGCGGCTGTGGTTCGCCCAGGGACACGACGTCGGCGCGCTACTGCCGGTGCTGCAGACCTACATGGGCCATTCGTCGCTGGCCGACACCGCCTACTACCTGCACCTGACCGCCGAGTCCTACCCGGACATCACCACCCGGGTGCAGCAGGTGATCGGCGATGTCGTCCCGCCCGTCATGGCAGGGCCGCGTCATGGCCACTGACTTCGCGCTGTTCCTGCGCCGGTTCCTGACCGCTCACCTGGCCGGGCTGCGCGGCTACTCGACCAACACGATCGTCTCCTACCGCGACGCGTTCAAGCTGTTGATCTGCTACTTCCGCGACGAGCGGTCCATCCCGCCGGAGAAGCTCACCCTCGAGCTGATCGACGCCGCCGCCATCACCGGGTTCCTCGACTGGCTGCATACCAGCCGCCACAACAGCGCGTCGACCAGCAATCAGCGACTGGCCGCGATCGACTCGTTCTTCTCCTGGATGCAATCACAAGACCCGGCCCGCATGGCGTGCTGCCAAGACATCCTGGCGATTCCCGCCAAGAAACACGACCGCCCGGCCGTGGCTCACCTGACCGTCGAGCAGACCCGCCAGCTACTCGCCTTACCCGACCGATCCACCCGCACAGGCAGACGAGACGCGACCCTGCTGGCCACCCTCTACGACACTGCGGCCAGGGTCCAAGAACTCGCCGATCTGACCGTCCGTGACATCCGTCTGGACAACCCCGCCATGACCGCCTTGACCGGCAAGGGCCGCAAGACCCGTCACGTCCCGATCGGCGCCAACACCACAGCGCTGCTGACCGCCTACCTGACCGACCGGCACCTGGACAGCCCCGGTCATGAAGACCATCCGGTGTTCTTCAACCAGCACCGGGCCAAACTCAGCCGCGGCGGCATCGCCTGGATCCTTCACAAATACCAAGCCCAGGCAGCCGATCCGTCGCTCGCCAATGCTCGCCTCAGTCCACACATTCTGCGGCACAGTCGGGCCATGCACCTCTACGACGGCGGTGTTCCGCTGCCCTACATCCGTGACATCCTCGGCCACGTCGACCTATCCACCACCGAGATCTACGCGCGAGCCTCCACCGAGGCCAAACGCAAGGCTCTCGAAGCCGTTTACGACGACGTCGTCACCGCCGACCTGGCCGAATGGAACCAAGACCCCGAGCTGCTCAGCTGGCTCACCAACCTCTGACCGCGCCCAGGTTATGCGCAGCGTTCGGTCGCCGCCACCACCCCCACCAGCGACAACCACCAGGCGCTGCGCATAACCCAGCGCTGCTCATAAGGTGGCCCGATCTCTCCGTTGCTCGCCAATCTATTTCTGCACTACGGCTTCGATCTCTGGATGGTCCGGGAGTATCCGGGGGTCCGGTTCGAACGCTTCGCAGACGATGCGGTGGTCCATTGTGTGACCGAACGTCAAGCCTGTGAGGTGCGGGACGCGATCGGGCGTCGGTTCGCCGACGTCGGGTTGAGCCTGCACCCTGACAAGACGAAAATTGTGTATTGCAAAGATGGGCGGCGTCGCCGGGATTATTCGGTTGTGTCGTTCACGTTCTGCGGGTATGCGTTTCGTCCCCGGAAAGCCTTCAATAAGGTGGAGGGAAAGGCGTTCACGAGGTTCCTGCCGGCGGTTGCTCCGGACAAGCTGTCGGGGATGAGCCGGAAGGTTGCCTCGTGGAAAGTGCATCGGCGCACGACTCTGACCCTGGATGACCTTGCACGTGAGGTGAACCCGGTCCTTCGGGGCTGGTTCGCATATTTCACTGTGTTCTACCCGAGCATGGTGATCCCGCTCTGCTGGCGTGTCGATCGCCATCTGATGCGTTGGGCGAGGAGAAAGTATAAGCGGCTGGAACGCAGTGGTAAGCGTACGCGGGAATGGTTGAAAGGGGTTCGGGAACGGACTCCCCGACTGTTTGTGCACTGGGAACTGCGGT
>JBOHFG010000349.1:0-8325 GCA_050699575.1 Pseudonocardiaceae bacterium
GGCGCTGGCGGTGGCCAGGGTGCGCCCGTCGGGGCTGAAGGCCACCGAGTGGACGGTGCCCCGGTGGTCGGTCAGCTGGGTGGCGTACGGGATGGCGAAGGTGCTGAGCAGGCTGCCGCGAGCTTCCGTGGTGTGGGCAAGCGGTAGGCGGCCAGGCTGAGTTGGGCAGCCAGGGCCGAGTCCGTCACGCGCAGTTGCAGGGCCTGTCCTGCAACCTTCTGGGACACCGCGATGTTGCGTTGACCCTCTGCGGCGCGCTGCTGGACGACGGCGATTCCTGCTGCCACCACAGCGAGGACGAGCAGCACCGACAAGACGGTGACGGCGCGCCCTCGGCGGAAGCGGTCCCGGCGGAAGCTGTTGCGCAGGAAAACGCGAGCCGTGGGGCTGAGCTCCACGCGGTCGGTGACCAGTGTCGTGGGCCTGGATGCGGGCGCCGGTGTCGGCCATCGCGGCGGCGAGTTGACCGCGTTCCCACAGCCGGACGGGTTTGCGGCCATCATTGTGCCATTCGGTGGCGGCCTTTTCGATCGCGCTGTGGGCCCGCAGCGCCGGCACGTTCTTGGCGATCTCCTGAGCCAGTGGGGGCCAGGCGGACAGGAATGCCTCGTGGGCCACTTCGACGACCACCACGTTGTCGTTGCCTTTGTCGGTGGTCAGCAGCCGTCGGGTGACGAAGGCGTCCAGCTCCTGGGTCACCAGCTTGGGCAGCTCAGCACGAGGGACCCGCAAGCGGGTGGGTCGGCCCTGCTCGTCCACGGTGACCAATCGCAACAACTCGGCGATGACGTCCTCGGGGCGCCGGCCTGTGGCTGCGGTCGCGTCAGTCAGGGCGGTGTTGGCCTGGCGGGTCAGGGCACCCTGGACTCCGCCGAGCTGGTCGTAGCGTGCGGTGGACAGCTGGCCGCCGCGGCGGACGCCCTCGGCGAGCTCGGAAAGGGTGAACGCCAGCAGCGGCAGCGCCTCCCCACTGTCGGTGTCAGTGACCAATCGGGTCACAAGATCGTCGTCGACGGTGATCCCGGCCAGCTTGGCCGGGCCTTCGATCACGGCCCGCAGTGCGTCGCGGCGCAGTGGCCGCAGGGTGTGGGTGCGGGGTGTCGGTAACACTGCTAGCTCGGGGTCGACTAGGAGCTGATGCAGGAACTCCGGTCGTAGGGTGGCGACTACCTGCACCGGACCGCCCAGCACTGCGCCCAGCAGCTGCGCGAACCGGCTTCGTTGCTCGCGTGATGTTTGGGTGAGCAGCTCCTCGAACTGATCCACCACGACCAGCAGCCGGCGCGGGCCCACGGCCGGCAGCAGCTTGTCGGCAAGCCCGGTGAGGCCGTTGTCGTCAAGCTGGTGGTGCACCTGGGCCACGGTCTGCTGCGTCGCGGCAGCCAGTTCTCTGGCCAACGCGCCCACTGGGTCGTTGCCGGGCAGGATCGGTGGCAGCGTCCACCAGCCCGGCTCCTCGGCCAGCACAGGCAGGAGCCCGGCCCGGACCAGCGATGACTTGCCGCATCCAGAGGGGCCGACTACCAGTAGCACCGCTCGTTCGGCGCGCTCGACGGGCGACCGCAACAGACCGGCGAGCTTTTCCACCTCGTCACGGCGGCCAAAGAATACCTGGTGATCCTTAGCCTCGAACGCGCGCAGGCCCGGAAACGGGGACCGGTCATCCGCCCATCCCAGCCCCCCACCGGCATCAATCCGGCGCAACGCCTCCACCAGCACCGCCCGCCCCGCGCTGGGATCCTCGGTGAGGTCGGCGTGATGCGCGGACCTCAGCAGCGGATGATCCACCTTCGGCTCGGCCAGCACCGGCAACAACCGGCGGCCCCATGCCCGGGCGTAAGTCACCTCGTAGGTACACCACTTCGAGTCCAAGAAAGCCGAGGTAACCACGCAGACCACCGCGTCGGCCCAGCGCAGCCGCTCATTGAGCCGCTGCTCCCACTCCTCGCCTACCTCAAAGCCATCGCGCGGATCCTGATCCAGGAATACCCGGTGCTTTTCCGCAACCAGCCACCGGCGCACCTCCTCGGCCGACTGTCGGTCGTCGCTGTCGTGGCTGATGAAGACGTTGGCCACTGCATCTCCCCCATGGTGTCACCACCAGGATGACTACCAGCGGTAGCTTCTTGACTGGGGCGGCACCCTACCTGTGCAGGCATGGGGGCTGGTAAGGCACGCTAGGCAGGTACTGATTCCATTCGCTTGTGGTGATCGGGGGGGCGATGCGGCAGATTCGCGTGGCGACACTGTCGGTGTTGGTTTCCCACAGCCGCGCGGTTTTGTCGGCGCTGCCGGTGGCCAGGGTGTGCCCGTCGGGGCTGAAGGCGACCGAGAAGACGGTGTCGGTGTGGCCGGTGAGGGTGCCCAACACCCTGGGATTGCCGGGGTTGGTGACATCCCACAATCGCGCGATGTTGTCGTAGCTGGCGGTGGCCAGGGTGTGCCCGTCCGGACTGAACGCCACCGAGTAGATGCCGCCGGTGTTGCCGACGAGGGTGCTCAGCTTACGGGGAAGTTGGTGCGGATCACTGACCTCCCACAACCGTACGGTGCTTTCGTTCGCGATGGCCAGTGTGCGCCCGTCGGGACTGAACGCTACTGAGCGGACGGTTCCGGTGTGGCCCTTGATGGTGCTGAGCGGGCTGGGCTGGTGGGGGTCGTGGACATCCCACCACTGCGCTGTGTGGTCGGCGCTGGCGGTGACCAGCGTGCGGCCGTCGGGGCTGAAAGCTACCCACCAGACGACGTCGTTGTTCTGGGGGAGGGTGGCGATCGGGCGGGGACTGCGAGGGTTGCTGATATCCCACAGCCGCGCGGTGTTGTCGGCGCTGCCGGTGGCCAGACTGTGCCCGTCGGGGCTGAAAGCCGCGGAGCGGACGGCGTTGGTGTGGCCGGTGAGCGTGCCCAGCCGGCGGGGAGTGGCCGGGTCGCTGACATCCCACAGCCGCGCGGTGGTGTCGTCGCTGGCGGTGGCCAGGGTGTGTCCGTCCGGGCTGAAGGCCACCATTTTGGCTTCCTTGCGGTGGCCGGTGAGCGTGCCCAGTGGGCGGGGGTTGTCGGGGTCGCGGACGTTCCACAGCCGCGCGGTGGTGTCGTCGCTGGCGGTGGCCAGGGTGTGCCCGTCGGGGCTGAAGGCCACCGCGAAGACAGTCTTGGTGTGGCCGGCCACGAGGGGCCCGGGAAGGTCCCATAGCCGTACGGTCCGGTCGAAGCTGGCGGTAACCAGGGTGTGCCCGTCGGGGCTGAACGCCACCGAGTAGACGGTGTTGGTGTGGCCGGTGAGGGTGCGCAGCGGGTTGGGATGGTAGGGGTCACGGACATCCCATAACCGTGCGGTGATGTCGCTGCTGGCGGTGGCCAGGGTGCTCCCGTCGGGGCTGAAGGTTACCGAACGGACCGTGTTCAGATAGTCCGGGAGAGTAGCCAGTGGGCGCGGATGCAGGGGGTCACGAACATCCCATAACCGCACGGTGCCCTCGGCGCTGGCATCGCTGGCGGTGGCCAAGATGTGCCCGTCGGGGCTGAAGGCCACGGAGCGGATGGTGTTGGTGTGGCCGGTGAGGGTGCGCAGTGGGTTGGGATGGTGGGGGTCACGGACATCCCATAACCGCGCGGTCTTGTCGACGCCAGCGGTGGCCACGGTGTTCCCGTCGGAGCTGAAGGCCACTGCCTTGACGCTGTCGGTGTGGCCGACGAGAGTGCTCAACGGGCTGGGTCGGCTGGAGTCGTGGACATCCCACAACCGCGCGGTGGTGTCTTTGCTGGCGGTGGCCAGCGTAGTCCCGTCGGGGCTGAACGCTACTGAGTAGACAGTGTTGGAGTAGCCGGGGAGGGTACCCCGTGGGTCCGGATGACGAGGTTCGGTGACATCCCATAACCGCACAACGTTGGCCTCGCTGGCGGTGGCCAGGGTGTGTCCGTCGGGGCTGAACGCCACCGCATAGACAGCTGTGGAATAGCCGGTGAGGGTGCCCAGCCGGCTGGGACGGTGGGGGTCACGAACATCCCACAATTGCACAGTGTGGTCGTCGCTGGCGGTGGCCAGGGTGTGTCCGTCCGGGCTGAAGGCCACCGAGTAGACGGTGCCGAGGTGGTCGGTCAGTTGGGTGGCGTAAGGGGTGGCGAAAGTGCTGAGCAGGCTGCCGCGAGCTTCCGTGGTGGCGGCCAGCTGGTAGGCGGCCAGGCCAAGTTGCGCAGCCAGAGCCGAGTTTGTCGCGCGCAGTTGCGGGGCTTGCCCCGCAACCTGCCGGGACACCGCGACATTGCGTTGGTGTTCCGCAGCGCGCTGCTGGATGACGGCGATCCCCGCTGCGACCACCGCGAAGACGAGCAGCACCGACAAAACGGTGACGGCGCGCCCTCGGCGGAAGCGGTCCCGGCGGAAGCTGTCGCGCAGGAAAACGCGAGCCGTGGGGCTGAGCTCCACGTGGTCGGTGACCAGGTCGTGGCCTTCGAGGTGGGCACCGGTGTCGGCCATCGCGGCGGCGAGTTGGCCGCGTTCCCACAATCGGCCGCCCTCGTCGTGCCATTCGGTGGCGGCTTGCTCAACGTCGCGGCGGGCCCGCAGCGCGATCTTGTTCTTCTCGATTGCCCGGGCCAGTGGGGGCCAGGCGTAAAGAAATGCCTCGTGCGCCACGCCGACAACCACCACGTTGTCGTCGGCGTCAGTGGTCAACAGCCGCCGGGTGACGAAGGCGTCCAGCTCTTGCGTCACCGGCTCGGGCAGCTCAGCACGAAGCACCCGCCAGCGGGTGCGCCGACCGTGCTCGTCCACGGTGACCAATCGCAACAACCCGGCGATGACGTCCTCGGGGCGCCGGCCCGTGGCTGCGGTCGCGTCGGCCAGGGCTGCGTCGGCCTGGCGGGCCAGGGCACCTTGGACCTCACCGAGCTGGTCGTAGCGTGCGGTGGACAGCTGGCCGCCGCGGTGGACGTCCTCGGCGAGCTGGGAGAGGGTGAATGCCAGCAGCGGCAGGGCTTCTCCGCTGTTGGTGTCGGTGACTAGTCGGGTCACCAGGTCGTCGTTGACGGCGATCCCGGCCAGCCGGGCTGGGCCTTCGATCACGGTCCGCAGCCCGTCGCGGCGCAGTGGCCGCAGGGTGTAGCTGCGGGTCGGTAACACGGCCAGTTCGGCGTCGACCAGGAGCTGGCTCAGGAACTCTGGCCGCAGCGTGGCGACCACCTGCACCGGACCGCCCAACGCGGTGCCCAGCAACTGCGCGAACTGGGCTCGTTGCCTGCGGGGTGTCTGCGTGAGCAGCTCCTCGAACTGATCCACCACGACCAGCAGCCGGCGCGCCTCTGCGGCCAGCAGCAGCTCATCGGCCAGTCCGGTGAGGCCGTTGTCCTCGAGCTGGTGGCGCACCTTCTCCACCGTCCATTCGCAGCCGAGCTGCTGTGCCGCGGCGGCCAGTTGCCGGATCAACGCAGCTACTGGGTCGGTGCCGGGCAGGATCGGTGGCAGTGTCCACCAGCCCGGCTCCTCGGCCATCACCGGCAGGAGCCCGGCCCGGACCAGCGACGACTTGCCGCACCCGGAGGGGCCCACGACCAGCAGTACCGCGCGTTCGGCGCGCTCGGCGGGGGAGCGCAACAGATCAGCGAGCTGTTCCACCTCGCCACTGCGGCCGAAGAACACCTGATGATCCTCGACCTCAAACGGCCGCAGCCCCGGGAACGGCAACCGGTCATCCGCCCACCCCAGCCCGCCGCCGGCATCAACCCGGCGCAACACCTTCACCAGCGCCGCGCGGCTCGCGGTGGGATCCTTGGTGAGGTCGGTGTACTGCGCGGACGTCAGCAGCGGGTGATCCACTTTCGGCTCGGCCCGCACCGGCAACAACCGGCTGCCCCGGGCCCGGGCGCAGGCCACCTCGTAGGTACACCACTCCGATGCCCGGAAAGCCGAGGTGACCACGCAGACCACCGCGTCGGCCCAGCGCAGCCGCTCATACAGCCGCTGCTCCCACTCCTCGCCCACCTCTAAGCCATCGCGCGGATCCTGATCTAGGAACACCTGGTGTTTTTCCGCAACCAGCCACCGGCGTACCTCCTCGGCCGGCTGTTGGTCGGCGTTGGCGTGGCTGATGAAGACCTTGGCCACCCCACCTCCCCCACGATGTACTTTTCAGGCAGAGCAGGTCATCGGTGACTATCAGCGGTAGCTTCCTGACTGGGTGGCACCCTACCGGCCTGGGCGCCACCGGCGGTGACCGGCTTCGGCGGCCATCAGGTCAAACGGCCCTTGCCGGTGTGCTTCATGCGCTGCCGGTACCCGGTGTCGAGCGACATCGGCTTTGCGCCACGCGCAGAGTCGCAACTGGAGCGACATCGCACGTGTAGGCAGCTCCGGTGGATCCACGACGCGGGCGGCGACGTGGTCGCGGTAGCTCCCAGGGCGCGATCACGGTCAGCTCGAGCAAGTGTCACGTCGCCCCAGACGCCGTCATCCGCTGGGACCCAGCAGTGGGCAGAGACCACTGCGCAGGCCGCGGGAATGCCGCGCACACCGACGAACTCCACGACGACTCTCGTGCTGGGCGGGGTCGCGCCGGTGTCCGGATTGATCACGTGGGCGCAGGTGAGCACCTGCCCGCCGCAGACCAGGATGTCCGCACCGAGGACGTCAGCGTTGCGGATGCGCACCCGCCATGGCGCGTCTACGGGCACGAACCTCCTCGGGGTCCAGGCCCCTGCCATGATGAGGACGTGACCATATCAATTTTGGGTGATTTGGGAACTTTACAGCTCATGCTGGGCACTGGCTGAGTATGTCCACCATGGTTCCTTCGTGGTACCATGGTGGACATGGCCCTCAATATCAAGGATCCGGAAGCCGAACGGCTTGTTGCCGAGGTCGCGGTGCTGGCCGGTGAGACCAAGACCACAGCTGTGCGGGTTGCCCTGCGGGAGCGGCTTGAGCGGCTCCACGCGTCGGCGGCGGCTGAGGATCCGGCTGACCGGCTGCGGCGCTTCCTGGTTGATGAGGTGTGGCCCCAGGTCCCCGTGGAGCTGCGTGGTGGCCTGGCCAAGCGGGAGCGTGAGGCGATCCTCGGGTACGGACCGGCGGGAGTGTGATCGTCGACAGCTCGGCGCTGGTGGCGATCCTGCTGGCTGAACCAGGTCGCGAAGTGCTCGTGGACCACCTGGCGAGGGCAGCAGTCGTCGGAGTCGGCGCTCCCACGCTGGCGGAGACCGGCATTGTGCTCACTGCCCGGCTGGGTGTTGCAGGTAGGTCGCTACTGGCCCGCCTGCTCGATGAGGCGGGCATCGAGACCTTGCCCTGCACGGCAGCGCACTGGCCCGTCGCCGTCGATGCGTTCGTTCGCTATGGCAAGGGGCGGCACCCGGCCGCGCTGAACTTCGGGGACTGTCTGACCTATGCGACCTGCCGGCTCGCCGGACGCCCACTCCTGTGCACCGGGGACGACTTCCCGCAAACCGACCTTTCCGTATTCGAGGAGGGTCCGTGAGGAAGGCTGGTGAGTGAGGTGTGGCTGGGTGACATCCGGCTGCGCAACCGGCTGGTGACGTCGTCCAGTTTGCTTGGGTACGGCGCGCCGGATCCCGGTGTGGTGCCGTACGGGATGAGCCCGATCTCCCGATTCGTGCCGCTGGAGCGCTTCGGTGCGGTCACCACCCGCACCCTGACGGTGGCGCCCCGCGACGG
Organism: Pseudonocardiaceae bacterium; assembly: GCA_050699575.1. Lineage (GTDB taxonomy): Bacteria > Actinomycetota > Actinomycetes > Mycobacteriales > Pseudonocardiaceae. The sequence goes on from JBOHFG010000349.1 coordinate 7,670, forward strand.
GCAGTTCACCAACCGCACCGACTGTCCACTGCGGGAACTGCCCAGCCTGCTGCGCCGGTACGCCACAGTGCTGCGCCGCGTCGACGGTGGCTGGATCAACGCCTTCGGCTGGTGCAACATTGGCATCGACGCGTACCTGCGTGACTACTATCCCCGCACCCGCGAGCAGAACACCGTCATCTCGGTGGGCGGGTTCACGACCGAGGAGTTCGTGTCCCTCATCGGCACGGTGAACGCGGCGGTGCCCTCGGGCGAGATCGCGGCCGTGGAGCTCAACATTTCCTGCCCGAACGTCGATCATGACTTCGAGCCGATCCTGGACGGGGTGCTCACCGATGCGGTACCAGCCAGCCAGCACCCGGTGATCCTCAAGCTGTCCCCGGACCGGGACTATGTCGGGCACGCCCGACGGGCGGCCGCCGCCGGAGTCTCCGCGCTCACCGCGATCAACACGGTGCGCGCGCTACGGCTGGACCCGCGGACTGGGGCGCCATGGCTGGCCAACCGCTACGGCGGGCTGTCCGGCCGGGCGGTGAAGCCGATTGGGCTGCGGGTGGTCGCGGAGCTGCGTGATGCGGGGATCACCCTGCCGGTGATCGCGACGGGCGGGATCCGCACCTTCGACGACTGCCGGGAGTACTTCTGGGCTGGTGCGG
>JBOHFG010000350.1:0-8111 GCA_050699575.1 Pseudonocardiaceae bacterium
ATCAATGGTGACATCCTGCTCGTCGCGTCGGATCGGGTCTCCGTATACGACGTGGTGCTGCCGACGTCCATTCCGGACAAGGGCGCACTGCTCACCCAACTGTCGGTATGGTGGTGTCACAAACTCAAGAATGTGACGCCCAACCATCTGATCTCCGCTACCGACGTGCCGGCCGAGTTCGCGGGAAGGGCAATCCGCGCCACCCCGCTGCGGATGATCCCGGTGGAGTGCATCGCTCGCGGCTATCTCACCGGCCTGGGACTGCGTGAGTATACGAAATATGGCTCCGTGTCAAGTGTGGCATTGCCTCCCGGGCTGGTCATTGGCAGCCGGTTACCCGAACCGATTTTCACACCAACCACCAAATCCACTTCCGGGCACGACGAGTTCATCACCTTCGACGACGTGATCCGCGAAACTGGAGAAAATACTGCACAACGTCTCCGTAATCTGACGCTGGAACTCTATGCAACGGCCGCGGAACACGCGCTCAACAACGGCGTCATCATCGCGGACACGAAGTTCGAGTTCGGCTGGGCCACCACCGGGCAGTTGACACTCGGCGACGAGGCGATCACGTCGGACTCCTCGCGTTTCTGGCTCGCCGGGAGCTGGCGACCCGGGCAGCCGCAGCACGCATTGGACAAACAGTTCGTCCGGGACTGGGCGGCCGGCACCGGATGGGACCGCGAACCACCCGGACCGGTGATTCCGCCCAAGATCGTGGCCGAGACACGGCGACGGTATGTCGAGGCCTATGAACGCATCACGGGAACCACCTGGTGACCGTAAGGTCTGGGGGTATGACGCAGACCGCACAGCTGACCATCCCCACTGAGCTGAGACCCGCTGACGGGCGCTTCGGGTGCGGACCCTCGAAGATCCGCCCCGAGCAGCTGGCCGCGTTGGCCACCGTCGGCGCCGCGGTGCTGGGCACCTCGCACCGCCAGCAGCCGGTGCAGTCGCTGATCGGGCGGATCCGCGCCGGACTGCGCGAGCTGTTCGCCCTACCCCAGGGTTACCAGGTGGTGCTCGGCAACGGGGGTGCCACGGCGTTCTGGGATGCTGCTGCCCTGGGCCTAGTCCGGGAACGTTCGCTGCACCTGAGCTACGGCGAGTTCTCCGCGAAGTTCGCCACTGTCACCACGCGCGCCCCGTTCCTGGCCGACCCGGTGGTGGTCTGCGCCCCACCCGGGGACGCCCCAGCGCCGGTCGCCGACCCGAGCTGTGACCTGATCGGCTGGGCGCACAACGAAACCTCGACCGGGGTGATGGTGCCAGTGTCCCGGCCAGCCGATTCGCAGGGCGCACTGGTGGCGATCGATGCGACCAGCGGCGCCGGTGGCCTGCCGCTGCGGGCTAGTGACGTCGACGTCTACTACTTCGCGCCGCAGAAGTCCTTCGCCTCCGACGGCGGGCTGTGGATCGCACTGCTCAGCCCGACCGCGCTGGAGCGGATCGCTGAGATCGGCTCGTCGGGCCGGTGGGTGCCGGAGTTCCTCTCGCTGAGCACCGCGTTGGACAGCAGCCGCAAAGACCAGACCTACAACACCCCAGCGGTCGCGACGCTGCTGTTGCTAGTGGATCAGATCGAGTGGATGCTGGCCGGCGGCGGGCTGGACTGGTGTGTCGCACGCACCACTGACTCCTCCTCCCGGCTGTACTCCTGGGCCGAGTCCTCGCCGTACGCGACACCCTTCGTCACCGACCCCGCCAAACGCTCGCTGGTCGTCGGCACCGTGGACTTCACCGACGGCGTCGACGCTGCTGCCGTCGCCGCCGTGTTGCGGGCCAACGGGATCGTGGACACCGAGCCCTACCGGAAACTCGGCCGTAATCAGCTGCGGATCGGAATGTTTCCGGCCGTCGATCCGGACGACGTCACCGCGCTCACCGGATGTATCGACTGGGTGGTCGAGCGGCTCGGCTAACCAGCGGCGCGCCTCCCCCGGCATGGCTGTCCACCGCCCTACGGTGAAGGCTTCTTGAGGTGGAGGTTCTGGGATGCGCACGCTGCGAGTGGCCGGTCTGGGGACCGACGGCCGCACGGTGATCCTGGAGACGGTACCGCAGCGGCCCGGCGAGCGACGGGAGCAGTTCACCCTGCCGGTGGACGAGCACCTGCACGCGGCAGCGCGGGGTGACCTCCCGTGCCTCAGCCAGACCGAGATCGAGCCGGAGAACCAGATGCGACCCCGTGAGATCCAGGCCCGGATCAGGGCCGGAGCGTCCGTTGAGCAGCTGGCCACCGACGCCGGCGTGCCCAGCGAACGGATCGAGCGGTTCGCCTACCCCGTACTGCTGGAGCGATCTCGCATGGCGCAGCTGGCTCAGCGGGCGCACCCGGTGCGCGCCGACGGGCCCGATGTACGCACCTTAGAGGAGGTCGTCACCGAGACCTTCCGCGGGCGGGGTCACGACTTCGGTGCGGTGAGCTGGGACTCCTGGCGCACAGAGCACGGCAAGTGGGTCGTCCAGCTGCACTGGCAAGCCGGCCGCTCGGAGAACCGGGCGCAATGGACGTTTCATCCGGGCGCGCACGGCGGCACCGTCACCGCAAGCGACGACCACGCCACTAACTTGATCGACCCACAACCAGCCGCACCCCTACGCCCAGTACCCGACACCCCCGCCCCCCACTCCCCGCCCCCCCCACGCCCCCGCAAAGATCGCCCCACCATCCCCTCCTGGGAAGACGTCCTCCTCGGCGTCCGCTCCCCGCATTAACGCGTTCTGGATGCAGAACGCGGCAATCGCCGGGCCCAGGACCGCGTTCTGCATCCAGAACGCGTTAATGCGGATGCGCAAAACGGGAGGACGGCGCTAGCGTTTGGGGGGATGACTTTTTCGGGACATTCACTGGGTGTGTTGCGTCGGTTGGCGCCTTATGTACGGCCGGTTCGGGGGCGGCTACTGGGTTCGGGTGCGGCGGCGCTGGGCTCGATGCTGGCCGGGCTGACGATCCCGCTGCTGATCCAGCGCATTATCGACGGCCCGATCGCCAGCGGGGACCGCCGGGCGCTGGTGTTGCTGTCCATCGGGGTACTCGCGCTCGGGATGGTCGAGGCTGGGCTGATCTATCTCCGGCGGCAGCTCATCGCCCGCCCGACCACCGACATCGAGAAATGGATGCGGGCCGACCTCTACCACCACCTGCAGCACCTACCGGTGGCCTTCCACGACCGCTGGCCCTCCGGGCAGCTGCTGTCCCGCGCGGTCAGTGACCTGAAAACGATCCGGCGGTTCGTCGCGTTCTCTGGCCTCTACCTGGTGGTCAACGTGCTGACCGTGCTGTTCGCGCTGGTCATCCTGCTGGTGATCGCCCCGGCCCTCGGGGGGCTGGCCGTGATCATGACATTCCCCATGGTGGTGCTGTGCCGGCGCTATGAAGGACGCTACGAGCTCGCGGCGCGGCGCGCCCAAGACCAGGTGGGGGATCTGGCCACCCTCGTGGAGGAGTCCGCACTGGGTATTCGGGTGCTGAAGTCTTTCGGCCACGGTCCCCAGACCACCCGGACCTTCCTGACCCAAGCCCGTGAGCTGCGCCGGATCGAGCTGACCAAGGTGCGACTGCTCGCCGCGCTCTGGGCGTTGATCATCGTGTTGCCGGAGCTCACCCTGGCTGCGGCACTCGCCATCGGCGGGTACTCGGTGGCGACCAGATCGCTGTCGCTGGGCACCATGGTTGAGGCGGTCACCATCCTCAGCTACCTACGCTGGCCGCTGGACTCACTGGGATGGCTGCTGGCCGAGACCGGCAACGCCGCCGCTGCAACCGCCCGATACTGGGAGGTCCGCGACACCGTCCCCACGGTCGCTGACCCGCCCCGGCCCCGGGCCCCGGCTCGTCCGGCGCGCGGCGCGCTACGGCTGGAGGGCGTGCGCTTCCGCTACCCGGGTACCGACACCGAGGTGCTGCGCGGAGTGGACCTGGAGGTCAGGCCGGGTGAGACGGTGGCGCTGGTAGGGGTCACCGGCAGCGGCAAGACCACCCTGATCGCGTTGATTCCGCGATTGGCCGACGTCACCGGCGGCCGGGTCACCCTCGACGGGGTCGACGTGCGGAAGCTGGCCTTGTCGGACCTACGCACGATCGTGGCGACCACCTTCGAGGACCCGATGCTGTTCTCGGCGTCGGTGCGAGAGAACGTGACACTGGGCATACCAGAGGCACGCGACGACGAGGTGCGCCGCGCGCTGCGGGTGGCGCACGCCGAGGAGTTCGTCGATGCACTGCCCTGGGGCTTGGACACCCGGATCGGGGAACAGGGCCTAACCCTGTCCGGGGGGCAACGGCAGCGGCTGGCGCTGGCCCGCGCGATACTCGGGAACCCGGCGGTGCTGGTGCTCGATGACCCGCTGTCCGCGCTGGATGTGCACACCGAGGCCGAGGTCGAAGCCGCCCTGCGCCGGGTACTGCACTCGGTGACGGCCCTGGTAGTGGCCCACCGGCCCTCCACGGTGCAACTCGCCGACCGGGTGGCGCTGCTCGCCGACGGCCGGATCGAGGCCATCGGCACCCACGCCGAGCTGCTTGCCGAGGTACCCGCCTACCGCCGACTACTGTCCACTCTCGACGTTGCGGGGGTGGCCCGATGATCGAGGCGTGGCGGGGTGTGGCCGCGGAGGACCTCGATGAGGTCGACACCACCACCAGCGTCCGGCTGGCTGCCCGGTCCCGCCGGTTGCTCGGCTCGCTGCTGCGCCCGCACCTGCGCCCGGTGAGTGCCGCGCTCGGGCTGCTCGTCGCCGAGCAGTTCGCCCTGCTGACCGGCCCGCTGCTGATCGCCGCGGCGATCGACCGCGGCATCCCGGCGGCGCGGGACGGCCGGCTCGGACCGCTGGCCTCGTATGTCGGTGGGTACCTCGCGGCCGGGGTGGCCGACGCACTGACGCTGCGGGCTTTCCTGCGGCTGTCCGGGAGGATTGGCCAGGACGTCCTGCTCGATCTGCGCGAGCGGGTGTTCATCCACGTCCAGCGGCTGTCGTTGGCCTTCCACGAGCGCTACACCTCGGGCCGGGTGATCTCCCGGCTGACCAGCGACCTGGACTCCCTGCAGGACATGCTGGACAAGGGGCTGGAGGGGTTCTTCATCTCGCTGCTGTCCATCATCGGCATCGGCGCGATGCTGCTGGTACTGGACATCCCGCTCGGACTGATCGCGCTGGCCGGCTTCATCCCGCTGGCCCTGCTCACCCGCTGGTACCAGCGACGCTCGCAGCACACCTACCGCCGCACCCGCACCTGGGTGGCCCGGGTGATCGTGCAGTTCGTCGAGACGATGAATGGGATCCGCGCGGTACAGGCGTTTCGCCGGCAGCAGCGCAACTCCTCGATCATGGACGAACTGAACGACCAGTTCGCCGACGCCGACACCGAGACGTTCTTCCTGACCGCCCGGTTCACCTCAACCATCCAGTCTGTCGGCGGCACGTCGGTGGCGGTGATCCTGCTGCTCGGTGGCCTGCAGGTGCTCGACGGCACCCTCGCGCTGGGCGTGCTGGCAGCGTTCGTGCTCTACCTGCGCCGGTTCTACGACCCGCTCGACGAGCTGGCCCAGTTCGCCAACTCCTACGCCGCCGCGGCCGCGGCACTGGAGAAGATCTCCGGGGTGCTCGATGAGCGCCCCACCGTCGGTGACCCCCGCCAGCCGGTGGCACTGCCCGTCCCGGTGCGCGGCGAGGTCATCTTTGACCAGGTGCGCTTCTCCTACGGCGGCCCCGAGGTGCTGCCGCAGCTGAACCTGGTGGTGCCCGCCGGCCAGACCGTCGCCCTGGTCGGCGCGACCGGGGCGGGCAAGTCGACGGTGGCCAAGCTGGTCGCGCGGTTCTACGACCCGGTGGCCGGCGCGGTCCGGCTGGACGGGATCGACCTGCGCTCGGTGGCCGACGCCAACCTGCGCCGGGCCGTGGTAACGGTGACTCAGGAGTCGTTCCTGTTCTCCGGTTCAGTGGCCGACAACATCGCGATCGGGTCACCCTCAGCATCCCGATCGGACGTGGTAGCCGCGGCTGTAGCGGTAGGGGCTGACGAGTTCATCACCGCGTTGCCCGACGGGTATGACACCGACGTGCGCAAACGCGGCGCGCGCCTATCCGCCGGGCAGCGGCAACTGGTGTCCTTCGCGCGGGCGTTGCTCGCCGATCCCGCGGTGCTCGTGCTCGACGAGGCCACCTCGTCGCTGGACATTCCCTCTGAGCAGGCCGTGCAGGCCGCACTGGCCACCGTGCTCGCCGGCCGCACCGCGTTGATCATCGCGCACCGCCTGTCCACCGTCCTGATCGCCGACCGCGTCCTGGTGCTCTCCCACGGCACCATCATCGAAGACGGTCCCCCCACCCAATTAATCACCGGTTCAGGCCCCTTCGCCACCCTCCACTCCACCTGGCGCACCGCCCTCACCTAACTCCCTCCCCGCGTTCTGGATGCAGGGGTGGGGGCAGTCAGCTGAGTAGGGAGAGGAGGAGGGCTAGCCAGGTAAGGATGATGCCGGCGGCGGTGCCATAAGCTACCCAGCGCCAGGTTGGGGTCGCCCGACCCAGCCACATCGACGGCACAAGCCCAGCGGCCACCGCCAGGTTCACCAGCACGACGAACCCACGGCCGTTCGGCGCCAGCCCCTGGGACAGGCTGAGCAACCCGATCCCGACGATCACCGCAGCCACCGCACTGACCGTGAGGCCGGTCGCCCACGGCGTCGGCTCACCAGGCTGCATCTCTGCGCGGCCGAGGTCCACGTCAGTCACGGTAAACGCGTTCCACGCGACGAGCGCTGGCGAAGGCGATCGCGGCAGCGGTGGCGACGTTGAGCGAGTCCACCCCCGATGCCATCGGAATGCGCACGGCAAGATCCGCTGCGGCGAGGGCTTCAGCGGACAGCCCCGGGCCCTCAGCACCCAGCAACCAGGCCACCCGGCCAGTGTCCACACCTGCCTCAGGCAGCGGCACCGCATCCACCGCCGGGGTCAGCGCCACGACCCGGAAACCGGCCGAACGCAACGTCTGGAGATCTCCGGTCCAGCAGCTCAGCAGGGCGAACGGCACCCGAAGCACATGCCCCATGGACACCCGCACGCTGCGCCGATACAGCGGATCGGCACAGCGCGGGCCGAGCAGCAACGCGTCCACTCCGAGAGCGGCCGCGTTGCGAAACAGCCCGCCCAGGTTCTCGTGGTCGTTGACTCCCTCGAGCACCGCGAGGTGGTGCGACCGCGCGATCAACTCCGGCATCGGCGGCACCGGCGCCCGGTCCGCCGTCGCCAGCACGCCCCGGTTGAGGTGAAAACCCACCACCTGCGCCAGCAGTTCGGCTGACCCGGTGTAGCAGGGCGCACCGACAATGGCAGGGGCTAGCTGGGCAATCTTTGCCGGCACGCCGAACACCGCCCGCAGCGGGTAGGGCGAGTCCAGCAGTCGGCGCACCACGGTGACCCCTTCGGCGATCACCAGACCTCGCCCGCCGGGACGGTCCGGGCGACGATCAGCGACGGTGAGGTCATGGAAGTCGGCCAGCCGGGGGTCGTCCGCGTCGCGTATCTCCACGATCTCGCCCACATCGGTCAGTCTCGCAAGGTGGTCTCAATGCCAGGGTTGGGGTGGGCGTTGGGCCCGGCCGACACTTCCAGACCGGGCCCAACATGTTCCCAACTGCGTTTGCCAGGACTCCCACCACGAAGCCGGCGACACTTAAGTTAGGCTAGCCTTTTCTCGTTGTCAACCGCCGACACGGGGTACACTGCCTTGTGTCGCCGCCTCCGCCTCCACTGGCACGCTGCCTCACCGACCCGCGGCCGGTAGTCGGCGTGGGCACCGCCACGTGGTTCACCGCAGCGGTTGTCCTTCTGCTCACCGGTGGACCGTTGGCGTGGCTGTGGACTTGCCTGACCGGCGGACTCCTCGGCCTCACCGGCTTTGCAATGATCCACTGGCAACACCGCGCCGCACAGCGGGGAACTCGGGGCAGGCAGCGAGACTTGTTCTGATTCCTACGTGCTCGGGTATCGAGGGCATGCACGGCATACGTTGCGGACTGTCCGGATGCGCGGGAATCCGCAGGGTGAAGGTGGAACCAGTACCGGGCTGGCTCCACAACTGGACATCCCCACCATGG
>JBOHFG010000351.1:0-4369 GCA_050699575.1 Pseudonocardiaceae bacterium
GAGTCGTTTCAGGCCGCGCATCGGCCGCAGCCGGGACTTCAACCGGCCATGATCGGCTTCGATTCGGTTGTTGGCGTAGGGCTCGGTGTGGTGCCAGGCGCGGGGCTTGAGCAACAACGGAACGAAAAGTGGCGGTAAGCGGTGTTACCGCTGGTCACAGGGGTGCGCTTGAGGTGAGGTTCTCGCCTCATCACCGGCGAGTACATCCCCGACACGCGGCGCTGACCAGCATCGATGCATCCACATTCAGTACTACCGCCATTTTTCGTTCCGTTGTTGCTCAAGCCCCGTGAAATCCCAGAGTTCGCGCGAACTGAAGGGTCTTCACGATGAACCGTGGGGTCTTCACGCTCTATGGGCCGTTTCGGCCCTTGGGTTCGCGGGAACCGGCGGGGTCTTGCTCTTCGGCTGTGGTCACCAGGAGCACTCGGGCGTTTTCGGCATAGCGGATGGCGGTCTTGGGATCGAGGCCGAACACCGCGGCCAGGTGTAGCGGGTCCGGCCCGTGGGCGAGGGCTTCCTCGAGTTGCCGGTCGACGCGCAGTCGTTCCAGGGTTGCGGCCTGGCCACGCAGTTCCTTCTTCCCCCACAGGGTGGCGACGGGGCCGGTGCCCATCGCGGTCTGTTGATTGATGATTCTCCGGACTACCAGATTTAGAGTTTCTGGAGGAGCGTTCAGTGATCTCATCGGGGGCTCGTGATGATCGGCATGCCGAGGTCGGTGGGTGCGCTGCGGGCGGTGTTGCCGGTGCGTTCGATGCTGCGGTCGAGGCTGGCGAGCTTCTCCTTGGCTTTGGTGAGGCTGACCTGGAGTCCCTCGACTTCGCCGGGCCAGCCGTTCATCCGTGCTTCGGTGATCCGGTCGTCGAGGTTGCGGATGATCTCGATCACGCGGGGCCGCTGCTGCGGCGAAATCCGAAGCATAGGACAACGCAAGCACGAATGCTCGTGCTGACATGGGGATCCGTATGGTCGGCCGCAGTTACCTAATTCCAGTTTGCGAACTTGGAAATGCTGCTGGAACTCGCGCCATTCTTCCTCGGAAGGTTCACGGTATTCGGCTTCCGGGCGAACGGCTCGCCGCTTATCGAGGAACGACCGGTAGGTGCGGATGAGGTCGTCCTGGAAGACGGCGAGGTATGCCTGAGTTGTGGCGAGCGAAGCGTGGCCGAGCAGGCGAGCGGCAATGTGGACGGGCAATCCGCCGGTAACGGCTTCCGTGGTAAAGATCCTCCGGAAGTCGTGCGGGGTGTAGCGCAGTGGTTGGCCCGTAGCGTCGCGAAGCCCCGTGCGGGTGAGTGCGTCGGTGAGCATTCGTTTGACGACGGCGGGGCTGATGACCGAGGAACGCCAGCCGAGTTTTCGTTGGAACAGGTGTGGCAGCGGTGGACCGGTCACTTTCTCGTGGTGGTCGTAACGTGCGGCCAAGGGAATGGTTCCGTTGTCGTCGCGGAGCCGCTTGACGATGGACGCCAGGACGCTGGCCAGCTCCGGGCTGATGAGCAGGAGCCGTTCCTCGTTGCCTTTGGAGGGCACGATCTGCAGTAGCGGGACGATCTCGCCAGTATCGGGCAGCCGGTAGGATACGAGCGCGAGGTGGGTGATTTCCAGCAGCTCTTCGATGCGAACACCGGTGTGCCGCAGCGTCTCGATGATCGCCCATGTCCAGAACGCGTCGTCTTCGGTCTCGGTGACGTCGATCCGCTCGCCGGTGGCAATGTTCTCAATGAGGACGGTGGTGGTTTTCTGCCGGGAGGGGTCTTTGGTGTAGGACCTGTAAATGGTGCGGAGGTAGGCCACACCGTTGTGCTGAAAGACCTGCCCGACCGGAACGGACTTGGCCGCGGCCAGCAATTGCGCTTGTCCACTACGGTGCGCTTCAGCGTTGTCAACCAGCATCGACAGGTGCGGCAGGCGTTCCCGGACCCGCTGGTGCATCTCCGAGACGGTCTTCCTGCGGGCTTTCCCCATACCGATCAAGTCACTGCGGCGTACGGGGCTGGGGGCCGCCCACGTGGCCCATGTCGGGTCCTCCATGGCCCATTCCTGGATGTCCAGGTAGAAGGAACGCACCTGGGCCAACGCGTTCAGGTGGTTCTTGCGGGGCGTGCACTGTCCCTTGGATGTGGTGACGAACCGAAGTCGTTGTTTCCAGTCCTGAGCGACGTCCGGTGGCAGGTTGACGGTGCTCAGCCCGGGGTGGTGCCGCTCGATGTCTGCCCAGAACAGGCCAGCGAGGGTTCCGGCGAGACCGGACATCGAGCTGTAGTCCAGTGCGGGCCTGCGTTCGTTGAGGTAGCGGACGAGCACATCGCGAACCGGTTGGCACTGGATCTGGTAGTAGTCCACCAGCTCTTCGGTCGAACGCTGGCCGCGGAACAGGGTCGTGCGCAGCGAGATGTCCGCCGGCAGCACTCCGACGCCCTGCAGGAGGTCCCAGCCGGCGTGGACTCCGCGGTCGGCGCTGCGCAGTCCGCGATAGAACCACTCGCGATACTCGTAGACGTCCTCAGCCGTCAGTTGGTCGACGTCCCGGCCAGTGTGCAGCACCAGCTTGCTGATGGCGAGCAGTCCGTCGAGTATCTGCGGTCCCTGCATGCCCTGCTGGTCACCGACCTGTTCCATGCGGGCGAATAGATCCGGGGTGAACACCCGGCGCACCCACTTGAACAACGAGTGGGCCTTGTATCGGGCAAGGAAGTCGTAGTCAGGCAGCACCACCCGGCACAACAGCAAGCAACACAATCCGTATGTCATCTCGGCGCGCTTGGTCACGGGCGTGCGCGGGTCGGCGGCGACGATCTCATCCAGCCATCGGGTATGGCGATCCGCGCCGGCCGCCAGCCATCGTTCCTGCCAGCCGTCACCGGGATGCTGCTCCAGCCACCGCAGGATGGCGGATGCTCCTCGTAGCCGGGACCCTCGTTTGCGTTGAGGGATATCGGCCCAGATCGGCAATGCGGGAATGAGCGCCACGATGTCCTCAACAGACAGGTGATCACTTGGCCCCACACGCCGCCGCGCGGGAGCAACCGGCGTGATCCCGACACGAGTGCGCCGGGACGACGTTCCAGCATCGGTCATCGTGATCACTGCGGCGTCCCTCCGAACAGCACGGACAGGTCGTCGCTGTCGTAGCCGACGGCGACCGGGGGTGGGGGTTGCTGGGCGCGCTGCTCACGTTCGACCAGGTGCCGCTGAACACGGCGGATCACCTGGGCATCGTCTTCAACGAGATACACGTCCGCCGTGGTGCTCAGGTGCGCGTGACCGAGGATGGTCTGCACATCACGCAAGGACAGCGACTCGTCCCGGCTCATCCTGAGCGCTGCGGTATGCCGCAGGTCATGCATCGACCAATTGGCGCCCAGCAGGACATTGGCCCGCCGGAACACCGCCCGCAGAGCCTCGTAGTTCAGCGGCTGCCGCCGCAGCCCCTCGCCGCGGTCGCGGCGACGCAAGGTCTGCCACAGCGGCGCATTCTGTTCCAACGGCGCGCCGAGGTCAGCGAGGTAGAGGCGGATCCAGACGAACGCCTCCGAGCTGGCCGGCAGCCACTGCTCGGTCCCGCTGCCTTTGCGGACGACCCTCACCTGCTGGCCGCCCCAGTCCAGATCCACGCTTCGGACACCGAGGACTTCGGCGGAGCGGACACCATTGCTGATCGCCAGGGCGAGGATCGCCCGATCCCGGTTCGAACGCAGCCCGCCGAACAGGTCCTTCCATCGCTCGTCGGGCATCTGCCGTGGCTGGCGCTTCGGGATCTTCGGGTTGTAGCGGATCTTGCCCTCCGGACGGAAGGGCTCAAGTGGGTTGTGGTGCGCGTTGGGCCGCCTGTCCCGGCGATCGAGTTGGACCGGGTTGATCAACGGACCCGCGCCGATGTCCTCGATCCAGAACTGGTAGAAGCTGCGCAGCACCGCGTTCGAGTGCCGGATGGTCCTCGGTTCGTACTGGTCGCCCAGGTAGCGTTTGCGGGTAATCGGGTTGATCTGCCCCGCCGTCGCTACCGACACCGTCCGCGCCGCACGCCGGGGCTTGGTCGCCTGCCTGAGCCACAGCACAAGGTCGCGCACTTCGGCCGGGGAGGCCTTATCCCACTCGACGCCAACGGCTTGCAGCCAGCGCCACCAGCGCAGCAGGTCATACGCGTAGCTGCGTACCGAGCCTGCCCGGTTGTCCCGGGCCACGAAATCGACCAGAAACCTGCGAACCGGCTCCACCGGCACACCATCGGGATCGACCACCAACCACGGCACGGCCCCCTCCGCCGGCATCACCCGGCCCCACCGCGGAAGCCGGATCGACCCGACATCCCGCCCAACGTCATCGAACACGCTCATCCCCCTCTCCGATCAAGGTGGACGAG
>JBOHFG010000352.1:0-6540 GCA_050699575.1 Pseudonocardiaceae bacterium
TTGCAGAGCGCCCCGGGGATCCTGGTCGCGGATCCGCTCAGCCTGAGCCACCATGCCTCGCGCGATAGCACGGTGTTGGGCCCCGCTGGCTTGGTGCTGCTGCCACACCGCCACGCCAGCGGCAATCAGCGCGAGCACCAACAGGGTGGACAGCACGGTGAGAGTGCGGGTGCGACGACGCCGATCGCGCTCCTGAGTGACCTGGACACGCTGGTCAGTGGCGTCGAAGAACGCTCGTGCCTGCTCGTCGAGCTCGACCAGGGGCGGCGGAATGGGATTGTGATCGCTGTCGCTGGCCATCCCTAAGGCGCTCCGGGTGGCGGTGAGCCGCTTGTCATCCCACAGGTAGTGTTCGGCTCGGCCGGCGTTGGTCCATTCTGCAGCTGCGTGTTCGACGGTCCGGGCGGTACGCAGGGCGTGGGTGATGTCGGCGGTGGCGGTATCCAGGGGACGCCACTCGGTGAGAAGGGCCTCGTGGGCCACGGTGAGCCACACCTGGCCGCCCTCGTCGGTGTCGCTGAGCAGCAGGCGACGATCGACAAAGACCCGCAGCGCGGCGCGCAGTGGCTGGGCGAGGCCGGTGAGGGTGATTCGCCGCCGGGCGCGTCGGCCAGTCTCATCGACGGTGACCAGGCGAGTCAGTCCGGTCAGCACCTCGCGTTCGGTCAGGCCGCTGGCCCGCACGGCCTCGGTGAGTGCGGTGCCGGCATGGTGGGTCAGTGCGCCGCGGACGCCGCCAAGGTCGTGGTATCGGGTCAGGGTCAGCGTGCCGCCGGCGGGCAGGCCGTCGGCGAGCTGGCGCAGGGTGAAGGCGAGTAGTGGGAGGGCTTCACCGCTGCCGGTGTTGGCGACCAGCGCCGCCGCCAGTCCGTGATCGAGGCGCAGCCTAGCCACCTTTGCCGGCCCTTCGATGACCTCACGCAGCATCTGCCCGTCCAGGGGGGCCAGCACATGGGCCTCGATTCGCCGGCCGGTCAGTGCGGGGAACTCGCGCAGGTCGTCGAGGAACTCCGAGCGCATCGCCGCGACCACCTGTACTGGGCCCGTCATGGCGTCGTTCAGCAGGTGGGCAAATCGGTGGAGGGCGTCTGAGGTGGTGCGGGTGAATAACTCCTCGGCCTGGTCGATCGAGACCAGCAGCCGCCGCTGGCTGGTGCCCGGGCCGGCGGCCAGCAGGTCGTCGGCTACGCGGCGCAGGCCATCGCTGCCAGCTTCGAGCCTGGTGCGGACGTCGCTGGCCGACCAGCCCAGCTCCAGCTGGGTGGCAATAGCGGCCAGGGCCCGGGCCAGTTCGGGCAGCGGATCGGTTCCCGGCACCAGCGAGGGTACCGTCAGCCAGGTCGGGTCGCGGTCGAGCAGCGGCACCACTGCGGCGTTGAGCAGCGAGGACTTCCCGCAGCCGGACGGCCCGACGATGGCCAGCAGCCCGCCGGTGCTGGCCATGGCGCGCAGCCGGTTGCCCACCTCCCGAGCCTCGGCCGCGCGACCGAAAAACACCCGGCTGCGCGCCGCGGTGAACGGCGCCAACCCTGGGAAGGGGTTGTCGCCTGCCCGCCAGGAACCGCGCCCGTCGTCCAGTAGTCGCATTACCTGGAGCACTCGGTCGTGGGCTTGCTGAGGGTCGGCCTGGTAGTCCACGTACTGCCGGTTGTGGATCAGCGGATGCGCCGCACCGGCCTCAGCTCGCAACGGCATGAGCCAGCAACCCAGCGCATCCGCGATGCCCAACTCAGCCGAGCACCAGTGCGACGCCAGAAACGACGACGTCACCACCCCGACCACCACATCAACCTCGCGCAGCTCGTCGTACAGGCGCTGCTTCCAGTCCTCGCCGGCGCTGATGCCGTTGTGCAGGTCGTGCGCGAGGAACGGTTCGTGGCCATCCGCCCGCAGCCACCTCGCCACCTCATCGGCGATCGCCCGGTCCGGGGTGGCATAGCTGATGAAGACGTGAGCCACGATCACCCCCAGTCAGTGGGTCGTCACGGACGACGATACGGGCAACCCCCAGACGATCCCGATCAGGTGCGCAGACGATGCGATCGTGATCGCGCGACCCGCGTGAGAGTGCACCTGGGGCGCTCATATCAGCACCTGGTAACCCCGTTGGGGACGCGCATTCCGTGCTGAAATGCCGGCTGATGCAGTGGTGCCGGATCTGTCTTCCTCGGGGTTTGAGTCCCCGCGTCGGCTCCGGTTTGACCAGCGGCACCTAGCCTGAGCAGGTTGAGTTCGCCGTCGTCCGGGCGGCTATCGTGTGCGGTGCGACCGCCGCAGCAACTCCCGGACCACGGCGCGGCCGCAGTGGACCGTCGTTCTCCGACGCCACTCCGGCCGAAGTCCGCGCCGCGCTGATCCCGGAGGAAACCGCCGAGTTCGACCAGCAGTGGCCGCCTAGTGAGCATCTCGAGGAGATGCGCGGCGAGCGGATGTGACCTCCACAGTGATCCTCTACTGTGATTCTTCGGCGTTGGTGAAGCTTGTGATCGACGAGCCAGAGAGTGGGGAACTTGAGGCCTGGCTCGGCGCGCAGCCCGAACCCGGTGTTGGTCTCCAGTGTCCTCGCCCGTACGGAGGTCGTGCGCGCGGTCGCCCGTACCGACCCGGACGCGGCGCACCTTGCGGTTGACCTGCTCGCCGCGGTGTCAGTAGTTCGAGCTCGACGTGTCGCTTACTGACGACGCGGCCCGGCTGGACCCGGCGGAGCTGCGCAGCCTGGACGCGGCGAGACGGCACGGTGTCGCCGTCGCGCACCCTGGCTGGCCACCCACGGAGCGAAACTCATCGTTGTGAGCGGGGCTCGCTGCGGTGCTGCACCATCCGGCAAGATTTCAGTGAGTCCACGCTTGGCCGAGTGTAACGAGATCACAACCCGGTGGCTCAGTGGCATGACACTGCGTGACGCCACCCGAGATGTGGACGGTGCCTGGGCACTGTTCCGGGCTCGATGATGAACAGCCTCAGACGTCCCTCGCAGCCATCTGTCAAGTGATCTGCTCCCGCACGGCTGCCGTTGACAGGGTCTCTCCGGTTCTCGCACGCCACGCTGAGGGCGCCAGGGGGAGACCCCTGCGACGCGGTGCCATTTGCCACGATCATGGAACCAGCTGAGATCTGGCGAATTTTGGCCTCTTCTGGGACGTCTTAGCACGTTGCGGCAAGCCGGTCTTGGAGTCGAGCGTCCCGGAACTGATACGCCGGGCCGACCGTTCGAAGGATCTGGCGTTTATGAGCATCATCGAGAAACGACAGCAGACTTATTGGAGCCTCGCCCCGGCGCCACAGCTGCACGCGGGCTAGCGCAGCCGTCCACGTGACGGAAGACACCAACCCTGAACCGAGCCCGGCCACCAATCCAAACTTGAGCCCGTCCACAAACCCGGACTGGAGCCCGGACGAGAGCCCGATTTCGAGCCCGAGGACGAGCCAGACCATGAGCCCGAACCCGAGCCCGAGCTGACGCTCTCGGCGCCACAATGACTGGGGATCGAGCGGACTAGTGGCCTCCGTTGGTGGCTGGCTGAATCCCAGCAGAAGCCCGGCTGTCAGTCCAACCAAGAGCCCGGGCAAAAGCCCGTTTCTGGCCCCGTATGCGAGCCCGTACGCGAGCTTGTACAGGAGCCCGTATACGAGTCCGAGGACGAGCCCGAACATGAGTCCGGCGAGGAGCCTGGACATGAGCCCGGCGAGGAGAGTTGTTAAGTTAGTAGTCCTGCTCCACCGGAACCGACTTCGTTGCAGAGGAAGTCGTCCACCGAGTATAACTATGAGAATGTAGATAATTCCGCAGGGGGGTTTGGTCGCGATTGCGATGACGAGCCCGGTGAGGAGGGTTGGTGGGATACCAGTCCTGCCCCACTGGGGCTGATCTTGCCGTGGGGAAGATCGTCCACCGAGGACGATCACAAGCATGTATCCAATTCCGACTATGAACCCGAACACAAGTCCAACCCTGAGCCCGTTCTCGTGTCCGGGCACGAGCCCGTCCTCGAGCCCGACCGCGAGCCCGGACGTGAGTCCGATCACGACTCCGGCGCGAAGATTTGTGTGGGTATCAGTTCTTCTCCATGGGAGCCAACCCAGTTGCTGAGGAGGTCCTCCGCCGAGGACAAACCCGAGCCCGATTACGAGACTAGACACGAGTCCGCTCAAGAGCACGATCTCGAGCCCAATCTCCAGAGCAATCTTGGGATGAGAATTGTGCACGCGCACAAGCCCGAGCCCGAATCCGACCCCAAACCCAAGGAGGAGGATTGTTACGATCTCAGCCTTGCTCCACCGCAGCTGACCTCGCTGTTGAGGAGACCCTCCACCGAGAGAGGACAAGAGGAGCAACCCGGGCCCAAACATGAACGCAAGCCCGAGCACATCGCCAGATCTGGTCACAAGTGTGGCCAGGTATCCGACCTGGAACGCAGAGAGGAGAGACCTGTGGTCTGCAAGTACAGTTAGGGACCCAACGAGGCACGCAAAGACAGCGCTCATGACGGCTACCGTGGCAAACGCGCGAGGCCACGCCGGCACCCAGCGCGGGATTTGCCACCACGTCAGGTCATGGGTCTGTTGCTTGTTCATCCGGCGGGCCAGCTGCCCCAGCCAGCGTCGTGCCTGATCAACAGTGTAGAGCGAGTTCGGTTGGCCCGGGTGTTGGGCGTACGCGGCGGTCAGCACCCGGTCCAGAAGATGATCCTCGATCGCCTTTCGGGTAGCGAACCGGCTAGGGTCGATGAGTTCATCAACCGGGTCCTCGGGACCGTAGGTGTCCCGGACCAGGGTCAGCGTTAGCGGAGTCTTCAGCGCTTGCGCCAGAACACCATCCGGGTGCTCTCGTAGATGATCAATCAAGTATTGCCAATGGAGAGGCAGCGGGTCGGTGTGGTAACCGGTTAGGTAGTCTGCGACCTGCTTGGGGCCGATCGGCTGGAGTCCTAGCGCCGCCGCGCTCCGCAAGTGATGATCAGCGTCACGGACAGCGGCCACCAACTCCTCGCTGCGGGCGAGCACGACCAGCCGGAAGGTGGCCTGCTCATCCAGTGCACGCAACGCTACCGGGCGAAGCGCCTCGGGAATCTCATCGAACCCATCAAGGATCACCGCGAGGTGACCGCCCGTGATAAGGCGCATCGCGGCATCCTCACCGTACTCTGGAGCCCGCAGCAAAGCGTAGTCCCGCGCCAGCCGAGCGGCCAGCCACTCGGCGAAGGACTCAACATCCGGGTCCCAGCCGCGCGGTGTGACCAGCACCGGCACCGGCACCCGCGCGCGATCCGTGGCCGTCACAGTGGCCCGATGCTCCAGCGCATCACGCAGCAGCCGAATCCCGGCGCTGCTCTTCCCCGCGCCCACCTCGCCCAAGACAACCAACCGCCCTGAACCTAGGCCACCGTACACGCCGAGAAGATTCTCCAACGTACCCGATTGCAGATCCTTCACGGTGATCGCCGCCCTCCCGGGCAAGGGCCTAAACGGCCCCTCGATGGCCTCCGCTATCGGGCCTGTCACCTGCCGGCGTGACCATCTCCACTGCACGGGAATCGGGTTCATCAGCCGCCGCTCAGCAGCGACTTGTGTCCACTGCGAGTGCAGCTGCGCGGCCAGGTTGTCCGCCGCCTGCTCTAACGGCAACTGCGCAGCCGGTGAAGACTGCACCTGTTTCCGCAGCCAAGCAGCGGCACCGGCTGCAGCAGTTGCCACAGCGACAAGCGTGCCAACCAGCCCGGTGGCCAAGCTCCGATCCTTGGAGCGCACGACAAGGACCACGATCGTGACCGTTGTCACAATAATCAGTAACGACCCCATCCAGAACCAGAGACGTCCCCGGCCGAGCATCATGCGCAATATTCTGCCCGAAAATTCGGCGAATTCACAACGAAATACTCAAATCTGCGATTTGTCTTATTTATCCGTTATGATCTATTTCGTGCACGTCTGCTGTAGCGCCGAGCTATAGATCCATTGGGCAAGAGACCCCCGGCGCTACCCAGACCCAGCGCAGCTTCGGAGAGCACGGAACCTATACCAGACAAAGAACATCGTCGCCTTCGGAGGGTGGCCCTTCCGGGCGCACCGCGAGAGAGCACATCGCCCCGTGAACATCCCACTCTGGCCGTAGCATGTTATTCGGCGTCGCAGGTCGGCGTCGAAGCGCAACCTCACTCACAGGAACGGGGCGATTACTATGGAGCCCGCACAGATTACGAAGCAGGCCGCGGAGCGGGAGGTATACGGGGCGCCGATGCTGGTCGAAATCGGTCAATTCGCGAAACTGACGTCCGGTCAGGGCGCCGACGTACCGGACGCGTCTAGTTACATGAGAACTTGACTTCGGCGATATCTGGCTCTGTGCTGGGTTACGGCCGGGGTTGGTTCACGGTCCTTCCAGGGCTGACCTGCGGCTACGTGTGTCCTCGTGCATCAGCACAGACGAAGTGGTCGCGCCGTCCAAGTCGGTACCGGTGGTGTCACGGTGCCGCACTGTTGACCGTGGTTGATCGGGCTTACCCGTCGTAGCACGCCCACAGCACGCCGTGCAGCCCGTTG
>JBOHFG010000353.1:0-2143 GCA_050699575.1 Pseudonocardiaceae bacterium
TCCTCACCACCGCCTGCACCGCCAACCCCGAACGCTTCCACCGCCGCCCCACACCACCACCCCTGCCCACCGCAGCCTGGATCAACCAGCCCCCCACGACCACCGAAAACGAGGAGACACCACACAACAACCGCGCCGCCTGATGTCCCATCGAGTTTGACAGGTTCCGTTCGTCTCTGACCGCCGAGGTGGTGGCTGGGTTGGTGGCTGACGTCGCGGTGGGGTGAGGGGCAGGCTGGTGGGGTTGTACTGGCTGCTGCCTGGGGGTGGGTCATGGCGACTTGTGTGGTGGGTGTGAACGACATCCTTGATGGACATGTCGGGTTGGATCTGGAGTGTTTCGACCGGATCTATCTCAACGGGTGGGTGCCGACTCTGCAGGTTCCCGGTCAGGTGGTGGGGTTCTTGACCCGGCATCGGGGGTTCCCGATCCCGTCTCCGGCGATCTTGGAGCGGATCGGGTCGGGGTTCCGTAAGGCGGTCACCGAGTTCGCCGCTGGGCATGACATTCGGATGATCCGTTTCGGCAAGGGGGACCGGAAGCTGGAGGTAATGCGCCCTCATCTGGACCGGCTGGCCCGGGCGGGGCGGACCGGGGTGGCCGCGGTCGGGGTGGCTCAGGAGTTCCAGCGGGTGTTCAGTGGCACCACCTACCATCCCGAGGAGGGTGGTGGGGGGCTGCCGCGGTTCGGTTACGCCAAGGCGGACCGCCGCGTCACCGCTTACTATTTCTATCTGGTGGATGAGGAGTTCGGGCCGGCGTTCATCAAGGTCTGCTCCTACTTCCCGTATCCGGTCAAGATCTGGCTCAACGGTCATGAGTACGCCAAGCGCCAGGCGAGGGCGGCGGGGATCGCCTTCACCGAGCTGGACAACGGGTTCGCCACCACCGAGGACCCCACCGGGTTGCAACGTCTCTGCGACACGCTGGGGCCGGAGGCGATCCGGGCGTTCTGTGAACGCTGGTGGGCGGTTTTGCCACTGCCCTTGACCGAGGCCGACCGGGCCGCCGGGCACTGGTGGGACATCTCCCTGCGCCAGATCGAGGTCTCCCGCACCCTCGTGTTCACCGCACCCCGCCATGCCCGGGGGTTCTTCGAGGCACTGTGCGCCGACAACCTCGACATCGGCCGACCGGAGAAGATGCAGATCATCTTCGGTCACCGAGTGCGCACCCCACCGGTGGGTAGCTACCGCACCCGGCTGCTGCGCTCCGGGGACGCGGTGACCCTCAACGCCTTCTTCCGGCACTCCCGGGTGAAGTCCTACCTCAAGTGCGGCCGGGCGTCGCGGACCGAGACCATGGTCAACGACACCGGTGACCACGGGGTGGCCCGGCGACTGGAACATCTAGAGGAATTATCGGGTAAAGCCCGTGACATCAACCATCGCATGGTCGATGCTTTTGCGTGTCGGTCAGGGCTATGTCCTCGCGAGCCCAACCTTCGAGCAGGTCGCGCAACCCACCCTCGTGGAGGGTCGGAGGGCCCCAACCCTGCGGTTCAGCGACCCTCGGGTCATGGCCCTGGCCGACGCCTTGTGCGCCGTCGTGCACACCATCACCGGGTTCACCAACCAGAGCCTTCACGCCCAGGTGGCCACCCTGCTCAGCGTCCCATACACGATGAACCGGATGAGTTATGACCTGCGACACCTACGACTCAAGGGCTTGATCACCCGGCTGCCCCGCACCAACACCTACATCTTGACCGAGGAAGGCCAGCGAGTCGCGATCTTCTACACCAAACCCCACAACCGCCTCCCGCGGCCACTGCTCGCCACCCACGACCCACCCACACCCCTTGCTCTCCGCCAAGCCCTACGAGTAATCAACCACCACGTCGAGGACTACATCACCGAGACCCACATGACCGCCTGAAAACTCGGCTCAAATGTCAAACCCCTAGCGTCCAAGGAACGCTACGTCCCGTCCGAGACCGCGCCCGGAAGGAATGGCCCCCTGACGGGGCAGCTCTGGAAACGGGCGCACTCCACTCACCTGGCGTTTCAAGCCCAAGTAGGCACACAGCCCTCACCACCCGCGCATTACTTGCGTTTACGCAGGTAGACGGCACGGGCCGATCAGGTCCAGCGGCCGCCTCTCCGATGGGTCGCCCTATGGTCTCCGCGCAGGAGACGAGGT
>JBOHFG010000354.1:0-1418 GCA_050699575.1 Pseudonocardiaceae bacterium
ACTCGCGGGTCTCGTTGATCAGGACCTCTCCGACGTCGAACCAGACGGCGCGGATCGGTGCCATGGGCAGCATGTCCTTTTTCCTGTGTGCGGGCTTTAGTTCAGGGCGGCGAGCTGCTCGTCGAGGGCCCGGACGGGGGTGCTGGTCTTCCACGGGTCGAGGGCGACGCGGAAATCGCGCAGCCGCCCAGCGCCAGTGGCGTACCCGGCCTGGTGGAGCTGGCGGGCGGCGTCGGCGGCGATCGTGCAGGCGTAGTCGACGTTTCCGTCGTGCAGTTCGACGGTCGCGAGGTCGGCGAGGAACACGGCACGCTGTTTGACCGCGGAGCGTGAAAGCTTGTCCAGCGCGATGCCCAGCTCGGCACGAGCGTCGTCGTAGCGGCCTGCGCGCAGGGTGGCGTATCCAGCGAAGCCACTGAGACGGGTGGCGTCGTAGTAGTCGAACCACGGCAGCTCAAGAGCCAGCCCGGGGGCGGCGAGTGCGTCGCGGGCGCGGTCCAGGGCGTGCAGGGCGGCGGTGGGGTTGCCCGCGTTGGTGTGCATCTCGGACTCCACCGCGGCCAGCCAGGACGCAACCGGGCCGCACGGGTGGCGTCTGAGCTGCCCGGCGGCACCGTGCAGGTAGTCCAGCGCGGCGGTGAACCCGTGCTCCGCAGCGGGGATGAACGCGACATGCGCAAGAGCGCTGGCAGCCTGCAAGTGGTCATCAGCCTCGCGGGCCGCTTCCAGCGCAAGACTGTAATACGCGCGAGCGGCCATCGGATCTTGCAGGTCGAAGAACGACAACCGACCGGCGAGGGTGCCCACCCGGGCGCGGTTGACCAGCAGCCGACGGCGTTCAGCCGGTGCGGGGTCTTGGCGCAACAGGTCACTAAGCGTAGCCAGGTGCGCCACCACCGGCGTCATCAGCGCGGCGGGGGCAGTGGAGTGGTACAGCACCTGGTAACGACCGGCCAGGTACTCCATGTCACGGACGGTCTCCGGGGTGGGCGTACCGGAACGCGACCGTCGCGCGGACTCAGCGACCGAGGGCAACACTGTTCCCGCGGGAATGATGCCCATCAGCCTGAGCGCGGCCCGGCGTCGCACCACATCATCCTTCCACGCCTCGAACATCCGCGGCTGCAAGATGCCCCCCGCGGGGCCAAGCTGATCGAGGATCGCGGCGGCTCCACCGAGGGCATCCACCAGAGACCGGTCGGTCACCGCAGGCGACGCCGGTTTCGGCGAGGAGCTGGCCGTGCTGCTCGTGACGCGGGCGATGCCCAGGTACTCCGGCGTTGCCCCGTATAGCAGGCACAGCAGCTCGCGATAGCGGGCGCTCGGGCTCTTCGCCCCGCGCTCCCACTTGGCGATCATGTCGGCGTTCACCCCGACCCGCTCATCGTGACGCAACCACGCCAGACGGCCGAGCTGGT
>JBOHFG010000355.1:0-13312 GCA_050699575.1 Pseudonocardiaceae bacterium
CTTCCGGGCACAGTCTGGACTGTGCCCGGAAGGCCACCACCAGCTCGGGTGGTACGCACACCCATGCCTCCCCCGGCCAGCACCTAATACACCACGCGCCTCACGGGCACCACCCGGTCCTTCGCAGGCCTATGACATCCACACGATTTTCATGCGAACGCCTCACGGGTGCCCCAGATCAGAGCTTGATCAAGAAACCACTTCAGGATGCCTGAGACTGGCAGGAAATGGACGAAGCGGCAGCGCGGTCAGCTGATGTTGTCGGGCCTGCGTGCCACACTGGCGGCCTGACCTTGAGGAGTACGTGATGGCCCTTCCCATGCCGCCCGTCCGGCTCATGACGGTGGCGCAGTACTCGTCGCTCCCGGAGGACGGGGAGATCCGCTACGAGCTGCAGGAGGGCATCCTGGTGATGTCGCCGAGCCCCACCCCCGACCACCAGCGCTGCCTCCGGCGGCTCCTCCGGACATTTGAGGACCAGCTACCAGCTGGGCTGGAGCCCATTCCGGAGGTCGACATCGACCTGCAGCTGGCCAAGCACTCCCAGCCCGGGTTCGTCCGGCGCCCCGACCTAGCCGTCGTCACGTGTGCAGCGATCCAGCGGGTCCGGCGGGAGCGGACACTGCTCCAGGCGAGCGAGGTCGTCCTCGCTGTCGAGATCATTTCCCCCGGCTCACGCCGAATGGACACGATCGTCAAGCACGGCGAGTACGCCGACGCCGGGATCCCGTACTACTGGATCGTCGACATCGACGGGACTGTCACCCTCACAGCCTGCCACTTCGCTGGCGAGTTCGGGTTCGTTGACGCCACCCCGGTCACCGGCGTCTTCACCGCCGAGGAGCCATTTCCCGTCCGGCTCGATCTTACGGAACTTGGTCGCTAATCCAGCATCGCCGCAACTGTCCGATACCTGGCGTGACCGATATACCAACTGCTATGACACAAAAAGGAACGTAATCCCGCGATCCAGCGACTGATTGCAATCTGGGAAACATTGGGCCACTGTCGAGAACCGGGCACCGTCACCAGTGCTGCCACTATTCCATCAAAACGACCGAGGTGCTCCCTGATAAGTTCAATCACCGTGCCAACAGTATCCACAATAGTCCCGCCGTCAGCCTTTTTTATGACCAATAAGAAATTATGACAATCTCCGCGCGCCTCTTCTTTTTCAACAGAAAAAAGATCGTTTATCCACGACGCAACATCGGCTGTAATATTAAGGAGTTGGTCATACTCCGAACTGGTATAAAAATTTTCCGGAAGCCTGATTCCTTCAGCGTTCTCAATGAGGTCGAGAAGAGGCAGGGCCGGGCCAGTATTTCGCCGAAGAGCACAGTAGCTGTCCACGTCAAGAACGGCGCGAGCCACCCTGTTGACCACTTCCGAAGCCAACGCATCAGCGTAATCCGTCAAATGCGAGACAAACCTCCGAAACTGTACTGGAACCATGATTTCTCGAGTGCGACACAAAAGATCTAACAACGCCTCCATGGCAGGTTTAGGGAGTCCACAGTGATCGTTTTTGTTACGTGATCGAGGGTTGTGGAGCAATGTGCGCAGAGTTCCCGTCGCGAGCCGGGAAAGCTCAATATCGATACCAGTGACACCTTCGTCGAAAAGATCGTCAATATGAAAGAACCAGGCAGTCCATTCACTGGCCAACGTCAGAGTATCGAGGTCAGCCCGAGGATATCCACGAGCAGCGAGCTCAACGGGCCGAAGGCCGATCAACGAATTCCACGGCGTGTTCGACGCAATCAAGCCGAGACTCTCTTGCCAGGCCACTGTACGCGCGATGGCCTGAGCCGCAGCCGGATTAACGGTAGACGACAACGGGAGCGGCCACTGCGGCAATGCGGCATCCAGGATCAACCGACTCACGTCGGCGTCGCTGGTGTCGTGATTACGATATCTTAACCGTGAAGTGTCCGTCGGGCTCATCAGTGATCCTGCGCGCTCGGCGAGGCTGGCGTGTACCGATCCGGAGGTCGCCGGGCCTGAGATGTCATGCGCAACGGACCAGTCCCCAACGATACTCTCGGCACCGGCTTGATTTTTTCACCCGGTATGCACCGGAGGGCGAACCGGGACGCGATCGCGGCAAGGATCAGAACCCCTTCCGAAATGGCAAAGCTGTCACCGATACATTTACGGTTGCCTCCCCCGAAGGGCAGAAACGCACCACGCGGTACCGTACCAGCTCGCGTAGCTGACCACCGATCGGGATCACAGCGCTCCGGGTCAGGAAACAGGGCCGGATCGTGGTGCAGGAGGTAGGGGCTGCACATGATCGTAGTGCCCGCAGCCAGCGAGCGCCCGGCGAGCTCAGTGTCACGAGAGGTAGTTCGGGTGAAGATCCACACTGGTGGGTACAGACGCAGAACCTCAGTGAACACCTGTTTGACATACGTCAGACGAGGTAGGTCATCAAAAGCAGGTGCCCGTCCAGCGAGGACGTCATCGACTTCAGCGTGGAGCCGTCGCTCGACTTCGGGATGTTTGCCAATCAGATACCAGCAATAAACCAGGGCGTTCGCCGTGGTCTCAGATCCAGCCATCAGCAGAGTCATGACCTGGTCGTGTACCTCACGGTCTGCCATACTGTCGCCGTCCGACTCATCGACAGCAAACAGATGCGACAACAGATCATCATAGTTGGAATTGTGCGCCCGGCGGGTCGCAATGATGTCGTCGATGACCGACTGCAGCCGAACCAAGGTCGCGGCGAACTGGCGGTTGCCAGGCGTCGGAATTCGATGGAGTGGATCGAATGGCACCGTGGTGCGCCGATGCATACCTCGTTGCAGGACATGGACACACCACTGCACCTCGGCGACAACACCCGCATCAACCGAGGCCGAGAACAACGTCGCCATTGCGATCCGCATTGTCAGGGCATGCATGGCGTCGCTCACATTGATGATCTGACCAGGCTGCCACCCGTTGATTAAAACCTCGGCTTCGGCCTGCATCACAGCGGAATAGCCAGCGATCCGGTCATGTCGAAAAGCGGGCTGTATCAGCCGCCGGTGCCGTTGGTGAACCTTTTGTTCACTGGTGATTAGCCCATCACCGAACGCCAGTCTAATCGTGTCATAGAAGGCGCCACCCTTGTCGTATGTGCGGGAATCCCGCAGAACTTGCAAAGACAATTCTGGATGGCAGACTACGTACACCCGCTGTAGGCCAAGCCGTACCTCCACGAGGTCGCCGCAGCCATAGAGCGAGCGCAGAAAGTCCAGGGGGTGACGCAGTAACGAGAACGCGTGGCCGAACACCGGCAATCCACGTGGCGCGGCCGCTACCGTCCAGGGAGCAGCTATCGCCGAAATATTTTCCATACCACCACACCCATCCTTGCGCTAGGGTTGGGAAATAAAAACTGGACACCAGCTCGACGCGCACTACTCTCAGTGAGAGCGTCCCACGACCCCCGACTCTACTCGACTGACCACAATGAGAAATAGGTCGATTGGGTGACTTGGCAATGCCGAAAAACACGTGTGGGTGCTGGAGATCGTACACATGGTCACTCACTGCGCAAAGCAAACGCTGTTCTCAGCCAACCGGGGCAGGGCAACGAGTGATGCCAGGCCGCAGCAAGCTACGCTGCTCAGGCAACGCTGAATACCTCGGAGAACTCCAGCCGGGGAGCACGGGGCCGGAATGCATCAGGACCCGGACGGCCGACGTTCACCACGACCAGGGCGCGGTGCCGCCCGTCGGGGAAGAACTCCGCCGACACGGCGTCCGCGTCGAAACCGCTCATTGGGCCCGCCGCGAGACCAGCGGCACGCACACCGAGAATGAAGTAGCCAATCTGCAGGGAGGCGTTGAGCAGCGCGGCATCCCGGCGAGCGGCCTCATCCGCAAAAAAGTCCCGGGCACCGGGGAGGTACGGCACCAGCCTGGGCAGCTCGTCGTGGAAGTCGAAGTCAGCAGCCAGCACCACAGTCAGTGGCGCCTGACGGGTCTTGGCCTGGTTGCCAGGGTCCATCCGAGCCACCAACCGCTCCCGCGCCTGCCGAGATCGCACCAGGACACCACGCAGGGGCTGGCTGTTCAGCGAGGTGGGCGCGTTACGCACCAGCTGGTAGATGGCCACGACCTGCTCGTCGGTGACCGGTTCCTCGCTGAAGACGTGGGCGGTGTGCGCTTCCCGGAACAGCAAGTCCTGAGCATCGGGGGCCAGCGCCAGCAGGATGTCAGCGGTGTTCACCGGTGCACCATCTCCTTGTTTCGGTATCCGTCAGGCTGCTGAACGCGAGAATAACTGCCGACAAAAAGCCGTTTGGGTTGCTGCCAATATCCGGGCACCAGACCAGGAACCAGGGATGAACCCTCGGTGAACAACGCACAAAACCCCTCTTGTGGGGGTAAATCCGATCACTCGCAGTGTGATCAGACTAGGTTTTGCACCCTTTCAGGTGACACTATTGCCGCATGACCGTGGTGACCGTGATCGGCGTGCGGCCAGCATGACGAGCGGTGCCGCGCTGGAGGACGAGCTGGCTCGCCGGATCGAGGCCGAGGGTCGGATGGCGGCTGCGCTGATCGAGCTGGAGAACCATCCCGGGCACCGGTTGCTGGCTGCCAGCACCCCAACCGGGATGACCGCCGAACGCTGGGCCGCAGCAAGCGACGTCCTCGCCGGCCTGTGGTGGGACTTCGGGACCTACCAGGCCGTGGTGACCACCGCCCGTACCATCCGGGCCCGGCGGCCCCGGCTCGGCGACCGGGAGCTCGCCGAGCTGCGCCACCTGCTCGTGGAACCCTCGATCGAGGTCGCAAGGACGGCGGTCGCCCTTTCGGAGCGTGGGCTGACCGGTGCGGCCGAACACATCGAGACGATCACTCTGGAACAGCTCAGCGGGCGGATGGAAACCTCCTTCGCGCAAGTCAGCGACGTAGTGGTGACTTGCGACGCCGTGCACCAGGCAGTACGCACCGGGCTGACCCCGCTGGCCGAGCGGGTCCAGGCCGCCCGGGAGCTGGCCGGCAATCTCGTCCCGGACCGGGACGACCCGACCGCGGCCGCAGTCGCCACGCTCACCGCGAGGATCGACGACCTAGGCCGCGCCTGCGCCACCGACCCGCTGTCCCTCGCGGGTCGGTCGGCCGCGGAGGTGTTGGCCACCCTCGACACCGAGCTCGCCACCGTGTCAGCCCAGCTCACCGGGCTGGCCGTGGTCCGGGACAGCTGGACGGACCAGCTGACGGAGCTGGCGGCGACCCTGCAGGAGATCGGCACGCTGCGCGCGCAGGAGGAGCAGGCCAGGCGGCGCGCGCAGCAGGTGATCGCCGACCCAGGCCTGGTCGCGCCGCCCGACCGGGTGCCGGTGCTCCGCAACCGGCTTGCCGCCTTGACCGCTCCCGCGGGGTGGCCGGCCCGCGCGGTAGCCCTGAAAGAGCTGCGAGCCGGCACCGACGACGCGGTGGAGGAGCTCCGTGTCGCCTCCGAACGGGCCGGCGGGCTGCTGGAGCGCCGCGCGGAGCTCTGCGGGCGGTTCGAGGCGTACCGGGCCAAGACCGCCCGGCTCGGGCTCGCCGAGCACCCGCAGGCCCTCGCCCTCGACGACCGCATCCGGCAGCTGCTGTGGACCAGGCCCTGTGACCTCGCCGCCGCGACCCGGGCCCTGACCGAGTATTTGCGACTGACCGGCCGGAGCAGCCCGGGTAGGTCGGCATGACGGCGGAAAAGGGGTCCCCGTGCGGCCGGCCCGGCTGCGGCGGCGTGCTGCAGGACGGCTACTGCGACGAGTGCGGGCACGCAGCATCGGTCACGCCGAGCACAGCGCCGGCCAGGTCGTCCGGGCCATCCACGCTGTCCAGGCCGTCCAGCGACCGGGTGTCCCGGGGTAGCTCGACCCTGACGTCCACGACCCGCTCCTCGCGTACCCGGTGGGGCGGCGGCCTCGTCGAGGTGCCGCCGGTGCCCCGCATCGACCCGGCGAGCGCGCTGCTGACCGATCCGCAGGTGGCGGAGGCCAAGCGCTTCTGCAGCCGCTGCGGGCACCCGGTGGGGCGCAGCCGCGACGGCCGGCCGGGCCGGGTGGCGGGCTTCTGCCCGCAGGACGGCGCGCCGTTCTCCTTCGTACCGAAACTGAGCCCCGGGGACCTGGTGGCCGGGCAATACGAGGTGCAGGGCTGCCTCGCCCACGGGGGCCTGGGCTGGATCTACCTGGCGATCGACCGCAACGTCAGCGACCGCTGGGTGGTGCTCAAGGGCCTGCTCGACTCCGGCGACGCCGACGCGATGGCCGCAGCGGTAGCCGAGCGGCAGTTCCTCGCCCAGGTCAATCACCCGAGCATCGTCACGATCCACAACTTCGTGCAACATCCCGACGACACCGGCACCCCGGTCGGTTACATCGTCATGGAGTACGTCGGCGGGTTGTCGCTCAAGCAGCTGCTGGACGTCGGGCGCCGGCCCGACGGAAGCATCGCACCCCTGCCGGCGGCGCAGGCCATCGCCTACGCGCTGGAAATACTGCCCGCGCTGGGGTACCTGCACGCGCAGGGCCTTGTCTACTGCGACTTCAAAGCCGAGAACGTCATCCGCTACGACCGGCAGCTCAAGCTGATCGACCTGGGCGCGGTGATCCGGATGGACGATCAGCTCAGCGCCGTCTACGGCACGATCGGCTACCAGGCCCCGGAGATCGCCACCCACGGCCCCTCGCCGAGTTCCGACGTCCACACCGTCGGCCGCACGCTGGCGGTGTTGGCGCTCGGCATCCCACCGGCCCGTCAGGGCACGCCGGTGGATCTGCCCGAGCCTGCCGAGCACCCGGTGCTGGCCACCCACGAGTCGTTCCACCGGCTGCTGCGTCGCGCCACCGACCCCGATCCGCGGCGCCGGTTCAACTCCGCCGAGGAGATGTCCGAGCAGCTCAGCGGGGTGCTACGGGAAGTCCTGGCCACCGAGGACGGCCACCCGCGACCCGCCCTGTCGACGGTCTTCGGGCCCCCGCGGGGCACCTTCACCGCTGGCCTGCTGCCCGGGTCCGCCGGCCCGGGGCGGCCGGAGCCCAGGCGGGTGGCGGCGATGCTGCCGGTTCCGCTGGCCGACCCCGACGACACCGCCGGGAGACTGCTCGCCACGACCGCGAGCACCGATCGCGACGAGATCACGCGCATCATGGCCTCGACACCCCAGCCGAGCCGGGAGCTGCGGCTGATCCGGGCCCAGCTGGAAACGAACGATCCGGACGCGGCGACCGCCGACATCGACCAGCTGGCCGCCGAGGACCCCGACGACTGGCGGCTGGACTGGCTCCGGGGGATCACCGCGCTGGTCGCCGGCCACCTCGACCGCGCCGGCGAGGCGTTCGACACCGTGTACGCCACCCTCCCCGGTGAGGCGGCGCCCAAGCTCGCGCTGGCCGCCGTCGCGGAGTGCGCCGGGCGCGACGAGCTCGCGCAGCGGTACTACGGGCTGGTCGCCGGTCCCGACCCGAACGTGGTCGACGCCGCGTTCGGGCTGGCCAGGGTGCGTCTGCGGGCCGGCGCCCGGGCGAACGCGATCGTGGCGCTCGACGCCATTGCGGAGAGCTCCAGCTGGCATGTCACCGCGCAGCTCGCCGCCGTGCAGGCCACCCTGCTGGGCCGCACCGGCGCCGAGGTGGGCGAAGCCGAGCTGCGGTCGGCTGCGGCTCGGGTGGACGGGCTACCCCTCGACCCGGCCACCGAACTGGAGGTCCGCGCCACGCTGCTCACCGCGGCGGTGGAGCTGCTGGCCACGCCGGCCGGGGCAGGCGGCACACCCTTGCTGGGCTGCCCCTGGCGGCAACGAGATCTGCGGCTGACGCTGGAGCGCTGCCTGCGCACCTCGGCGCGCCTCACCTCCGACGCCGGCAAACGGACCGGGCTCGTCGACCGCGCCAACGCGGTGCACCCCCGGACCTGGCGGTAGGCGTGGACGAGCCCTGCCCGCACTGCGCGGAACCGATCAGGATCCCCGACCAGTTCTGCGAGGCCTGCGGGGCCGACCGGGGGGTGCACCGGAGCGGCACGATCTCCACCGCGGGCGCGGACCGGTCCTGTCACGGCTGCGGGCTGGCCACCGGCACGCCGGTCGAGTACTGCCCCCAGTGCGGGCTACGCCTCCGGGACGGCACCGACCACGTCGAGATCGACCTGGGCATGCTCGCCGGCGTCAGCGACCGCGGGCACGGACACGCTCGCAATGAGGACGCGATGGCGCTGGGATATCGAAAACCCATGGGTCATCGGACACCCATGGGACAGCTCGCTGCGGTGGTGTGCGACGGAGTGTCCACTGTGCACTCCCCCGAGCTCGCATCACGGGCCGCGGTCGAGGTAGCGCTCGACGTCCTGCTGGGAGCCGGGAACGCGCCCGCCGAGCAACGCAGCCGAGACGCGGTCGCCGCGGCCGCGCGGGCAGTGTCGGCGCTGCCGGCGCCGAGTGCCCGCAACGCGCCGTCCTGCACGTTGGTCTCGGCGTTGGTTGACCGGACCGCACCGGAGATCACCGTGGCATGGGTCGGCGACAGCCGCGCTTACTGGCTCGCCGAAGCCGGCGCTGCGGAGCCGGCCCGCCGGCTGACCACCGATCACTCCTGGGCCGCCGAGATGGTGGCCGCCGGCAGGCTCGACGTCCCCACCGCCATGGCCGACGCGCGGGCGCACGCCATCACCCACTGGCTGGGTGCCGGTGACGAGCCCAAACCGGGCGTGGTGACCCTGCGACCGGCCGGGTCCGGGGTACTGCTGCTGTGCAGCGACGGGCTGTGGAACTACCTCCCCGACGCTGAGGAGCTGGCCGCGATCACCCTCCCGGCGATCACCCCCCCGGCGATCACCCTCCCGGCGATCACCCTCCCGGCGATCACTCAGGGCAGTGGGTCGCTCGACGCGGCGGCCGCGCTCACCGCCGTCGCCCTGGCGCGGGGCGGCCACGACAACATCACCGTCGTCGTCATCCCAATCACCGTGAGGAGCCCGTCATGACCGGCCCGCTGGAATTCACCCTCGACGTCGACCAGAACAGCTACCTGCCCGCGGGCGGTGCGCAGGTTGACGCGATCGTCACGGTGACGAGTGCCTCAGAAACAGACCCAGCCGTGCCCGCGCCGGCCGGCGACGGCCTCGAGATGATCATCGTGGACTGCTCCACGTCGATGAGCGGGGATAAGATCATGTCTGCCCGGCGGGCCACCGCGGCGGCGATCGCAGAGCTGCACGACGGAGTGGCCTTCGCCGTGATCGCGGGCACCCAGCACGCCGAGCAGGTCTACCCGAGGTCCGGGAGGACCGCCACGGCCAGCGCCGGCACCCGCGCCGAGGCGACGGAGCACGCAGCGCAGCTGGTCGCGAACGGCGCCACCGGGATCGGTGCCTGGCTGACGCTGGCCCGTCAGATCGCCGAGGGGCACCCGGGCCCGGTCAAGCACGCCATCCTGCTCACCGATGGGCAGAACGGCGAGCACCCGAGCCAGTTCGCGGCCGCGCTCGACGCGTGCCTGGGCAAGTTCACCTGCGACTGCCGCGGGGTGGGCACCGACTGGCGGGTCGACGAGCTGCGCGCGATCTCCTCCGCGCTGCTGGGCACGGTCGACATCGTCGCGAATCCCGTGGACCTGGCCGCCGACTTCCGCGCGATCATGGGCGCGGCGATGGACAAGGTCGCGGCCGACGTGACGCTGCGGCTGTGGACACCGCGGGGCACGACCATCCGGTTCGTCAAGCAGGTGGCCCCGGCGGTGGAAGACCTCACCGCGCGCCGCACCGAGTCCGGCCCGCAACGCGGCGATTACCCGCTCGGATCCTGGGGCGCGGAGAGCCGCGACTACCACATCGGAGTGCAGGTGACGCCAGGTGCGGTGGGTGACGAGATCCTGGCCGCCCGGGTGAGCCTGGTCAGCGCCGGCCGCGACGACGTGCTCGCGCAGGGCCTGGTCCGGGCGATCTGGACCGAGGACACCGCGCTGTCCACCCGGATCAGCCGTGGCGTCGCGCACTACACCGGGCAGGCGGAGCTGGCCGAGGCGATCCAGGACGGCTTGGCCGCGCGCAAGGCAGGCGATGCGGCCAGCGCGACGGCCCGGCTGGGCCGCGCCGTCGCGCTGGCCGCTGCGTCGGGCAACGACGGCACAGCCCGGCTGCTGGCCCGGGTGGTCGAGGTGATCGACGCGCCGTCCGGGACCGTCCGGCTGCGGACCGGGGTGACGGCGGCCGACGAGATGACCCTCGACACCCGCTCGACCAAGACGGTCCGGGTCCGCGGCGAGTCCTGACCGATGACCACCTGCCCGGCCGGGCACGACTCGGCCACCACTGACTACTGCGATACCTGCGGCACGCCACTGACCGGCACTAACCCGGCTGTAACCCCAGCGCAGCAGTGCGCGCAGTGCGGGGCGACCCGCGACGGGCGGTTCTGCGAGGTGTGCGGGCATGACGCCACCAGGCCCGTCGACCCGTTGTCGGCCATTGCGCTGCCCGGGCCCGGCGAGTGGGCCGTTGCGGTGCCGGCTGTTGCGGTGGCTGGGCCCGGTGAGTGGTCAGCACTCGTGCAAGCGGACCGGTCCTGGTTCGAGGAGGTCCGCCGCCGAGGCGGCCCCGACGTCGCAACCCTGGAGTTCCCACGGTACTGCCCGCAACGGCGGTTCACCCTGTCCGGAACACAGCTGGCAATCGGGCGGCGCAGCCAGTCCCGCGGCGTCGAGCCGGACATCGACCTGTCGGGGCCACCGCTGGATCCCGGCGTGTCCGCGCTGCACGCGCTGCTGGTGGCCCGGCCGGACGGCGGCTGGGGGCTGGTCGATCTCGACTCCACCAACGGCACCACGCTGGGCGACGCCACGGACCCGGTCGCGCCGAACACCGCGGTGGCGCTGGCCCACGGCGACCGCATCAAGCTGGGCGCCTGGACGACGATCACCGTCACGTTCGCGGTCAGTCCTGGTAGCGGGCCGGGGCCGGCTGCGGGACCGGGTGGAGATCGGTGAGCCAGCGCTGGTCGCTGGCCGCGAGGCTGCCATCGGCGCGGGCGCGTTCGAGCACGGCGTTGACGAATCGCACGAGGTCGGGCGTGCGCCGGCTCATCCCGACCGCGTAGCGCGCGCTGTCCAGGGCCCGGCCGACGACCGTGGTCTGTGGGTCCTGCGCGGCCAGTCCGGCCAGGATCACGTCGTCGCTGGAGACCGCCGCGACCCGGCCCCGTTGAAGCTCCACCATGCAGTCCGGGATGCCCGGCAACGTCACGACGTCGAGGCGGACCGGCAGCGCCTTGAGCACCTTCTCCGTGGTGGAGCCGGCCGAGGTGCACACCCGCGCGCCGGACAGGTTCTCGATTTCGGTCACCCCGCTGGCGGTGGGCACGAGCATCCGCTGTGCGGCGGTCAGGTATGCAGTGGAAAACTCGATCTTCTGCTGGCGCTCACAGGTGACCGTGAAGCTGTTGACCACGACGTCGACCTGATCCCGCTCGATCGCCCCTACCCGGTCGGCGATGTTGAGCACGACGAACTGCACCCGGTTCGGGTCACCGAAGATCGCGGCCGCGATCGTGTGCACGAGATCGATGTCGGATCCCTCGAGCTCACCAGTGATCGGGTTCCGGTAACCGACGCGGTACTTGCCCTGGTCCACTCCGGCGATCAGCCGTCCGCGCGCGGCGATCCTCGCCATCGTCGAGCCCGCGGGCATCGTCCCCGGAGCGGGCGTCGAGCCGGTCGGGCGCAGGCTCTCCCTGATCTGGATGCACGGCTGCGTGGGGGCCGGCGCACCACCGGCGGCCGGCGCGTTGGGTGCGGTCGACGTAGTGGGCGTGGCGCCCCCGGTAACCAGCAGGCTGCCCAGCGCTAGTGCGGCGGCGACACATAGGTAACCGAGGGGTCTGCCGACGTTGACGCCGTTCATCGGTACTCCCCCACCCGCCGGCCGATCCCCATGGTCACCGCTGCGGCCGCGAGCAGCGCCAAGCCGGCCGGGCCGGCCGTCAGGCCGGTCAGCGCCGTGTCCGCCCGCGTGGCGTCGGCGGTGAAGGCCTGCCGCTCGATATCGGTGGCACTGCCCAGTGCGGCGTCCAGGCGCGCGAACGCGGCGCCGGAGCCCGCCGGGTCAGCCCCGGTGACCGAGGCGATGGCCGGCCGGTACTGACCGCCGTCGTCCAGCTCCCGGACGTGGCGGTGGGCGGCCCGCCAGTCCACCGTTGTTGCCCGGATCGCGGCAATCCGGGGGGCGCTGGTGGCGCTGCGCTGCGCCTCGGCGAGCAGCCCACCAGCATCACCCGGGCCGAGCACGCGCTCCAGCTGGGTGGTGAAACCCTGCTCCGACGAACCCCCGCCGCTGTTGCGCGCGACGAGCACCAGGCTCTCGTTGCTGCGAGCCTGCAGCACAGCGACCCGGGCATCATCCAGCGCGGTCGCGGCGTCGCTGTGCTGGCGGGCGTTGTTCAGCCGGTCGCCGACGACGGCAACAGTGATCGCCCACCACAGCAGCGCGGCCACCAGCGCCACACCCGCAGCCACTAGCCCGGTGTTGAGCACCCGGTTCGTCCGCCGCCGCTCCAGCACGGCATGGTCGATCACCCCGGCGAGCACGGCAGCGCCGATCAACAGCACGGCGAACGGGATCGCACTACCGCGCTGATAGGCAGCCGCCAGTGCGGCGATCTGCCGCTGCCGCAGCTGCTCCACGGCGGGCAGGATCGTCGAGCGCATCACCCGCGACGCACTGTCCAAGTAGGACTGGCCCAGCGGCAGGCCGAGGCGGTTGTGCACTCTGGCGGTCTCGATGAGCCCGGTGTAGACGGGCAGCTGGGCCCCGATCGTCGCGACCTGGTCAGCCGCCGGGTCACCCTCCGGAAGCCGACTCGCCGCGTGCACCAGCCGGTCGGCCGCGGGCGATGTCGGCGTCATAGCGGGCGCGTACCGGGGCAGACTCCAGACCACCGGAGACGTACCCGCTCGTCGCCGTCGCATCGGCGTCGGCCAGGGACCGGTAGAGCTCGGCGGCGTCGGGAGTCACCGCGGCGATCCGGGTGCCGCTCGCCCGCACCGCGTCGGTGTGGGCGAGTCCACCCAGCACACTGACCACGGCGGTCACCAGGCAGCCCACCATGAGGATGACGGCGACCCGGCGCAGCCGCTCGGGCGTCGTGGAACCGGCCCGCAACATCCGCTTCGGGAGCGCCGGTGCGGCCGCGACATCCACACTCACCGAACCGCCCTCCCAGGCCACCCCCTCATCACGCCCATCGCGCGTCGCCACCTCACCGTTACGCGATACCACAGGCGGGACCGCCAAGTGGAACCTATTGCAGGCTTCGGAGCACCCG
>JBOHFG010000356.1:0-16133 GCA_050699575.1 Pseudonocardiaceae bacterium
TGACCTCCGCGACGATCACCGCGCGTGGCTCCTCGTCGTCGGGGATCTGCCACGCCTTGGCCAACCCGAACTGAAGTACCTTCAGCCCGGTATTGGGATGTCCGAACTCCCGGAGCGCTACTCCGGCGTAGTTCATGGCAGCGGCCTGCAGATAAGTGTCCCCGGCCTGGGTGGCCAACTCCAGCGCACGATTGAAATGATGCAGGGCCCGGTCGCAGCGCCACGCGCCGAACCCGGCCCGGCCAGCCTCGAAGTGCAGCTCGGCCACCGCTACCAGCAGCGCCTGTTTGA
Source organism: Pseudonocardiaceae bacterium (assembly GCA_050699575.1). Classification (GTDB taxonomy): domain Bacteria; phylum Actinomycetota; class Actinomycetes; order Mycobacteriales; family Pseudonocardiaceae. The sequence goes on from JBOHFG010000356.1 coordinate 292, forward strand.
CCGGCTCGGTACCCGGCACCCCCAGCAGTTTCTCCGCCCGCGTGGCGGCGGCACTGAGTACCGTCGCGTCGGTGTAGGGGGGCCGCTGCCCGCCCGGCCGAGCTGCCGGGTGGTGTTGCGGACTTGGGCTACGTGGATTCCCTCGATCCGGGTGGGCAGGGGTACCGGTGTCGGGTCGGGTGGGGTCAGCAGCTCACCCAGTCCGTCCACCCGCTGACCGACGAAGGCCACCCCCGCGTTGGCCAGCAACAATCGGCGGTTCATCTCCGCCACCTCCTCCGGGGAGCCGGTGACCACCTCCCCGCCAGGGTAGGTGGTCTCGGCGTCGCCGGAGAGGCGCAGGTAGACCCGGGGCACGCCGAGTCCGTCCGCGATGCGCTCCAGCACCTCCACACCCGCACCCGGCGGCCCTGCACGATCTCTGACACCTCGGACTGGGCCTGTCCGGTCCGCCGGGCGATCTCCCGCTGGGTGACCCCCGCCTGCTGCAACAGCCGGTACACCGCCCCTACATCCCGAGCAGCCAACGCACCCCGCGCCTCCGGACGCTCGTACCACGGGCTGTCCCCGCTCACCACGACCACCATCTCCCCCCATGGATATGACCGGAAGAACCCTAACACGCCATCCCGTCAGAAATGCCGTCGAGGAAGGTCATCCATTCGGCGTGGCCGACGGCGAGCATGGCACCGTGGGTGTGATGGCTGTCACGGATGCCAATCGCGTTATTAATGAAGGACACTTCGACATATTCGTTGCCGTTGGGGTTGCTGTAGGAGGACTTGCGCCACTGGGTGAAGGTGGTGTCGAGGTGGTGCGTGTTGCTGTCCTGGATGGTCATGGCTGGTCCGTGTCCTTTCGATCTGGTGCTACCACGATGCGGTGAGCTCGAGCAGGGTCTGTCGAGTCTGCTTGGGGCCACTGGCCGCTGTCTTCTGCTGATCCCACAGGGTCAGGTAGCGGGCTGTTCTGTTGCTGTCGTCGAGGTACTGGCCGCCGTCGTGTTGCTCAAGGTAGACGACGTTGACTGCGGGTGTGGTGTGGTATCCGAAGATGGTGTAGTCGTGGCTTTGGCCCATGTAGTACCCGATGCTGAACGGGACGACCTGCAGTTCGCCGTAGGGCGGCTTCGTCGAGGATGAACCAGAATCGCTGGTCGATGTTGTCCAGGACGCGCTGGCGGGTGCGGCGGTTGGCGGTGTCCAGGTCGATCTGCTCCGCCGACGGTGAGGGGCGCCAGGCTTGGAACAGGGTGCGCATGTAGTCCTCGGTCTGCAGCAGGCCGGGCACCACCATGGCGCGGTAGGTGCAGTAGGACTGGCAGCTGGGTTCCATGTCCACGAGCAGCCGCAGGTGCTGGCTGAACCGGGTGCTGAAGGCGCCCCGCTTGGTGCGTCGGTTGCTCTCGCCCTGCAGGTCACGGACGTAGGCACGGTCGGCCTGATCGGCGCCGAACTTGTCGAGCAGGGCATCGAGCTCAAGGGCCCTGACACCGCTGCCTGCCTCGATGTGCGCGATCTTCTGCTGGGTGCACCTCAACACGGAGGCCGCGTCGTCCTGGGTGATCCCCGCGAGGTTGCGCAGGCGAGCCAGCTCCCTGCCCAGCACGATCTTCATGACAGCTGGTGGCAGTTGCTGGAACGTTGAAAATATCTGAGGTATCCACCCCGTCGGAATCAGCTGGGGGTCGGCATGCTGGCCTTCATATACGGTGAGCTCACGGGTTTCAGCGAGTCCTCGGTTGATCGCAAGTAGCCCGTCACGGCTGTATTCGATCCGCACGCCACTGTCAGCGAGCACGCTGCTGAGCGCGTCACCGCGGCCGGTGATGAATTCCCGGACGACGACGGTCATGAGAGTGTTCGGGTCGTCTCCACGCAGATCGCGCAGCGCCACACGCAGCTGAGAGGTCGGGATGATCCGCTGGCGCTCGCTGGGTGAGATGTCGAGCAGCGTGGTCTCGCCAAGCTGATCTTCGATACTGGCCCACGCGTCACCGACTGTTCCACGGTGGTTGAACCGCAGCACCAGAGCTGAACCGAGCGAGCAGCCATAGTCGGTGGCCACCGCGTAGAGACGGTGTCTTTTGCGGCGATAGTGGTCGATGATGTCGTCGAGCTGTCCCACGGGAAATTCGCGTTCCGGGGGTGTTTCGCCGTAGAGCGGGCTAACATGGAGAACAGGCCGTTGGCTACTACGGTGAGAAAAGCGAGGGGCTGGCGGCGCGACCGTGAGCGGGCGGGCCTGGATGATCTGAATCTGTTTCCCGTTCCACGCCCATTCTATTTCGAGGTCACCGCCGCCGAGCTGCTGTCGCAGATGTGAGGCTGTGTGTGCGGCGTGCTCCTGGGGCAGTCGCGGCGTTTGGAGGGTAAGGGTGAAGCTGTGGTGATCGGGTTCTTCGGTGCCATCCACTAGTCCGGTTGCGAGACTGGCGATGCTTTCGACCTCGACCGTGTCGCGGTACACGGCCGCGATTCCAGCGTGATGCGAATCGACCATGCGCTGAATCACCCACAGCCATCTGCGGCGGTCGCCATCCCGCGTGGGGTCGGTGTGCCTGGGCCCGGATTGAGAACCATGATCTCCAACATTCGATCACCGCGTGGTTCAGTGCGCACGGAGAGACATCGAGCATCGACGTGTACAGGCCTGCTCGGCTGGCGTGCCGGCCGTCCTCGTCGAGGGCCGAGGACCGCACTGCGAGCCTCGTAGCACCGGGCAGGTGTTCGTGCACGGCCGCACTCCGTGTTTCTCGCATCGCCGCCTTGAAGTCCACCGTCACTAACAGTCTGGCCGCTCCGTTGCTTCGCGCAGAGGCAGAGTCCCACCCCGGCAACTCAGCGGCGATCAACTCAAGCTGTGTGCTGGCTGCGGCCCGGAACCAGTTTTCGGGGATCACCACGAAATCTGGAACTGCGGCGAATTCCCCAGCCTGAGCCAACCCCACCGTCTTGCCCCCCATGTTGCGATGGTGACAGTGTCGCCGAGTGTGATAATTTCCTCACGTTCGGGCGAAATCATGGAAAATCCTCGTCGCACACGGACCGGTGCTGTGCTGGTACTTTCCGTCATACAACTCGATCCTGCCCACCGGTTTCCACCAGGCCATTTGTCCTATCTCCATCCCGGGGTAGATTGACAAGTTTTTGACTGGAACCAGCTGAAGCGTCCATCTACGCCCGCGAGGCCGTCACCGGCCTCCTGCCACGGGTACGCCGCGACACCGCAGCGGGCCGCGAGCTGCGCGGGATCGCCTACCGCATGGGCCTCAACGCCTAGGCCGTACCCACATGAGCTGGTGGTATTGCTGGAACCGAGCTACCTCGCCGTGCTCGCGGAACTCTTCCGTGCCGACGTACGACCATGGGTGCACTGGTTCCCCGATCCCGTCGACGACTGGCCCGCAGCCTGCACAGTGATTGACAGGTGGGGGTGGCCGGGATGACGCTCTGTGACGAGCTACCGGCCCGGGACAATGACTATGCCCCGATCGTCCGCGGCTACGAACGTCGTACGGGGAGAGCGAAAGTGGTCGTGATCGATGACGCCTCGACCGACAACTCCGCTCGACTTGCTCTCAACCACCCGCTGCGACCCACGGTGCTGAGCCTGCCGCAGCGGCTCGGATCAGGCGCTGCCCCGCAACATCGGCACACTCGTGGCTGAGGGAGATCTGATCCTCTACCTCGACGGCGACATGGTCGTCCCCCGCCATGCCCTGCGGGAGCACGCGGCTCGCGGAGACGACGGATGGGTAATAACCCTGGGCTTCCGCCATAACCTCAGCACCGGTGACCCTCGCCTCCTCACGTTGGGCACGGCGACTCCCGACCTGGAGGAGGACCACCGGGTGCGCTGGCGGGCGCGTGCTGGTCGGCATCCCCACACGGGCCTCGTCCTTGATGCGCCATTGGAAGGCCGGCCGATTGACCACACTGACGATCTGCGGCGGCTCGGCCATGGCACCCGCTACTACGCTGGGACCTGCCCCGGATGGTGGTCACGGCAATGATGTGCGTGCTCCGGGCTGCTGTGCTCGACGTCGGCGGCCTCCATCCCGGGTTCGCGACAACCTGGGGCGTGGAGGACACCTACCTCGGCGCCACACTGATCGCGGCTGAGTTGAAGGTCGTTCCGGTGCGCACGACGCCCGGGTGGCCAGGCGTTCCTGAGCCGCGCGTAAACCGGAGGAGCTGAAGCAGCATCACGTGAGCAATCGGTGACTCTCCCCACGAGCGATCGCGGGGCCAGCGCACATGTCGAGCCGTTCGGCGGCACCTCGGAGCCTGCGTCCCGATCTACGGTGAGGTTGCCCGAGGGGTGGACGCACGTCGGGGCCACGAATAAGCGACGAGGGGGGCCGACCGTGTATGAGGGGAGACTCTGGCTGGCCAGCAACGTCTTGCACCGGCTCGCGCCGCGGACCATCCGCCCGCGGGACGCGAGTGTGAAGTTGACCGAGAACTGCCAGGCGCGGTGTGTCACGTGCGACTACTGGAAACATCGATGGCAGGACAAGATCGACACGGCGGCCGCGGTCGCTCTCGTCGGCAGACTGGGAGACATTGGCGTCACCACGCTCCGGTTCACCGGCGGCGAACCCCTCTTGCGGCGGGACTTCTTCGAGGTGCTTGCGCGTGCCGACACCGCGCGGTTCACCACGATCGGCCTGCAGACCAACGGGCTGCTGTTGCGTCGGTTCGCCGAGGAGGTCAACGATTCGCCCATCACGCATGTGGCCGTATCGCTTGACGCCGTCGACGAGCGGAACGACGAGATCCGGGGTGTCCGCGGCTACTTCGCCAGGGCGATGGGGGGCATCTCTCTGCTGCGGGACAAGACGACGATCATCGCGGTGACCCTCAACCAGGTGGGAGCCGGTGATCTGGACGAGTTGCTCGACCACGTGCAACGAGTGGACGGTTACCTCGCCTGCAACCTGCCCGACAACCGCCTCTATTTCCTCCAGGACGCCGCGCTTGCCGGCCTCTGGCCCGACGACAAGACCAGCGATCAGATCGTCGACACCTTGCGAAGGCGGCTGCCCGAGCAGTTCGCCGACTACGAACTGGACTACGTCCGCCGCTATCTTCGTGCGGGCACGCCGGGGCTACGGGACTTGAACCCGAGCTGTGTCCTCGGCTACACCACCGTGTACATCGCCTCCGACGGTGCGGTCCGCTCGGGCTGCTACGTCCTGCCCCCGATCGGCAACATCCTCACCCACGACATCGAGGAGATCCTCGACTCCTCCGAGTACCAGCGCCGGTGCCAAGCCATGCTGCGCCTGGAATGCACCGGCTGTGCCTGCAACGTCTTCACCAGTCTGCGCACGAAGAACGCTTTACAGGACCGCGTCAGATCGATGTGGGACCGCGCCCGGTCGCGCGACACTGACCCGGTTCCGCCAACCGCGTGATCGGAGACGAACGCCGGGCCGAGGGGATCGAGCTGTGCCGCGACCGGTTCCGGGTCATCGTCACCGAGGATGAACCCGTCAAGCTGGGTCTGATCGGCTGGAGCCAGGATCTGTTGCCCACGGTCTCCGCCGACATTGTCGACGGGCTCGACCGTCGGCGGTCGACCCGTCTGGTGGGGTTGGAGCCCTCCGAGGGCGGCGAGCGGATCACATGGACGGAACGCTCCACGCTGTGGACCAAGAATTATCACCTCGACGTCTATGCCGACCACCTGGTCTTTCGAAGTCGCCTGTACGGACGAGGAGCGGTCGACACCATCCGCTTCTTCGACGCCATCGAGGACGCAGGCTTCGTCGAACACTTCGCGCTGACCAAGCATTTCAACGACCGCGGGCAGACCACCTCGCGTGAGTACTCGGTCGGCTCACCGATCGGATTCCGACATCTCCTATGCCCGGAGCCGAACTCCCATGCGCAGCAGATTGTCAAGCCGTTCGAGTACGCGCAGATCAGCGCACATTCTGATCTAGATTATCGTGGTGGGAACTTCATCGCCAACCCTGGTCTGTTGGCCTTCGCTATGGCGCGCGAGCTTGACGGGGAGTGGCTCGCGATGGGACTGGCGGTCGAGCCCGGTAAGCATCATTTCTCTGAGTTCGAGTACATCGGGGGCGCGACATTCGGGTTCCGGCTCACTTGCTGGGGTGTGCCTGAGGCCGTGGGCATGTTCTGCCCCCCGAGCGTCGTCATTACCACCGGCCAGACGGTGGAGGACGCTCTCAGCAGTTATGTCACCGTCCTGCACGAGCGCGGGCTGGTCCCGCGGCCGACACGGGCCGAGGAGTCGTGGTGGCAACGGCCGATCGTGTGCGGTTGGGGCCATCAGTGCTATCAGGCGGACCTCTTTCGGGTCCGCAGCTCGGCCGAGCGCCTCCCCGACAATGCCGCCTACACGCTGTGCACCCAACTGAACTACCGCGACATCGTCGACACCCTCGACCATCACGAGATCCCGTGGGGAACGCTCGTCATCGACGCGCGCTGGTTCCTCTCCGGCGGCCACAAGAACGTCGACATCGGAAGGTGGCCTGATCTGCGGGGCTTCATTGACCGGCTTCACGAACAGGGACGCCGGGTGCTTCTATGGTGGTCGCCGTGGGCGCACGAAGGCGTCCCAGAGACGGAGTGCGTGCAATTTCTCCCCGGCACGCTCAGCCCTCAGAACCGACCGGGGCGGCTCAGCAAGTTCGGGGCCCCGCGTCCAGGGAAGAAGATCGCCGTCGACGTGACGGTGCCCGAAGTGCGGGAGCGCATCCGGCAGCAGGTTCGAGTGGCGTTGGGCGCCGGACCTGGCTGCTGGAACGCCGACGGATTCAAGATCGATCACGTTTCTGCTGCGCCGGGCATCTACGGCATGTCCTTCCCCGATGGCTCGGCTCGCCTGTTCGGGATCGAGGCCGCTCATGCGGCGATGGCGCTGATCCATGAGGAGGCCCACGAGGTCAAAACGGACGCGCTCATCGTCGGTCAGTCCCCCAACCCGTACTTCGCGGACGTGCAGGACATGGTGCGGCTGGGCGACGTGTATAGCCACCAGGCCGCGAGCGTGCTGTCCGAGATGCGCTTCCGCGCGACCATGGCCCGCATCGCCGACCCCTCCTGCCTCATCGACACCGACGGCTGGCCCATGCCCTCCCTCGCCGCGTGGCGTGAGTACATCCGGGAGCAGCGGGCCATCGGGGTACCGAGCCTGTACTACCTCACTCACCTGGACACGACCGGCGATGCCCTGACTGCCGCCGACTATGCCTTGATCCGCGCATCCTGGCGTGGGCTGTAGCGCCAGGCTCGCTCCAGGACCCGGCCGAGCCTGCGGCCGGCGACGTCCCATGACGGCGGTGGGCACACCGAGCTACGGCACTGCAGACCGCCTCCCAATGCACTGCAGGCGAGGTCGGCCAGCGCGCACCCGGAGGTCGGCGGGAACCGGTGCACCGCAGAGCCTGCCGTCTCCCGAGTTGCGGGAATGTCGGCGGCAATCACCTCGCACCCGCAGCTCAGCGCTTCCTGCACCGGAAGCCCGTAACCCTCGCTGATCGAAGCGCTCACGAGCGCTGCTGCGCCGGAGTAGAGGGCGGCCAACTGGCTGTCGGTGACCCGGCCGGGAAAGACAACGAAGTCGTCACCCGCCCGGCCGAGCAGGCGACGCAGCGCGGTACTGCCCTCAGCATGGCCGCCGACAGCCACCAGCCGTGCCGTTGTCGGCATGCGTTCGCGCACGCACAGCAACTGTTCTACGAGCCACTCGAGACGCTTGTTCGGGTGGGCCAGGCCGACGAACACGAGGTAGGGGCCAGATAGAAGGAAGTGCCGGCGAATCGCGTCGACTTCACCGGCGGTCCGGGGCCGGAACACGGTCGTGTCGACGCCTCCGGGTATGACGTCGATGCCGTCAGCGGGCAGTGGGAGGAAATGCTGAAGCTCACTAGCGCTGGCTTGGGAGACGGTCACGACCCGCTCGGCTCGGGCAGTGAGATAGCGGTTGAGGGCGACGAAGTACCTGGTGAAAGTGCCGTGTCCAGCGAACGAGGGGTCCTGCCACGCGGCAAGCGCGGCCAGTTCGCGCTGGATCGCGTGGAATTCCGACGGGCCGAACCGAGCCATGAACGTCGCGTCGCTGTAGCTGAACTGCGGCAGGCGCAATCGGGTGAGGTCGTGGATCGTCACCACGAACGGGACCGGGCAAAGCCGATCGAGAAGATAGTGCGAGGTGTAGTAGAGGTCAGCGCGGGCCGCCAGGTCATGCACGGCTGACGACCGGCGCAGAAAGCCCTCGTCCTGCGAGTCGACGTGAACCCTTGCCCGGTGGCCAAGTCCGGTCACGGCATCTCGTGCACGGTCTTGCTGGACGGGCTTCGCGACGATGTCGAGCTCCCAACCGCCCGCCACGAGCTCGTGTGCCGCCGCGGGAAGGAGGGACAAACCGTAGCGGGACACCCCGGTGTCATGGTTCGAACGCACGTCGAAAACCAGCTTAGCCACGTCATGCGCCCCCAAGTTTGATCATTCCAGTGATCAAGAGCTTTGGGGTCATCCACGAGCGGCTTGCCGGTAGCACAGCAGCAGGTCGTCGACATGTCGCTGCCAGCCGAAGCGCCGCGCCCATCGCCTACGCGCCGCCCGCGCAGGGGGCACGTCGGTGGCGACAACCTCGTCGACGCGGCGTGCGACTGCGTCGGGGTCCCGGGGGTCGACGAACCCGGCCTGCGTGTCGAGCGTCTCGCGCAGGACGGGGATGTCCGAGGCCACCACCGGGCAGCCGTACCAAAGTGCCTCCAGGGGCGGAAAGCCGAAGCCCTCGTGCTCGGCGAGGTGAAGAAGAACGCTTGCGGTGGTGTAGAGCAGCGCGAGTTCGGCGTCGCTCACCTTGCCAAGAAGGAGGACTCGATCCGCGCCGAGGGCAGCTGCCTGGTGGGCAACGGCGCCGCCGGGAACCATGTCGCGTCCCACAAGGACCAGCGGTGCGCCGTCACCGAACAGGGCGGTGCGCGATACCGCCGCGAACACAGCCGCAAGTCCCTTGTGCGGCCGCGCCTGGCCCACGAACAACACGAACTGATCCGGCACGCCGGGCGGCATCTTTGCGGCCGGGGTCGGCAGGTGATCGACACCCCACGGGGTCACGCACAGCTTGTCCCGAACTGGCACGAGAGCACACAGTTGCCGGGCAACCGCTCTCGTCGGTGTGATCACGCGATCGGCGCGGCGGACCGCGAGCGCCAGCATCCGACCGAGGAACTCGTCGTGGGTTCCCTCGGGGACCCGCCGGGCAGGAAACGGCGCGATGTCGCGCAGGTCGTCGACCGCCTCGCGCAGCTCGATCAGTCCTTCGCTACCGGAGCGGTTCGCGAAGTCTGCGTCGGAGTGACACAGAGCCGGGTCCACGATTCGCATGATGTCGTGCACCGTGACGATCGTGGGTATCTGCGGCGCCGCGGTGATGGGCACCCGGTAGTCCAGTGTGTGGAGAAGATCGGCGCGGTACTCCACTGCTCGGCTGAGCAGCTCGTTGCCGTCGGCTCGGCTGTAGCGACGGGCCGTGCCCGCTTGGAGCACTGCCAGCTCGACGTCGCGAGACTCGGCGCCGGTCAGGCTGTTGACCACAGATGTGGTGTAGCGGCCGATACCGTCAGCGCCGCCGATCCGGCCGTCCACCAGGACCCGCACCGCGGCTACTCGGCCCCTGCGGGCGCGTCGAAGGTACGCCGGTACGCGTACACGACGACATCGACCTCAGTGTCTAGCGTATCGAGGGCCGCGAGTCGGGCACGAGCATTCTCATCGACCGACCAGAAGAACGGGGTCATGAGCAGCAGATTCGCCACCTGTCCCGGCCCCTGCAGCGACAGCGGATATCGGATGGTCGAGGTGTCGATCAGCTCGAACCCTCTCTCGTCGGCCAGCGTAGCCTCGGGCTCGTGCTGCGCAGGCCGGTCGTAGAGCAGCTCCTTGAAGCTGAACAGGTGGCCCTCCCCGGGCCCGCCCACGAGAACGATCCCACCCGGCTTCACGATCCTGCGGAAGTCGACCGCGCTGACTGGCGAGAAGTGGGTGAGCAGCACGTCGACCCGCTCGGGCAGGACCGGCATCCGGTAGGTCCCCGCCACCGCATAGATGCCCTGCGGGTCGCGCTTGGCCGCAACCCGGATTCCGTGTTTGGAGATGTCGAGACCGCAGAGGATGGCATCGCCATGGCTCTCGGCGTCGGCCAGGAGAGTACGAAGCCGCCGCAAGTAATAGCCCTCCCCGCAACCGGCGTCGACCACCACCGGATCAGGTTCCGGCGGCAGCGTTGCCCGGACGCGCTCGGCTACCCCGTCTGCCAGGCGCTGGTAGTGGCCGGCGTCGAAGAAGTCGCGCCGCCCGGCGATCATCTCTTTGTTGTAGCCAGGGTCTTTGGACCGCCGGTGCTGGGCCAGTAGCAGGTTGACGTAGCCCTCGCGGGCGATGTCGAACTGGTGGCCGTTCGCGCACACGTAGCCGCCCGGCGTGGACGGGAGCATCGCCCCGCACACCGGGCACGCAAACACCGCCGTGGTCATCGTCGTTGTCATGTCAGGGATAATGATCCCACAGTCACCGGTGGGTCCGCGTGCGTCGAAACTGCCCTGCCTCTCCGTGACCGTCCGGTAGCTTTACGGTCACCTAATTATGGAACGGCTGAGGGGGAACATGAAGGTTCTAGTGCTTGGCGGCGACGGTTATCTCGGCTGGCCGCAGGCGATGTACCTGTCGGCGAGGAATCACGAGGTTCACGTCGTGGACAACTTCCTCCGCCGCCGATTCGATGTCGATCATGATCTGGGCAGCCTCACACCCCTCATGTCCCTGCACCGGCGGGTGGCGCGATGGCGCGGGGAAACCGGGCGGGACATCGGCCTGCACGTTCTCGACGTGACCGACTACGCAGCCCTCTCTCGCGTATTCATCGAGGTGTCGCCGGATGCGGTGGTGCACTTCGGTGAGCAGCGCTCCGCGCCTTACTCGATGATCGACCGCGATCACGCCGTGCACACCCAGGTCAACAACGTCGTCGGGACGCTGAACGTCCTCTACAGCATCGCCGAGCACACACCGGGCTGTCACCTCGTGAAACTCGGCACCATGGGTGAGTACGGTACCCCGAACATCGACATTGAGGAGGGCTTCCTTGAGTTCAATCACAATGGGCGCACCGACCTCTTGCCTTTCCCCAAGCAGCCAGGTTCGTTTTATCACCTCAGCAAGGTCCACGACTCACACAACATCATGTTTGCGTGCCGCACGTGGGGCGTGCGCGCCACGGATCTGCACCAGGGCATCGTCTACGGTGCCACGACCGCAGAAACTGAGATTCATCCCGACCTTGCCACCCGCCTCGACTACGACCATGTCTACGGCACAGCCCTCAACCGCTTCTGCGTCCAGGCTGCACTTGGTCACCCGATCAGTATCTACGGCCGGGGCGGGCAAACACGCGGCTACATCGACATCCGCGACACCATGCGCTGCGTCGAGCTGGCTATCGCGAACCCGGCCGACGGCGGCGAATACCGCGTGTTCAACCAGATCACCGAGCAGTTCCGGCTCGACGAGGTCGCCAACAGGGTGGCGTCCGTCGCGAAGACCCGTGGCCTCGATGTCGAGATCACGACCGTGCCCAACCCGCGGGTGGAGGCCGAGGACCACTACTACAACGTCGTCCATACCCGGCTGGAAGCACTCGGCCTGGAGCCGCACCTGCTCGATGATCAGGCGATCGATCACCTGCTTGCGCTAGCGATCGAGCACCTCGGCCGGGTCGACCCTGCGGTCCTCGAACCCCGGATCGACTGGCGACAGCGGAACAACTCCGTGCGGAGTGGCACGTGATCGGCGTGGTCGTACCAACCTGCGACCGTCGTGACAACCTCGAACTGCTGCTCGCGTCCCTGGCAGCGCAGACTTTTGATGACTTCGCCGTCATCGTGGCGGACGACGGCTCCAGCGACGGCACACGCGACTTCGTCGAGGATCTGGCGCGGTCTAGTACGTGGAAGGACCGACTCCGTTGGGTCGGATGCGGCCCTGACCTCGGAGTACGAACCGGCAGGGCCCGCAACATCGGTGCGGCCAACGTGCCTGGGGGTGCCGAACTGCTAGTCATGCTCGACACTGACCTCGTTCTATGCCCCGAGACGATGTCCCTGTTTCGGGATGGTCATCAGGAGCACCCACATGCGGTGCTGTTCGGCACGGTCGAATGGCTCCCACCAGTCGACCGCACTGACGTACTCGACGCAGTGCAAGGGCGCGAACTCTCGACGCTGCGAATTCGGGTGCCCCGAACCGAGCCGATCCGCGTAGAGGGCACATTCACCGGCCCCGAACTTCGGGACACGCTCTTCGCATCCCCGACGGACATTCCGATATCCCTGCGGCCGGAGTGGGCTCTTCCCCTCAACTCCGGATGGCCGCTGGCGGTGTACTGGCAGGTGGGCGGGTTTGACGAATCAATGCAGGGCTACGGATATCAGGACATGGACATGGGTGCCCGAGCCGCGAAGGCAGGTGTCACCTGCGTTGCGCGCCCGGACATCTGGGCCCTGCACGTCTGGCATCCGAAGCCCCCACGGGCAATGGTGGAAAACCAGCGCAATCTCGACCGATATCTCCGTACGCACGGCGAGTTCCTCCGGCAGCACACCCCGGACGATGTCCTCGAAGTGGACGTCGACTGGACGCTGTGGTGGCACTACCACGCCGACCGCGGCGGGGCCGTTGCCCGATTGGGCAACCAGATATATGCAGTCAACCGCAGTCGACGAGACCGGCTTGCGTTGCCCGACGCGAGGTGGCTACCTGATCTCGGCCATGCACCTGGCGAGCTCAGCGAGATACCGGTGGCCGAGCTCGACCACATGGTTGACCACGGCACCGCGAGTACCTGAGCAGCGCTCACGGTGGGGGTGACGGAAGCTTGTGCCCTTTCTCAGGGGACCCTGCCGCGGTGAGGTCGGTGACGATGCCGAGGAAGCGCTCCGCAGACCGGCGAGCCGTGAATCCTGCCCTCCAGGCGTCCCGAGCACTGATCACGAGATCCGCAGCGAACCTGTCGTCCGCCAGCACCCGTTCCACCGCACGGGCGAGGCCACTCGGATCCTCCGCCGGGACAAGCAGCCCGGTGCGCCCATCCTCCACGACGTCCTCCGGCCCACCACATCGCGTACTGACGACCGGCACACCCCCGGCCATAGCCTCGACCGCAGCGAGGCCGAAACCTTCCTCCCGTGACGCACAGACCAGTACGTCCAAGGCCGGCAGTAGAGCCGATGCGTCACCGATGTGGCCGGCGAACACGACCCGATCTGCGAGTCCGAGCTCGTGGGTGAGGGCGGTAATCTCGGCGCCGAACTCCGGCCACATCGGAGAGCGTTGCTGACCGATGAGAACGAGTTGCGTGGCGGGCACGCGGACCGCGAGTTCTGCGAGCATCCGCACAGCGAGATCCTGTCCCTTCCAGGGTTCGACCCGGCCGACCACCCCGATCAGCTGGCCCGCCGTCGAGCAGCCCAGTCTGGTGCGCGCCGTCTCCCGGGAGAGTGCGTCGGGGAGGTCGACGCCGGGGTGCAGTACCCGAGTCGGGCTCTGGGGATAGAGCGCATGCTGCAGGCGCGCAACGGCCGAAGAGACGCACAGAACAAGATCGGTCGGGAGCGCTGAAGCGTCCCTGTGGAGCCAGAAATCGCTCGGCATGACGTGCTGCACCCATGCCGTTCGTCCCGGTGCGCCAGCCGCGCGATGGGCAGTCGACCCGTAGGTCTGCGCGCGCGGTGACCAGAACACCGTCACGTCGGGTGGGTTCGTGTGGAGAACGCCCGCCAGCTCGCCAGCGTCCGCCGCGACGGCCCAGCATCCGTATCCGGAGGCTGCTTCGACCAGCTCACCGTGCTGGTCGAACACCACCAGCGGGCGGGCGCCCAGAGGAGGAAGGTGGCGCAGCAGACCATCGAGCCACACGTCACCACCGCTCTCGCGCCGAGCCGAAGGCACCACAATCGCGAGCTTCACCGGCCCGGTTGGCCCGGTCACTGCGCGACCGGCTCGAAGATGTCCTCGAAGTCGACGCGGGGATGCCGCTGCCACGCCAACCTGAAGTGCTCATGTTCGCGCCGGGCCAGGGCGGCCCGATACAGCTGTGGGTAATGCGGGCCAGTCTGAGTGCGGTGGGCGTGCAGCGCGCGCGACTTGTGCTCGTGGACATCCCCGATGGCGACGAGGTGCGTCACGTCGGAGTCAGGACGTCCGTAGTTAACCTCCGCGACATCCCGGCCCTCGAACGGGTGCGGGCGCCCCGCCCGTTCTTCCTCGTCGACGAAACTCCTCAGCGACGAGACCGGGTACACCGGATGGAACACCTGCTGCACCGACCAGGTAGCTCCCGCCTCGGGGAAGCACCGCGCCTCGGATGCCGCGGCGACGGCCAGCATTGTGATCCGGTGGGCTTGGACGTGGTCCGGGTGGCCGGTGTTGCCGAAGGCGTCGTAGGTCACCACGACGTGCGGTCGGTATTTCCGGACAAGTCGCACCACGGCCGCGACAAGCTGGTCCGTAGCCTGCGCCCAAAACGCCTTCGGCGCGTGATTCTCCGGCAACCCGGTCATGTTCGAGTCGTGGTGCTCCAGACGTTGTATCTCCGCCACCCCCAGAATCCGTGCGGCCTCATCCAACTCCGCAGCTCTGACTATCGCCAGCTGATCAGGCGTGATAAGCAGGCCGAGGTCCTGGTTGACCGGGCCGTACCGACCGTCCGTGCACGTCAGTACGACTGTGGTGACCCCGGCCGTCGCGCAACGAGCAAGCAGACCGCCCGTGGTGATCGACTCGTCGTCGGGATGTGCGTGTACGGCGAGAAGGCGCCGAGACGGATCTGCCACCGGAACCGCAACCATACCGTGCCCTCTCCGCAGCCCAACTCCACAAAGACCAGATTCTTGCATCCTCTGATGGTGCCGTCAGCAATGTCAGGCGACGAGAATTGCGCGCATGCCGCGTAGCTCCGGTGACGCCAGCCCGCCCGCGTCGACCGTGCTCCCACAGCACTTCGAAAACCTCTACACCACCGCCGCCGACCCCTGGAACTTCGCCACGAGCTGGTACGAGCGGCGCAAGTACACGATCACGATGGCGTGCTTACCGCGGGAGTATTACGACAGTGGGTTCGAGGCGGGATGCTCGATTGGGGAGATGACTAAACTCCTCGCCCCCCGCTGCCGGACCTTGCTCGCGATGGACTGCGCACCCACGGCGATCCGGACGGCGAGAGAGGCACTCGGCGAGTTCGACAACGTCACCGTCGAGCAGGCCGTCTTGCCGAGCGAGCTGCCCGACGGGACGTTCGACCTGGTCGTGGCGACCGAGATCCTCTACTACCTCACCGGGCCCGACCTCACCCAACTACTCGGCGGGTTGATCTCCCGCCTTCGATCGGGAGGCGATTTCGTGATCGCGCATTGGCGCGCGGCCGACAAGAGCTACGGTTACGACGGCTTCAACGTCCACGACGCAGTCGACCAACGCTCCGAACTCGATTCGGTCGTGAACCACGAGGACGAGAACTTCGTCCTGACGATCCATCGCCGCAGGTGATGACCATCAACGATGGTGTGAGGCGTCACTGGAGATCATCGAGCTCGTCCGGTTGGCGGGCCGATTACGGGGCGCTGCGCTACTCGACCATCAGCCCAGCAACAAACTCGGCGACCTCACCGTGCCCGATGAACCGGGCGAGCCTCGTTCGCTACGCTGCTGAGCGTGGGTGGCATGATCGATCTGCGGTACAGCATGGCAGCCCGGTGTCCCCGCTGCGAGCACCGGGCCATCCTGACGTCGGCGTCAGCC
>JBOHFG010000357.1:0-1184 GCA_050699575.1 Pseudonocardiaceae bacterium
CGGCGGCTGCGGGTTGATCGCGTCGATCGTCTGCACAAACCGATCGAGCATCGGATCAATTAACAGCGAGTGGAACGCGTGCGACACCTGCAGCCGGGTGGTGCGGAACCCCGCCATCTTGGCCTGCTCCGCGACCGCCAGCACACCGTCTTCCTCACCGGAGATGACGACCGACTCCGGCGCATTCACCGCCGCGATCGACACCCCGGATTCCGGCATCAGCGCGCGGACAATGCCTTCGGCGGCGCCGATGGCGACCATGGCGCCACCTTCCGGCAGCGACTGCATCACCGAAGCCCGCGCCGCCACCAGCGCACATGCATCCTCAAGGCCCAACACACCCGCGACATACGCAGCCGTGATCTCACCAATCGAATGCCCGGCAACGGCCTCGACCTCGACACCCCACGACTTCAACAGCCGGAACAAGCCGACCTCAAAGGCGAAGAGTGCGGGCTGTGTGTAGAGAGTCCGGCCCAGGGCGTCTTCGGTCCCCGGGACACCGGTCATCACGTCCCAGACCCCGAACTCACCGGACAACTCCTTGTCCAGCAACGCACACACTTCGCCCACGGCCTCGGCGAACACCGGGTACTCGGCCGCCAACTCACGGCCCATCCCGACCCGCTGCGAGCCCTGACCGCTGAAGATCACAGCCACGCCACCGGTTCCCGACACCACACCAACCGCGTCGGAAACACCGGCACCGACCCCGTCTAAGCCCGCCAGCAACATATCGCGGTCCGCTCCGGTGACAACCGCACGGTGCGCGAACTTCGACCGACGCAACAACGACGCCCCGATGTCAGCGACGCCATCGGGCACCCGGCGCACGTGCTCAGCCAGCCGCATAGCCTGTGCCCGCAACGCTTCCGCCGACTTCGCCGACAACACCCACACGCCGGGCCCAGAACCGGTCTCGCCCTCGGCCTGAGGCTCCGGTGCTTCCAAGATCACGTGGGCGTTGGTGCCGCTGATCCCGAACGACGACACCCCAGCCCGACGCGGACGCCCCGTCTCCGGCCACTCCTGGTTCTCCGTCAGCAACGAAACCGAACCGGAACTCCAATCCACGTGCGGCGTCGGCTCATCCACGTGCAGAGTCTGCGGCAGCACGCCGTGCTGCATCGCCATGACCATCTTCATGATCCCGCCCACACCCGCAGTGGACTGAGCATGCCCGA
>JBOHFG010000358.1:0-1023 GCA_050699575.1 Pseudonocardiaceae bacterium
CTCCAGCCAGTAGCGTTGGTGTTGGAAGGCATACGTTGGGAGCTCGACCCGCTGGCCCGCACCCACCAGGGCCGACCAGTGCACGGGCAGGCCACGCACGAACAACTCCGCGGCGGAGGCGGTGAACCGCGCGAGACCGCCATCGTCGCGGCGGAGGGTACCGGTGACCACGGCCGGAGCCGGGTCAGTCTGCTCCAGGATCTCCTGGACACTGGTGGTCAACACCGGGTGGGGACTGACCTCCACAAACACCCGATACCCCGCAGTGATCAACCCACGCACGGCTGCGTCGAACCCCACCGGCTCACGCAGATTCCGGTACCAATAACCAGCATCCATACTGGCGGTATCCAGCCAGCCACCCTCCACCGTGGAATACAACGGCACCTGCCCCGACACCGGGCGAATACCCGCCAAGACCTCCACCAGCTCCCGACGAATACCATCGATCTGGCCTGAGTGAGAGGCGTAATCCACCGGGATCATCCGGGTCCGCACACCCTGCGCCGCACACACCACCGCCAACTGCCCCACCGCCTCGATGGCACCAGAGACCACCACCGAACCCGGACCGTTCACCGCCGCGATCCCCACCTGACCGCCGCAGCCAGACAGCAACTCCGGCACCTGTTCAGCGGGCGCTGCGACGGACATCATCGCTCCACCACCGGCCAACTGTTGGCTGATCAACCGGCTGCGCAGGACCACTATCCGAGCGGCGTCGTCCAACGACAAGCCACCCGCTGCGCACGCTGCGGCGATCTCTCCCTGGGAATGACCAACCACAGCATCCGGCTTTATCCCAATGGAAGACCACAATTGGGCTAGTGACACCATCACGGCCCAAGACACTGGTTGTACCACGTCTACCCGGGCCAGCACCGCGTCATCGCTCAACACCTCGGTCAGTGACCAATCCACCCACGGCGCCAATACCACCGCACACCGATCCATCGATTCGGCGAACACCGGTGACGAGCGCATCAACTCCCGGCCCATCCCCACCCATTGCGTACCCTGGCC
>JBOHFG010000359.1:0-14143 GCA_050699575.1 Pseudonocardiaceae bacterium
GCAGCTGCAACGTGGCCGTGCCAACGTGCGAGCGATCCTCGCAGCGGCCAATCCTGGGGAGCCGGATGACTCGCGATTTTGGGAGCACTACGCGGAGGTCGGTCCGCATATTGGCCCGGCGGAGCTAGCTACCGCACCCGATTTTGAGGCGCGCAGGGTGGCGCTCGCTCAAGTGCGGTACCTCCACCAGATCGGCCACTACGAGCAGAGCATGGAGCTCGGCCAGCGGCTGGTACTCGCGGCGGAGGCGCAGGGGAACGGATTCGAGACCGATCACGACTTTATCGTTCTGGCGAAGCATCACCTGGCGAATGCCATGAGAATTCTCGGTGATCACGCAAATGCGAGGCGACTGACACTTGACGCCCCGGACTACATGGAGCGCAATCCTGT
Source organism: Pseudonocardiaceae bacterium (assembly GCA_050699575.1). Lineage (GTDB taxonomy): Bacteria > Actinomycetota > Actinomycetes > Mycobacteriales > Pseudonocardiaceae. The sequence continues at coordinate 394 of JBOHFG010000359.1, forward strand.
CTTCGGCCCAGATCACGAGTACTTCGCAGACCTGAACAAAAACCACGCGCACGACTTGCGGATCTCAGGAGAGTACGCGAAGGCCTTAGCCGTGGACAAAAGAAGCCTCAATCGCCACCTGCGAGGTGACATTGATAACCCGGACAAGATCCACCTAATCCGCAACAATATAGCAGCGAGCCTCCGCCTGCTCGGTCATTTCAAGGACGCTCACAATCTAGACCTGGAGATTATTCACCATTTGAACGACGCCTACGGTGAGCAGGATCCGCGGACGCTTTTCACGCGCACGAACCTCGCGAAGGACCTCTACGGACTGGGCAGGTACAAAGAGGCCCTGGAGACGCTGCGGGCGACTCTCCCGACCTACCGCACAACAGTTGGTTCCCATCACCACGGGGTCCTGCATGCAGTCCGGACCGAGGTGATGGTGCTGGGCATCCACAGCTCGCCACCGCCAGGAGTGGCGTGCACATCGAATGCGACATTGAGCCACCGCCGACGTGAGCTTGTCCATCTGGTGGCTGTCAGGCCCTGGGCTGCCACTCGGAAGGTTCGCCATTGCGGAGCCGCCAGCGGGCTAGATGGCGCTCGGCGTTCTGCCGGGCGATCATCCGTGCCTCGGCGGGAACCAGTTCATCTTCCCAGCTGCGCAGGGTCCGCGCCATACTGGCGACGAACTGCTCACCCGCAGGCGTCAACCGCCCGCTGGCCAGCAGGCTTGCCACGGCAAGCTGGGAGGCCGCCTGCCACCGGACGAACTCGGAGTGCGCGAGAACCGCAGCGGCGCCATCCTCGTACTGCCGTTGCCGGCGCCAGAAGCCACTCACCCCAAGAAAAGCGTAGCTGCCCTGGAGCAGGGCACCGATCGGCCGTGGGTCGTCCCGCCACGGCGCGTACCAGCGCTGCCCGTCGTCCGGTCGGGTCAACGCAACGATGTCGATCACCGCGGTCAGCTTCGCATGCTGGACTTCATGGCAGAGCGCGAGCGCGAACGACCGCGCGTCGGGCGGCGCAGACAGCGCGACGGTGCCGAAAGTCTCCCGAGAGCTCGCGCTGACCTGGCCGTCCGGCGGTGAGGTGAGCGGAGTGATCACCCGGATCGCCGCCGCGATTTCCTCGACTGCGGCCGGGTGGTACTGGACCAGCAGCGTCCATGCCTCGTGCAAGGCTGCGCGCCACCAATCGATGTCTTCTGCGGCTATTCGCGGGGCCGTGTTTGCGGTGGCCGGCATGCGGAAGAAATCCAGGTCATCGATCAGCAGGCGAAGCGTCATTCCCGACGCCTCGGCAACGATGCGAGGCAGCGGTCGCCAACCCGGTGCGTGCTCATCCAGATCGACGGGCACCAGGACGCGCCCGCCGGCGGCGAGCACCGCTGCCCCGTCCGCAGCGCATCGGACGACCGCTGCGCTGTCGCGCTCGGGCAATGTGGCCACGCCCAGCGACGGAAATGTGATCGTACCGTCGGTCACTGGTACGTCCAACGTGCACGGAGTTCTGGACCGAATCGCGGCGGCCGCCGCCAGAGCCGCAAACCGCCCCGGCTCGGCGCCGACCATCGCTTCGCCGCCATGCAATGCCCGCAGCGTCCGCCACGCCCATGCCCCCACCGCTGGGTGCCGTATTACGGTATCCACATCGACAGGGGCCTGCTCCTGGATGGCAGCGAGCAGGTCATAGGCACGGCGGGCCGACGCGGCCTGCGGATGTCCACAAGCCTCGGCAGCGTCTATGACACCTCGCAAGAGGAGCACGTGCTTGCTGTACTGCGCCGCGGCAAGATGACGAATGGCCCGAACCCCGCCGCCGCCGACGGCTAGCGCGCCGAACACGTCATCCGGCAGGCGGTGCACGCGGACGTTCATCGCCGTGCTGCAAGTCGTGCGGTGATGCCAGCCTCCATGGCCTGTCGAATGTGAGTGATAAGGCGGAACAGGTCGGGGCAATACACCGACGGGTTGGCGAATCCGCTGCCGGACCGGTAACGGTGCGGGTAAAGGCCGCCGCCGCAAACTCGGCGGATTCGGCACTTGCGGCATTCGCTGGACAGCGCCATCGCACCGATCTGCCGGGCCACCACCGAGGGAAGGAGCAGGGCAGCGTCGAACGGGTCGTGGCTGACGTGCAGGCCGGTCCACGGAGCGCCGTGGTAGGCCGACTTCAGCATGTCAGACTGCTCGATGCTGCCATCTGTCTCAATGACGATCACGCTCACCGGGGAGAGCCCCACAGCCTCGGTGGCAGAGGCCCCACCGACCAGCATGTGCATGATTCCCTCGAACAGCCGGATGCGAGTTTCCTGACGGGGTGCGGCAAACCACCGGTCGAACACGGCGATCAGCCAGTCAGCATAGGGTGTGCTCGGTGAACCGGGGATCCGCTCCGGCGGCGGTGTCGTCCATGTGCCGTGTGGCAGCAGCAGGTCAATCATCGGTGGAGTAAACTGCAGCAACGCTTCATAGGTGGCCACCGGGTCGTTGCGCACGTCGATCGTGCAGAGCAGGCCGCCGAACACATGCCGGTAGTGCCCTGCGGCCAGGCTCGCCAGCGCCGCCACGACCGCCGCGTGGCTGCCCCGCCCGTTCCGGTACCGCCGGTGCCGGTCATGCGCCGCAGCGTCACCGTCCAGGCTCACTCCTACCCGGATGTCCAGATCGTCGAAGAGCCGCAGGTAGTCAGTGTCCAGGCCGACACCATTGGTCTGCAGGCTGACATCGACCTGAACCAGGGGGCCGGCCACATCCCGGACGGAGGTCACCAGATGGGCGATCAGGTCGGGACCAGCGAGCAATGGCTCACCGCCGTGCAGGATGAGCGTGACCCGCGTGAGGCCGTGGGCGTGGATGTGCTCGCCGATCCGCATCACGGTCTGTTCCGCGATGGCCCAGGACATCCGGCGCGGCCGGAGACGCCAGGTTTTGTCCGCCAGCTCGTACATGTAGCAGTAGTCACACGCGAGATCACACCTGCTGTGGATCTTGAGTACAAACTCTCGGAACGGAGTGGGTTTCCAGCCGTCCGCGAGAAGCGTGTGAACGTCGAGCGTTGACGGCCATTCGGGCTCGGGTGTTGGCAGCGTCAGACCAAGATTCACTTCTCGATCGTGGTTCGTCGACATGATTGATCAACCCCGATCGAGAGAACCGAACAAACTAGAACACGCTGCGGCCGTACATCTCACCGAGCGGGTCGGCGATCAGCTCCACCCGGGCCCCGTCGGGGTCCCGGAAGTAGATCGACGTCCCGCTCTCCAGCAGGTAATCGATCCCCTCGGCGTCCATCCGATCCCGGAGCTGCTGCCAACGCTGCGGCTCCATCGAGATGGCCAGGTGGTGCAGCCCGCCGAGGACCTCGGCGTACGGACCGACGTCCACGCCCGGTAGGTCGAAGAATGCGACGGTGTTGCCGTTGCCGACATCGAAGAAGAAGTGCGTGGAGCCGGGCAGGTCCCGGTTCTCGAACATGTCGATCAGCGGAAAGCCGAGCAGACCTTGGTAGAACTCGACGGTCCGGCGCACGTCGGAGGAGATCAGCGCGGTGTGGTGGATGCCGCGCGCGCTGCTGGCCGGTCGCTGGTCTCGGGGCAGCATCGTCTCGGCCCGGATCCGGTCCCGTTGGTGGGTCAATTCGGCGCGCTGCGCTTCGGTCACGGTCACTGCTCAAGCATCCCGCGACGGCGCGGCCGCGGCCAGTCCGAAGCTGGCGAACTCGACCACCATCGCCGCCAAGGACCAGTGCGCGTTGAGCCCGCTCGGGTTGGGCAACGCCCACACCAGGGTGGTACCCCAGGCGGGCTGTCGGCCAACCGTGGCCCGTGGCGCGGCGAAGGCCACCCGGTAGGCGGTGATCCCGACAACACCCAGGGCAGCCGGGCTCACGGCATTCACCAGGTCCCGGAGTCGCTGACCACCGGCCACCAGCTCGGCAGCGCTCAGCTCGGCGGCCCGGGCAGTGGCCCGGGGCACGATATTGGTGATCCCCAACCCGAGTGACGGCAACAGATGCTGCTCGTCAGGGTGTAGCCGGCGTGGAGTGAACCCGGCGCCGTGGAGCACCGGCCAGAAGCGGTTGCCCGACCGGGCAAAGTGGCGCCCAGTAGCGGCGGACACCAGACCCGGATTGATCCCGCAGAACAGCACCCGCAGCGGCGGATCGTCCGGCCCGGGCAGCACATCGGGAATCGTGCGATCCCGCGCCGCCGCAAGATCGACCGGCTGCACGACGGCGAGTATAGCCACCGTCACCTGCCGTCCGCCCCCGGTGAGCTGTTCGGTTCCGCGGAAGGCTCCGGATCAGGAGGCCTGGGATCCACGGGGACGTCAGCCGGCGGGAACGCCGAACCGGAGGCCGCGCCCTCGCTGGGTTCGACCTCTCCACTGATCAGCGCCCGGATACCGGCGTTGAGCACGGCGAGCAGCGGCACCGACAGCAGGGCACCGGCGATGCCAGCGAGCACCGAACCCACCGCGACGGCCAGCACCACCGCCACCCCGTTGAGCTCCACGGCGCGGCCCATCAGCAGCGGCTGCAGCACATTGCCCTCCAGCTGCTGCACCCCGAGCACCACCCCCAGCACGATTAGCGCCGCCACCCCACCCTTGGCCACCAGCACCACCAGCACCGCGACCACCCCGGAGACCACGGCCCCGATCACGGGGATGAACGCCGCCAGGAACGTCAAAGCGGCCAAGGGCACCACCAGCGGAGCACCCACCACCACCAAGCCGATCCCGATGCCGACCGCATCCACCACCGCCACCAGGACAGTGGCCCGGATGAAGCCGACCAGCGAGGCGAACGAGCGCTGACCCGCCACATCGACCCGATGACGGACCGGCGGCGGCACCGCACCGAGCAGGAATTGCCACATCGACCGACCGCCGTAGAGAAAATAAATCAACGTGAACAGCGCCAGCGCGGCGCCGGTGAGGTACTGCCCGACTGTCACGGCGGTGGACAACGCTCCCGAGGTGATCGCAGTACGGTTGTTCGACAGCGACCGGCTCAGCGAGTCCAGCAGGTTCTGCACGTTGACCGGGGGCAGGCCGAACGGCGGATGCTGCAACCACAGCCGGATCTGCTGGACGCTGTTGACGACCTGGGTCTGCAGATCAGATAACCCGCTCACAAAGGCCTGGATGACGACCGTCAGCAGCCCGCCGATCAGCGCCAACCCGGTGACAAGGACGACTAGGGTGGCCAGCCCCCTGGGTACCCGATGCCTGGTCAGCCAATCCACCACCGGCCCCAGCAGCGCGGTGAGCAGCAACGCCACCGCCACCGGGATCACCACCAGCCGCAGGGTGATCACCACATAGCTCACCACGACGACCATCCCGGCCACTGCCACCAACCGCCACGACACCGCCGCCGCGACCCGCAGCGGGTAGGGCACGGCGGCCGCTGCGTCACGGCTGGCTGGTCTGCGGTTCACGACGCCACGCTATCCGCTGCGCGTGCGATCACGCTACGCGACTAAGCGGCGCCTGCATCAAACCTTGCCAACGTTCGCAACACGCACGGTTCCAGGCTGAGCCGCCTGGTTCACACCTATTGTCATCTATTACTCACTGGCCGCCAACAGAAGCTTCTCGCGCACGCCAAGTCGTCCCCAGTAAACAAAATTGTAATACTTTGTTAAACCACTAGTCATTCTCCATTAAATTCCACGGCAAAATGTTCACTCTCCGAGAGAAACAAGGTTCTCTCACGTCCGACCCGGTTGGAATCACTCTTGAGAGGAATGACGTGGCGGCACAACGAAATCGACTACCAAGCGTGTTTCTAGCCACAGTAATAGCCCTGGCAAGCCTCATCACCATGGCATCTGTCGCGGTAGCCGAACCAACTCCCACCCCAGCCCCAGACCCGTCGTCAGCGGTTGATTCCGATGACCCCACGGATAGGCTTCTCCTCCTACGCAGACCTGCTACACAGCAACTTGTACGCCAACCAGGTCAACGAAGTGAAGCGGCTCGGACAGTTTGACGCCGAAGCCCGGGGGAATCGGACCCCAGAGCAAACCAAGATCGCGTTGTTCTGGTCCAACGACGTCGACGGCACGTACAAGCCACCGGGCCAGCAGCTTGACCACACAAGGATCATCTCTCAGCAACGCGGTCTCACGCTGCAGCAGAACGCCCGGCTGTTCGGGCTCCTGGGCCTTGCACTCGGCGACGCGGCTATCGCTTCCTGGGACTCGAAGTACGACACGCAGATCGACCTATGGCGCCCGGAGACCGCCATCCAGCTGGCCGGCACCGACAACAACCCCGCCACCACAGCCGACCCCGCCTGGAAGCCCCTTTTGCTGAACCAGGCCGGTAACACCCACGTCAGCCCGTGCTTCCCGGCCTACACCTCCGGGCATGCCACTTTCGGCGGCACCTGGGCCCGGGTACTGCAACGGTACTTCGGGACCGACGCCATCACCTTCACCGGTACTACCGACGACCCGCAGGCACGCGGCATGACCCGCACGTTCACCAGCCTCAGAGCTGCCGGGGAAGAGGATGCAATAAGCCGGATCTACCTCGGTGTGCACTACCGGTTCGACGCCGACTTCGGCCTCTCCTCCGGTAGGTCGGTAGCTGATTTCGTCGTCAACCAGCTCCCACAAATCTGACCCAGCTCAGGCGCAGTCGCACCCCGGGGGAGGGGTGCGACTCCGTGCTGCCTACGCCAAGGATTCGCCCGCGTCGGCCTTGGCGATCAGTGAGGGCGGTGGGGTGAAGCGGTTGCCGTAGCGGTCGGCCAGTTCCTTGGCGCGGGCCACAAAGCCGGTCAGGCCACCGTCGTAACCGGTGATGAACTGCACCACGCCACCGGTCCACGGGGGGAACCCGATCCCCATGATGGAGCCGATGTTGGCGTCGGGCACTGAGGTGATGACGCCCTCGTCGAGGCATTTCACTGTCTCCAGCGCCTCGGCGAACAGCATCCGCTCCTGCATGTCCGCAAACGGGATCGCATCCGGGCGCGAGGGACCGAAGTGCTCGGCCAGACCCGGCCACAGCCGGGTACGCCGGCCATCCGCGTACTCGTAGAACCCGGCACCACCGGAACGCCCCGGACGCGCGAACTCCAGCACCATCGCATCGACGATCGCGTCGGCCGGATGCGAGATCCAGTGGCCGCCAGCAGCCTCCACGCCGCGTCTGGTCTCCTCCCGGATCTTGCGCATCAGCGTCAGGGTCAGCTCGTCGACCAACTGCAGCACTGGCGCCGGGTAGCCGGCCTGCACGGTCGCCTGCTCGATCGACGCCGGGGCGGCACCTTCGGCGAGCATGGCGACGCCCTCGTTGATGAAGGTGCCAATCACCCGGCTGGTGAAGAAACCGCGGCTGTCGTTGACGACGATGGGAGTCTTGCGGATCTGCTGCACCACGTCGATCGCGGCGGCCAGCGCGGCGTCCGATGTCTGCCGCCCGCGGACGATCTCCACCAGCGGCATCTTGTCCACCGGGGAGAAGAAGTGCAGGCCGACGAAGTCAGCCGGGCGGTCGACTGCCGAGGCGAGGTCGGTGATTGGCAACGTCGAGGTGTTCGAGCACAGCAACGCGCCAGCGTCGACGACGTCGAGGATCTCACCGAAGACCTTCTTCTTCAGCGCGGGGTCCTCGAACACCGCCTCGATCACCAGGTCGCAGCCCTTGAGGTCACCCGCGTCAGCGGTCGGGGTGATCCGGGCCAGCAGCGCATCGCGCTGATCCGTGGTGGACCGGCCCTGGGACACGGCCTTGTCCAGCAGCCGGGCCGAGTAGCCCTTGCCCTGCTTGGCCGTGGCCGACGAGACGTCCTTGAGCACGACGTCCATGCCCGCGCGAGCGCAGGAGTACGCGATGCCGGCCCCCATCGTCCCGGCGCCGAGCACGCCGACCTTGCGGAAGGTGCGCCACGGGTACCCGTCGGGCCGGCTGCCGCCCTTGGTGATGTGCTGCAGGTCGAAGAAGAACGCTGTGATCATGTTCTTGGCGACCTGGCCAGTGGCGAGGTCCATGAAGTAGCGGGTCTCGATCCGCAGCGCGGTGTCCACGTCGACCTGGGTGCTCTCGACGGCCGCGCACAGGATGTGGTGCGGAGCCGGCATCGGCGCGCCCTTGAGCTGCTTGCGCAGCGTGGCCGGGAACGCGGGCAGCTGCTGCGCCAGCGCCGGGGTGGCAGGGGTACCGCCGGGGATCCGGTAACCCCGTGCCTCCCAGGGCTGCTGCGCCCGCGGGTTCGCAGCGATCCACGCACGGGCCTGGGCGAGCATCTCCTCCACAGTGGCGGCAACCTCGTCGACGATGCCGATCTTCTTGGCCTGCGCCGGGCGCACCTGTTGGCCCTGCACCAGCAGCTGGGTCAAGGCGGTGGCCAGGCCCAGCATGCGCACCGTGCGGACCACGCCGCCCAGGCCGGGTAGGATCCCGAGGGTCACCTCGGGGAAGCCGATCTTCGATCCCGGCGCGTCCAGCGCAATCCGGTGGTGGCAGGCCAACGCGATCTCCAGGCCACCACCCAGCGCGGCACCGTTGATCGCGGCGATCACCGGCTTGCCGAGCTTCTCCAGCCGCCGCAGCTGCCCCTTCACCAGCGTGATGTGCGCGGCGAACTCGCGGGCGTTGCCGGGCGTGACGGTTCGCAACGCGTTGAGGTCCGCACCGGCGAAGAAGGTCTTCTTCGCCGAGGTGAGGATCACTCCGGCGATCAAGTCCCGCTCGGCCTCCAGACGGTCCAGCGTGGCGCCCATCGACGTGACGTAGCGGTCGTTCAGCGTGTTGACGGACTTGCCTGGATCGTCCATGGTCAGCGTGACGATGCCGTCAGCGCTGGCATCCCAGCGGATCATTGCTACCCCCTACAACCGCTCGATGATGGTGGCGATGCCCATGCCGCCGCCGACACACAGCGTGGCCAGGCCGTAACGCAGGTCGCGGCGCTCCAGCTCGTCGATCAGGGTGCCCAGGATCATCGCACCGGTGGCGCCCAGCGGGTGGCCCATGGCAATGGCGCCGCCGTTGACGTTGAGCCGCTCGGGTGACACGTCCATCTCCCGCATGAAGCGCAGCACCACTGCGGCAAAGGCCTCGTTGACCTCGACCAGGTCGATCTGATCCATGCTCAGGCCGGCCTTGGCCAACGCTTTGCGGGTGGCCGGCGCCGGGCCGGTCAGCATGATCGTCGGTTCCTCACCAGTGATCGCACCGGCCACAATCCGGGCCCGCGGGCGCAGCCCGAGGTCACGCCCGACCTGCTCGGAACCGACCAGCACCAGCGCCGCGCCATCCACGATCCCCGACGAGTTACCGGCGTGGTGCACATGCTCGATGCGTTCCACCCAGTGGTATCGCTGCAACGCCACGGCGTCGAACCCGGCCTGCTCGCCGAGCTCAGCGAAGGACGGCGTGAGTGTCCCGAGGCCGGCCATGGTGGTGTCCGGGCGCAGGTGCTCGTCACGGTCTAGCACGATCATGCCGGTCAGGTCGCGGACCGGGACCACCGAGCGCTGGAAGTACCCGTTGCTCCACGCCTTGGCGGCGCGGTGCTGGGATTCCAGAGCGTAGGAGTCGACGTCGTCGCGGGTGAAACCCTCAATGGTGGCGATCAAGTCGGCGCTGATGCCCTGCGGGACGAAACGAGTAGCGTAGGCAGTCTCGGGGTCCATCGCGATCGCGCCACCGTCGGAGCCCATCGGCACCCGGGACATCGACTCGACACCACCGGTGAGTACCAGGTCCTCCCAGCCGGAGCGGACCTTCATCGCGCCCAGGTTGACGGCTTCCAGGCCCGATGCGCAGAACCGGTTGATCTGCAGGCCCGCGACGGAGTCAGGCAGTCCGGCAGCCAGCGCGGCGGCGCGCGGGAGCACCGCGCCCTGGTCACCCACCGGGGCAACCACCCCGAGCACGATGTCGTCGATCCGCGCCGGGTCCAGGCTCGGGTGCCGGCCGCACAGCTCGGCGATCAGCCCGGTGACCAGGGAGACCGGCTTGACGCCGTGCAACGCGCCGGTCGGCTTGCCCTTGCCCCGCGGGGTGCGTATCGCCTCGTAGAGGAACGCTTCAGTCATGACGGGCTCCTGATTTCGGAAGTTCGGCGGTCTCGGAGGGCATCGCGGACTCGCGGATCGCCCGGTTCACGGCAAGCTGGAAGTTGGTCACCACGCCGTCGACGGTGATCGGTTTGAGCTGCTCCAGCAGGGCAATCAGCCGATCGCGCAGCTCGGGCGGGTGCCCGCGGTCGCGGTAGGCGCGTAACACAGTGTCGTGGAATAGCGCCACCAGCTCGGTGGCCAGCGCACTGGTGTGCCGTTCGATGAGCTGTTTGGCGGCCAGCTGGACCGCGAAGTCCAGCTCGGTGCCCAGCAGGTTCAGCCCGTAGCCCAGCATGTCGGGGCTGGTCAGTGTCCACGCCTCGGCGCCACAGCGGTGGATTACGTCCAGCCTCACCAGCCGGGCCAGCTCGTCGTCGTCCAAGGTGCGCCCGGCCCGGGCGTCCAGCTCGGTCTTACTCACCGTCACAGGTTCCTCGGGCAACCACGGGGCGAGCAGCGCGCGGTGCAAAGCAAGTTCCACCGGCGAGCGGTCCAGCGGGATCCGGGCCAGGTAGCCCTCGATCGCCGCCAGCGTGAAACCCAGCCCTTGCAGGTCACGGACCAGCTCCAAGCGCGCCACGTGCCGCTCGTCATACCGACCCACCCGGCCCCGCACCACCGGCGGCGCGATCAGACCCATCCCGGCGTAGAAGCGGATCGTCCGCACACTAATCCCGGTACGCGCCGCCAGCTCCGCGATGGTCAGCTCGCCAGCCACCAGCACCCCTTCCCTGTTGTGACAGTACCACTGTCACAACAGTACCACTGTCACGGTGAACGGGGACAGCAATACGTGAGTAGTCGACGCTGAGGGGAGTCGTCGGGACACGCACCATCACTGCAGAGGGAGTGTCGGGTGTTTCAGGCACCGAGCGAGCGCATCAGGCCAGCCGGGACGATGAGATCGGCGCGGGACCGGGTCGAGTCGACCAGGACCGCATTGCGTTCGCCGGTGCCGGTGACCCAAGCGACCGCCGCGGCGGTGAAGTCGAGATGATCTAATCCGATCAGTTGCGGTGATCTCGTGGTCGCTCGGTCGGTTCACGACCACTCGTGGGGTTCTGAAGCCGTACTCGCCGGTCACCTCGGCGACGATTCGCACCGCATGGTCCCACTGCGCATCGGGGAGGTCTCCCTTCGACGTCCAGGAGTCCAGCATCCGGCTCTCACCACGCACACCAGGGAAATCGGCGCAGCCCGCCCCGCTGAGGTTCTGGTCATTGACCCACCGCAACGGCCCGACCTCGGCGGAGAACCGGTCCCGCAGCCGCGCCTGCATTCATTCGTAGGTCACCGTGATGTTCTCGATGGTCGGGCGCCGCGCGAGCGCTGCGAATTTGTCGTCCATAGTGCCTCTCTCCGATCCCGGCTACACCGCAACCCGCTACCAGGACGGTGAGCGCCACGGCGGCCGGCCACCTCATCAGTATGTTCCCGGGATCGGCCAAGACCCGATATCGCCCAGCCCACGACCGTCGTCCTCAACCCGGCGGTCAGCGAGACCGGCAACCGGATCCCAGTGCTCCACGGCCACGGTGACCTCCTCGATGATCCCCCATTCCCCTCAAGCAGACAGGACTCAGGGAAAAGGAGCACCGACCGCCCCCTGGTGATACCGGGCAATGGGCGGTTCAGAGGTCCATCTCGGTACGGAGCGCGGCGGCGAGCGTAACTACGGTGATCATTCCGACCGGGCCGATCAGCCATAGCACATACGTGCGGGTTAGCTCGTCGGCGCGGATGAATCCCTTGACGGGGTCACCAGGCTGGAGTCGCACGGCGACGGGGGTGTCGACGTCCAGTGTGGACACGATGGTGGCGGTGAGGACCCATCGGCGCTCCGGAGGCAACCGGTAGTCGGCACTGACGACAACTCGATACGCGTTCTCCTTGGCCCGACGGTCACGCTCGAACTGCCAGACCTGCCCTTGCCTCACGCCGCGTGTCCCCGGCTGGCCTCAGTTTCTTCGGCCTCGCGCTGGGCGTCGAGCTCAGCTTCAGCGTGGTCGTCGTTGTTGCGGCCGGCGCGCTGGTCAGCCTCAGCCAATCGGGCGGCGTCTTCCCACAGCATCCAGTTCCGGGCAGCCCTGGCGATGGTCGGCGAGAGCTTGCCGCCGGCCTGCGCGGCCTTCTGCTCGAACCAGGACAGCAGCTCCTCATCCACCGTGATGGTGACCTGTTTGCCAAGCCATATAACTGGCAGTATGACGTGGCACGAAAACGACGGTGACCCAGCCTCGGTTAACGTTGCTGATGATGCTGGTCAATCTGTACTCCGACACCCAGACCCGGCCGGGCAAGGCGATGCGGGCGGCGATGGCCGCGGCTGAGGTGGGTGACGAGCAGCGCGGTGAGGATCCGACCGTCAACGCCCTGTGTGAGCGGGTTGCCGCGCTGCTGGGCAAGCCCGCCGCAGTGTTCCTGCCCTCGGGCACGATGTGCAACGCGATCGGTTTCCGGCTGCACGTGCGGCCCGGGGGCGACGCGGTGCACCTGCACCCGTCCTCGCATCCGATCGTCGCGGAAGGGGGTGGCCCGTCGGCACTGTCCGGGGCGGTGCTCGCCCCGGTGCCCGGTGAGGCCGGCATGTTCACCGCGGCCGCGCTGGAGGCGGCGCTGTTCCCGGCCAGTCACCGCTACAAACCGCGCTCCCGGCTGGTGTCGGTGGAGCAGACCACCAACCTGGCCGGCGGGCGGGTGTGGCCGCTTGCCCAGGTGCGCGCGGTGCTGGAGGTCGCCGCGCGGCACGGGCTGCGCACGCATCTGGACGGGGCGCGGTTGCTGAACGCCGTGGTCGCCTCGGGAGTACCGGCGGTGGACTGGGCGCGCGGGTTCGACACCGCGTGGATCGACTTCACCAAGGGCCTGGGAGCACCAGTGGGTGCCGTGTTGGCCGGCTCAGCCGAGCTGATCGAGCAGGCCTGGCGTTACAAGCAGATGACCGGCGGCGCCCTACGCCAGGCCGGTATCGTCGCCGCCGGCTGCCTGTGGGCCCTAGACAATCACGTGGACCGGCTCGCCGAGGACCACACCAACGCCCGGATCCTCGCCAAGGGCCTCGCCGGGCTACCCGGCATCACCCTGGACCCGGATACCGTGGAGACCAACATCGTGGTGTTCCGGCTGGCCGACGCGCCCCGGTTCTGCGCGCGCCTGGAGGCCGAGCACGGGGTACTGATGAGCACCCTGGAACCCGATCTCGTCCGGGCGGTGACCCACCACGACGTGGACGTCACCGGCATCCGCCGCGCGACGAGTGCCGCCGCAGCAGTGCTCAGCGCTGCCCAGTAAGGGGCCGCAGCGGTGCACGGACACGCCGACGGCACGAGTAGTCAAGTTGTCCCTGGGACACGAAATATCCTGCACTGAAGAGTCCGCTGGGGTGATCCCGCGGCGGGCCCGGGTCGAGTTGTTCGCTACGGGGAAGGTCACGATGGGGGATCGGGAGCCGACGATTCGCAGCCGGGAGTTGGGTGAGGGACTGCGGCAGGTCATGGAGCGGGCCGGGCTGACCGGACACGAGGCCGCGCACCTGCTCGACTGCTCACCGAGCCGGGTATCGCGGCTGTTGTCGGGCAAGCGCGGCGGCAGCGAGGTGGACGTCGCCGCGTTCCTCGGGGTGTGCCGGGTCAAGGTCCCGGAACGGGACCGGCTGCTGGGGCTGTGCCAGCA
>JBOHFG010000360.1:0-2083 GCA_050699575.1 Pseudonocardiaceae bacterium
GCTCGGTGCTCGGCATCTCCGCCTGCCCACGCACCACGTCGACAACCGAGAACCCGACCAGCGGATCCAGCACCTCGGCGTACTCGCCCAGCACGTCGCGGAACACCGGGCTGGACTCCCACAGCTCCCGGCCCATACCACGCCACTGCGAGCCCTGGCCCGGGAACACCAGCACCACACCGGTGACACCCGGCACCACACGCGCCACCGAGCCCGACGCAGCCAACGAGTCCAAACCGGACAGAAGAGCGTCACGGTTCGTACCGGTCACCACCGCACGGTGCTCAAACCGCGACCGCCGAGCCAACGACACCCCGATGTCAGCCACCGAACCATCGGACAGCTGCCGGACGTGCTCAGCCAACCGAGCTGCCTGCGCCCGCAACGCCTCAGGCGACTTCGCCGACAGCACCCACACGCCAGGCCCGGAACCGGGCTCGACATCGGCCTCGGGCTCCGGCGCCTCCAAGATCACGTGCGCGTTGGTGCCGCTGATCCCGAACGACGACACAGCGGCGCGGCGCGGCCGTCCGGTCTCCGGCCACTCCTGGTTCTCCGTCAGCAGAGCAAGTGCACCGGAATTCCAGTCCACGTGCGGCGACGGCTCATCCGCATGCAGCGTGCGCGGCAACACTCCGTGCCACATCGCCATGATCATCTTGATCACGCCACCAACACCGGCGGCAGCCTGGGTGTGCCCGATGTTCGACTTCAACGAACCGAGCCACAGCGGTCGCTCGCGATCCCGCCCGTACGCGGCGATCAAGGCCTGCGCCTCGATCGAGTCACCCAGACGCGTGCCCGTCCCGTGCGCCTCGACCACGTCGACATCGCCCGGCTGCAGGCGAGCCTGCTCCAGCGCAGCGCGGACAACCCGTTCCTGGGCGAGGTCGTTCGGCGCGGTCAGACCGTTCGAAGCACCGTCCTGGTTGATCGCGCTGCCGCGGATCACTGCGAGAACGCGATGACCCTCCGCGAGGGCGTCCGACAACCGCTGCACCAGCAGCACACCAACACCCTCGGCCGGCCCGAACCCGTCCGCGCCGACACCGAACGCCTTGCAGCGACCGTCAGGCGCCAACCCGCGCTGGCGGCAAAGGTCGAGGAACAGTCCGGGCTTCGACATGACAGTAGCCCCACCGGCGAACGCCATCGAGCACTCCCCGGCCCGAAGCGACTGCACCGCCAAATGCAACGCCACCAACGACGACGAACAAGCTGTATCTACCGTCACCGCAGGCCCCTCAAGCCCCAAGCAGTACGCCACCCGGCCCGACGCCACACTCGTCGTGGTCCCGGTGAGCAAGTGGCCCTGCAGGTTCTCCTGGGTTCCGTTCAGCAGCGAGGCGTACTCCTGGGAAATGACCCCGGTGAACACCCCGACCCGCTGGCCGGGCAATGAAGCCGGGTCGATTCCCGCGTACTCGACGGCTTCCCAGGACGCCTCCAGCAACAACCGCTGCTGCGGGTCCATCGCCAACGCCTCACGCGGCGAAATTCCGAAGAACCCGGCGTCGAAATCACCCGCATCGTGCAAGAAACCGCCTCGACGCGTGTACGTCTTTCCGACCGCATCCAGGTCCGGGTCGTAAATCGCCTCGACGTCCCAACCCCGGTCGTCGGGGAACTCCGACACAGCGTCCACACCGGACTCGACAAGCCGCCACAAGTCCTCCGGCGACGACACACCACCAGGGAAGCGGCAGCCCATCCCCACCACGGCGATCGGCTCCGACGCCGCCGCCTCAACCGACTCCAACCGCCGACGCGTCTCCCGCAGATCCGCCGTAACCAGCTTCAAGTAACTGCGAAGCTTTTCTTCGGCTCCCACTGTCACACCCACTCCCCACACGAGAACAACACGTCGGCAGAAAGCCTCAATCGATACCTAGCTCGCGTTCGATCATCGAGAACATCTCCTCATCCGAAACCACGCCATCACCCCCCGATTCCAACCCCACCAACACACCACGCAACCGCCGCACCAAGTCCTCACGAACGTCGTCCGACAACTCGACATCCGAGAGCAACAACTCCCACCGGTCAAAGCCGTCGACCACGCTCACCGACGGGTCCACCACCA
>JBOHFG010000361.1:0-4693 GCA_050699575.1 Pseudonocardiaceae bacterium
GTATAGGTTCTGTGGAATCTGAGCACACCGCGTCGAACCCCTCGCACCCGTCCTGAGCTGCTCAGATTCCAGCCGAACATGGATTCTGTGGACTGCGACGCAGGAGCATTCCACAGAATCAGGATGAACGAGTAGCCATACACCGTGGCGGTGGCGGCCAGTTCGTCCAGGGGCAGCACACGCTGGTCAGGGTGCAGGGTCCGGCGCCGCCTCGATCGTGGATCCGCTGAGATCTGCTCAGGGGCCAGCGCTACCCGGCGGATCAGCAGCCGGGTGCTGGCCGGCCACCAGGCCGGGCAGTAGTGCGCGACAGCGACCTGGGCACCGGGCATGCCCAGCGCGCCGGTCCAGTCGGTCTCGCTGATCCCGGCCAGGGCTTTCCAGACCGGGGCGATGCGTTTGGCGCCGATCGCGAACCCGGCCCCTTCCCGGTGTGCAGCCACCGCCAGGTCCACCACGAAGTACCCGCCATCGGCGCGGAGCTTGACTTTGCCTGCCCCTGGCGGCAGACCACGCAGCGCGCGGCGCAACAATCCCGGCGCGCCAGGACGGGGGTCGGAATCACCGGCCAGCAGGTCCACGGCCAGCGCCACCTCCAGCTCAGCCCAGCTGGCCACGTGTGGCCGCCCGCACCGCTGGCCCTGATAGTTGTAGGCCACCCCGCGTTTGCGGCGGCCGTAGACCTCCACATCAGTGGTGTCCAGATCGATCGTCACTGTCTTTCAGTAACGCCTCCCTGCGCGCCGCGGGCAGCCGGGCCAGCATCCGCGCGATCACCGCGGCCATCCCGGTCTGCACCACCGCCCACTGCTCAGTGCTAATCCGCCGGGCCAGCCCGGCCGCGGTAGTCGAGCCCAGCCCGGCCACCGGCACCAGCGCCTGGCCCGCGACATCGGCACTCACCCGGTCCAGACCGACCAGATGATCCTGCCCGGCCAACTGCACCGCAGCCAGCCCCACCAGCAACGCCCCCCGAATGCCCCCGAGCCCGCTGCTTGATCGACCCCACCGCCGCATCCAGCGCCGCGATCACCCCCAGCCCATCACACAACTCACGCACCGCGGCCATTCCCGACACCGCCGTCAACGACGCATCCGGCGCGCCGATCCGCACCTGCCGCCTCGCCCGCCTGCTCCCGCGTATCCTGCCCACCAGATAGGTGTCCTTATCTCCTGGGTGATCGATCTCTTCGCAAAGACCATCATCCCAGGTCAACAGGGCACCTATCGTCATCTCACGACGCGTGTCTCCCACTTACTCGCGGATTCGGGTCTGAACGAGCTGGAGCGCGGCGGCGGTCGATCCGTGACCGGAGACGCCGGCGGAGTGAGGATAGGCCAGTCGAACACCGCGACCACGTTGGTCCCCAATCTTACGTAAGAGTGTCAAGCGCCTGCGTGCCCACGGCGCCCGCAGAGTGGGACGGATCGAGGACGTCAACAACGTCGTAGAACCGGCACATGGCGGAGGTGTTCGCGTCTTACGACTCCGGGGAAAGCTCTATCTCGGCGCCGGGCGGGGTGCTGGCGATCGAGCCTGCCCGGCCCGGTGCCCTCCAAGAACGGCCTGACGCGGCGATGGGATGGACTGGTGATAGCAGTGGAGTCGGGTGTGCATTCCCGTGCTGGATCGGTTCCGAGATCGGCTGGCTGTCGGTTGAGTGAGCGGCCCCCGACGCTCGGCTCCCAGCGGCCAGCCGGTCCTCAACCAATCCCCGTGGCAGTGGAGGCGCGCCATGGCCACTTGAGGCACCGCGATCGACTCAAGGCCGGTAGTGTTATGTCGAGGGCACCCACATTTCCCTGCTGGGTTGAGCAGGTCGCGGAGGACGGGGGGGCTCGCGGCTGCACCAGCGCGGCGAAGTCGTCGACCGGAGCCTCGACCTGGCCCATATCTACCTCGGCAGCGAGGGTCAGGTGATCGGCGTGCCATCCCGCTTCCTGTGCCTGCTCCCTGATGAACCGGCACACACGGATGGAGACGGTGCTCATGTCACGGCGCAAGCTCACCGTTAAAGGCCGAGGCCCGGATGGTCGTGTCACCTTCTCTTTAGAGGCATACCAGGGGAAGGTATGGATCTTTTTTTACGACTGCCCGTTTATCTGCGAGGCGATCCTCGATCCGGCGCAGGCTGACAGCTTGATTAGGCTGATTGACCAGACTTCCAAGGAAGCTCGCGGGTACGGGCTATGAGTCGTGGCGGCGTCATGCCGATGACCAG
Organism: Pseudonocardiaceae bacterium; assembly: GCA_050699575.1. Taxonomy (GTDB): domain Bacteria; phylum Actinomycetota; class Actinomycetes; order Mycobacteriales; family Pseudonocardiaceae. Next base: position 2,223 of record JBOHFG010000361.1, read on the forward strand.
TCCTACAGGCTGGGTGTACTTGCGCTCGGCAGATTGCACGATTCGCTGGCAACGTGGTGACAAGGTGGCTTATATCTTCGAGGGCAAGCAGACGGAGGCGCACCCTGATGAGGGGGTGGGGGTTCTTGCTACCATCCCGGTATCGTCTACGGGCTGGACTGATCTGGCAGACGTCAAGCTCGCCGGGGAGAATTGGGTTAAAGCGAAACGTCAGCGCTGTCGTACGTGCGGGGTGCATTCGTGACCACTCCACGCTTCTATCACAGCATCGGCCTTCCTGGCGCCGCTCAGTCGGTTATACGCTGCTCATGACTGTTCGTTATCTGCACCCTCGATTGATGGGGTACGTGCTTCGTCATTAACGGCGCGGGCAAGGGCTTGGCGGTTGTCCAGACGCGTTCGAAGCTGTCGGCGTAGGTGCTGAACAGTTCGCCGTGGCGTTGGAGGTGGAGGACGGGGGCTTGTGCTGCCGCGGTGCCGTAGACGTGGGTGTTGACGAGCATCTGGTCGTCGGCGCGGTAGAGGGAGTTGTATAGCACGGTGGTGTGCAGGCGGACCTCTACTGTGGGTAGGTCCAGCAGCAGCCGGTAGAGCACGATGACGTTGCGGATCTTCGCCGCCATGGCCTCGGCGATGCCTTCCTCGGCTCCGCGCAGGGCGACCTGCTCGCTGTCGGGATCGCCGAGCAGGATGCGGATGGTCACGCCGTTTTCGGCCTTGTCGCGCATGATCCGGACGAGGTCGATGTCCTCGGCGAGGAACAGTCCCGCGTAGACGAGGATGCCGATCTCGCTCTCGCCGCTGGCGAACAGCTGCCGCCAGAGCTCGCGGGGTACCGCGCCCCGGTGGGTGTAGGTCGCGAGGATCTCCCGGTTGATCGCCGGTGCCAGCCCTCCGGCTAGTTGCGGCCACAGGTCGTTCTCGTGTCGCGCGACGAGATCCGCCAGTCCCCAGCGGTGCCGGGGCTGGGGCAGACGCCCGGCGAGCCAGCGCTGCACCGTCTTGGGGTCGACGCCGAGAGCCTCGGCGATGTCGACCTCCCGGAGGCGCGACTCGGCCAGAGCCCGCCGCAAGGGACTGATCGGCGATGTCACCTTTACGGCCATGGGCTCCCCCCGTGACGGTCCTGCCGCGACGCTAGCACAAGACGTCCCTAGACGTCCTCCGGGTGGTTTGTCGTCGGAGAGGGTGCCTGCGAGGCTTGGTGGGTGCCTCGACCACGGCGATACGAGCGTGGCCGTCGATGAGCCTGGCATCGACGCAGTGGGGCAGTTATGCGCGGATCGCAGAGACCCTGCGCGCGCGGTTGGCGCTACTTCCGCCGGGTTCCCCGGTGCCGTCTGAGACGGTTCTGTCCGGGGAGTTCGGTGTCGCGCGCAACACGGTGCGCCGGGCGCTGGGGCGGTTGGCCGATGAGGGTCTCGTGGCCACGGTGCCTGGACGGGGGCGAGTCGTCCTCGCGCCGGGTGATCCTGCGGCGACGCTGCCTGCCTACCGGCGGATCGCAGCGGAGCTGCAACGGGTCATCGCCTCTGGTGATCTCGCGCTGGGTGATCCTGTGCCGTCGGAGGCCGCGTTGACCCGTGAGTATGGGGTGTCCCGGGGCACGGTCCGGCAGGCTCTGTCGTTGCTGACGAGTCTTGGTCTGGTCCAGGCCGTTCACGGCAAAGGTTGGTTCGTCCACGCTGCCACGTCCCCCAACGGCGGTTAGGGTCACGTAGATGGGAGACGGGTCGCCGGTCTGGGCTCGGGAGATCGCTCGGCGGGTGCTGGCCGACGCGCTGCCGGATCGGTGGGCACACACGCAGGGTGTCGCCAGGCAGGCTCGGGCTGTCGGGCCGGTGCTGGGCTGGGACACGGACCTGATCGAGGCCGTCGGGTGGTTGCACGACATCGGGTACGCGCCGGTGCTGGCCGTGACGGGGTTCCACCCGCTCGACGGTGCCCGGTATCTGCGTGACCGACAGGATGCCGCTCCGGCGGTGTGCGCGCTGGTGGCGCACCACTCCGGCGCGGTGGCCGAGGCCGCTGAACGGGGCCTGAGCGAGCCTCTGCTCGCGGAGTTCCCGCTCACCGGCCACTCGGGCGAGCAGGTCATCGCGATCACGTACTGCGACTTCACCACCGGCCCACGCGGTGAGCGGCTGTCCCCGGAGGAACGGATCGCCGAAATCCTCTCCCGGTACGAACCCGACAGCCCGGTACACCGCGCCGTACAGACGTCGGCCCCGCACTTGCTCGGCCAGTGTCGCGAGGTCACGGCCGCCCTGCGCGCCAGCGAGCGAGCCTGAGCCTCGCGGGTTCCCTGTCTACGGGCTCGGGGCTTGACTACGGTTGTCACCAGAGGTGAGGAAGCCCTGTTCGTCGCGGGTCCAGTGCTGCCCGCTGCTGTCCAGGAACTCGATCTCGACCGGCTCCGGACAGAAATACGACGCCGCCCACTCCTTGGGGGCCGGGCGCTGCACGGTCTG
>JBOHFG010000362.1:0-25806 GCA_050699575.1 Pseudonocardiaceae bacterium
GCAGAGGTCAGCGAACCGCTGGCGGGTGAAGTTACGGCGGGCCCGCCACTGTGCCACCCGCCGGCCGATCTCCCGCCGTCGCTCGCTGCCATCGTCGGTTACCACCACGTTGCTCTCCAAGCTCTCAATCTCTTCCTGCTGGTGGCAGGTCATCAGCAGGAAGTTCTGCTGTCCCGAGCCTACTGACCCGCGTTTACTGCCCCAGACCGGCACATTGGACATTCTGTACGACCTTGGTGATCCAGCCGGCCGATAGCGTCGGTGTTGGCCCCAGGGCCGGGCTGAGCCCTCCCCGCTGGCGCGGCGTCCTGCACCGCAGGACGTGTCCCCCGATTGCGCCAGCCCGCTGCTCCCCGGTCCTGGGTGCCCTCCACACAACGACACCGCACGGAACGAGCCTTGCGTCAGCCCGCCAGCCCGCCAGCCGCGGATCCGCTCGGTCCAGGTGTGGCAACACGTTTGGGTGAACGTTGCGTGCATAATGTTACGTATGCACTCTTTCGGGGCGCTTTACTTCAGCTTTTTGGTTGACACCCTGCCATTCCGTGCTGGACGGTAGTACAGCGCGCAACGGGGTGCACGCAGGGTAGACGCGCAAGGAGGACCGGATGTCTTCCACCCGCCGGTTCGTTCGCTGTTCACTCGTCATAGCAGCGTTACGTGTATGCGTGCTGCTTGCACTTGCCGTGAGCGTGACGACGAGCGCTGGCCCTGTCAAGCAATCACTCGTGCTGGTACCCGGGTCCAACGCCAGCTTATCCGGAGTATCACAGGTGACGACTGGCAAGGGATACGTAACCTCCCTGAAGGAGATTGACGACACCAGGCTGCCCATGGAGCTCTCCCCTCCCCGAGGCGGCGTGCGCCACCTCGCCACCGTCAGCGCCGATCAGCCCCCTACAGTGCTCATGAACCTCATGGCCGTGTCCAACCTTGCGAGGTCACGGATACCGGGGATGACACAGGCTCCGCAAGCCGCAGGTCTTGCGCTGGGCCAAGTCTCTGACCCGAGTGACAAGGTTCACGGCCAGAGCCCGGTAGCGGCAACGCGGATCCTGAGTGGAAGCGCTGTCAACGTCCCCCCGGGAGACCCGGGAGGCTCCGGAGACGGAAGACGCCAGGGAGACGACAGATACTCAAGAGACGGAAAACACCCAGGAGACGGAAGGCGCCCGGAAATCCAATCATGCCCGGGAGACATGAAACGCTCGACTAATGGGACATGTCAGCTTATCCCATCTTTCCAGCTGTGCCCAGTAGGCACGAGACGCTTAAGCAATGAGAAATGCCCAGAGCCTTCGCCATGTCCGGGAGGCGAGAAACGCGTAAGAAACGGAACATGTCCACCATCTCCACTATGCCCAGGAGGTGGAAGGCGCTTAAGTAATGGGGCATGCCCATCCCTCCCGCCGTGCCCAGGAGGTGAGAGACGCCTAAAAAATGAGACATGCCCGCCGCTCGTTGAGAATCGCGTGATTATAATCCCCCCGAAGCCTCTTCGGATTTTCCCGGAGCACAAGCCTCCTGCGTCCGCAAAACCTCTTGTTCCTGTGCCCCCCGTCAAGTCTCCCGCAGCACAACCCCCAGCAACGCAACCTCCCGCAGCGCAACTCCCTGTGGTGCAACCTCCCGAAGAGCAACCTCCCGCAGTGCGGCCCCCCGTGGTGGTCCCTGTAATTCCCGCGAGCGTCACCAAGCTGATTCCGTGGTTGTGGCTAGCAATCGTTGCACTGATCCTGCTGACCATCGGACTATTGGCCTTGCTTGCCGATCAAGTCCGTAAGGGGCAGAAGTGGGTGAGCGCGCATGTCTCGGCTATTGCCGGAGCTGATCCCGGTGTTGGTGTCGAGGTTATGGAGTCACGAACGGACTATTCGCCGCCGTCATGCGTCGTGCGCCTTGAATCACACGCCGATAGCGGCACGCAGGTTCTTGAGGAGGTGCGCTCGTGAACTCCGAAGATCTCACCGGGCCGATGTCGGCGCGGGTTTTTCTACTCGGCGACGACACCGTGGAGGTCCTCGCCCGCTCGCTCAGCGAACAAGGTGTATACCAATCTGCGATCCAGGGCTTCCGCAACCTGTCCGGCTCAGCTCTGCAGGCCGTCAACCACCAAATCGCCACCGTCACTGACAAACTCCTCGACCTCGACCTCGAGGATATGCTGATGTCCGGCTGGCGCAAGTACACCGAGCTGACCAAAGCGGCAGAGCGCACACTCGCCAGCCCAGGCAGCGAGGAGATCGTGGTTCTGGCGACGCACCGCGTCGTCTCGACCCACCATCCCTCTGTCGATCTGCTCGTCGATAGTGCCAAAGTCCATACCTTTACTTTCGAGTTGACGGTGACGTTCGACCTCAACGGAGTCGCAGCGGTGGTGCGACAAGGCAACCTGGTGGCGCTACGGGGAGGGGAGTGCGTGGTCACCGCGACACTTACCCTGAAAGAAACACCGTTAGAGCTGTCGCGAAAAGGGCGCATCGACCTTGCCCTGGTCGTCCCCCTGCGTCGGCCGGTACCGCTAGCTCGACAGGATCACTCTACCGTAACCAGCCGTAGCTAGCCGCTCACGAGCACACGGCGCCTTCCGCGGCAGAGCCGACCAACCGAGCGTATTTCGCCAACACGCCGCGCAGCGGGCGCTGCGGCGCCTTCCACTCCTGCCGGCGCCGCGCCAGCTCGTCAGCGTCGACCTGCAGGTTCAGCTCACGGCGGTCCATGTCCAGCACGATCGGATCACCGTCGCGAACCAGCGCGATCGGCCCGCCGTGGGCCGCCTCGGGGGCCACGTGGCCGACGCACAAGCCGGTGGTACCGCCGGAGAAGCGCCCGTCGGTGAGCAGCAGGACGTCTTTGCCCAGCCCAGCGCCCTTGATCGCGCCGGTGACCGCGAGCATCTCGCGCATCCCCGGCCCACCCTGCGGGCCCTCGTACCGGATCACCACGACGTCGCCGGATTGCAGGTCCCCGATGGCGTTCATCGCGGCCTGCTCCCCGTCGAACACCCGAGCTCGCCCCGCAAAGCACGTCGAGTCAAAGCCGGCGCTTTTCACCACCGCGCCCTCGGGAGCCAGCGAGCCGCGCAGGATGGTGATCCCGCCGGTGGGGTGGATCGGGTCTGCCAACCGGTGCAGGATCTTGCCGTCGAGGTCGGGAGGATCCAGCTCAGTGAGGTTCTCCGCGAGCGTGCGTCCGGTGACGGTGAGGCAGTCACCGTGCAGCAGCCCCGCGTCCAGCAGCGCCTTCATCATCACCGGCACGCCGCCGACCTGGTCGACCGCGGCCATCACATGCGTGCCGAAGGGCTTGACGTCGGCCAGGTGCGGCACCTTGTCGCCGATCCGGTTGAAGTCGTCCAGTTCCAGCGGCACCCCGGCCTCGTGGGCGATGGCAAGCAGGTGCAGCACCGCGTTGGTCGAGCCACCGAAGGCCATCACCACCGCGATCGCGTTCTCGAACGCCTCGCGGGTAAGGATTTGCCGGGCGGTGATCCCGCGGGCGATGAGGTCCACCACCGCGGTTCCGCTGTCCCGGGCGAACCCGTCGCGGCGCCGGTCCACCGCGGGTGGGCTGGCTGAGCCGGGCAGTGACATGCCCAGCGCCTCGGCCGCGCAGGCCATCGTGTTGGCGGTGTACATGCCGGCGCAGGCACCCTCGCCAGGGCAGAACGCCCGCTCGATCGCGTCGACGTCGGCCCGGCTGATCAGGCCGCGGGCGCAGGCACCCACCGCCTCGAAGGCGTCGATGATGGTGACCTCACGGTCGCCGACCCGGCCAGGCAGGATGGTGCCCCCGTAGAGGAATACCGCGGCCAGGTCGAGCCGGGCGGCAGCCATCAGCATTCCGGGCAGGCTCTTATCACAGCCCGCGAGCAACACCGTCCCGTCGAGCCGTTCGGCCTCCACCACGGTCTCCACCGAGTCGGCGATGACTTCGCGGGATACCAGCGAGTAGTGCATCCCGACGTGACCCATGGAGATGCCGTCGGACACCGAGATCGTGCCGAACTCCATCGGGAAGCCCCCGGCCGCGTGCACACCCTCCTTGCTGGCCTTGGCCAGCCGGTCCAGCGACAGGTTGCATGGGGTGATCTCGTTCCAGGACGAGGCGACACCGATCTGCGGCTTGGCGAAGTCGCCATCGCGCATGCCCACCCCGCGCAACATGCCGCGGGCTCCGGCACGTTCCAGCCCGTCGGTGACGTCTCGGCTGCGCGGCTTGAGGTCTGGCTGGCTCATGCCCGGCTCCTCACCGTAGTCAAGTAGAGCCATGGTGTCCGTGCCCAGCTCCCGAGTCAACGGCCGACCGGTCCGTCTCAGCACCACGAGACCGCATCACCCAGCGTGACGTCAATCCGAAAGCCCGGCCAGGGCCCCAAGGAATGAACAACCGGCAGCGTTCCTCTGCCACCACGTATTGCGAATAGGCCGACATCCAGTTGTAGCTTGCGGACCGGTCATGATAACAGTGAGCAGCAGCGCAGTAACGGCGTGAACACCACAGGAACTTACGACCATCGCAACCGACCGAAGATTCCCGATCACGATGCTCCCACTGTAACAAGACCCGACATTGTTCCGATGAACAGGATGAGCCCCGACGATTTCCCCCGACCGTCGGGGCTCACCTACTCGAAACCCCCGGACCCACCCCGATATGGAGCCATAACGGGCCTGCCGGAGGGTCGCGGCAGCGGGCCACCGGCCGTGGCAGGGCGCAATGCGCCGGACGCAATGAGATCGGCCAGCGGGTGCGGCTGAGCCGGTATCAGCCGGGCGATGATCGCACCCCGCTCAGTGATGTCGATCTCCTCACCGCGCTTGACGCGGGCCAGCATCTTCGTACTACATCCCAGATCATCCCGCGCGCACGGTAGCATTAATGCACTATGGCGCTCACCCTCAGCAGCCCAGCCTTTGCCAACAACGACCTCGTTCCTGTCCAGTACACCTGCGACGGCGACAACGTGTCACCCCCACTGGCGTGGTCGGAGGTCCCTGACGGCACCGCTGAGCTGGTCCTGCTCCTCGAAGATCCGGACGGCCCGGGAGGCACCCAGTTGTACTGGGTCCTCTGCGGACTCGACCCCGCCAGTGGCGGGCTGGAAGAGGGGAAGGTGCCCGTGGGGGCCGTCGGTGGCAAGAACGACTACGGCCGCACGGATTGGGCCGGACCATGCCCACCGTTGGGCAAGGCTCACCGCTACATTTTCACGCTGCTCGCCCTGTCGGCGCCCAGCGGCCTGGCCGAGGGCGCCAGCCCGCGCACCGACCTGCCGCATGCCCTGTCGGGCAAGGTGCTGGCCCAGGCCCAACTCACCGGCAAATACGCCCGCCGACGTTAGCAGCCTAGACCGGAGTTCACCCGATCGGGTGTGCGGGTAACGTACTCATGGGGCGTGACGCGTTCTCTGTTGCTGTGGTTGCTGTTCTTCAGAGCACCAGACGGGGAAGTGTGTCGAGATGCCGAAGCTAATACAGAGCGGAACGTCGTCATGGCCACCCACTGGGGGCCGACCACCCAGCCGACCAGCGGATACCGGTGGACTGACCACCGCGATAGCAGAGCGAGGTGACGCGCTGGGCGCGCTCGAGCGGCTCCTCGCGGACGCCTACGAGGGCCGGGGCGGGGCACTGTTCGTGGTCGGGGCGGCCGGGTTGGGCAAGACCACCTTGCTCGAACACGCGATCACCGTCGCGAAACCGCGGTTTGCGGTCGGTGTGGGACGTGGGGACCAGGTGGAGGCGCTGTTGCCGTTCGGGCTGATCGGACAGGCTCTCGATCCACTGCTCCAGGGGAGGCTCCCCGGCGGCAGCATGGCACTGGACGCTGACGGTGGTGAGGCCGCCGAGATCTCCGCGCAGGCCCGTTTCTACGGCATTCTCCGCGGGGTACGGGAGGCGGCGACCCGCCCGGTGCTGGTGGCGCTGGATGATCTGCACTGGTCGGATCCGGACTCGCTGACGGTGATCCATCTGATCTGCCGTCGGCTGGCCGCCCTGCCGGTGGCGTTGATCGCCACTACCCGGCCGTGGCCGACGGAGGCGGTCATCTCGGCGCAGGATCTGGCCGCCCAAGGGTTGGCCCGGATCGAGTCGCTGGCTCCGCTGAGCACCACGACAGCGCGCAAGCTGCTGCGTTCCCGGGTGTACGGGCAGGTCCCGGCCGAGGTCGTGGACCAGGCCCTCGAGCTGTGCGGGGGCAATCCGTTGCTGGTGGAGCAGGTCGCCCTGGAGCTACGCCGGAGCGGGAAGTTGTCGGAGGGGCAGGTGTGGTTCTCCCGCTTCGTCGGGGCCGGTACGGCCGGACGACGCTACCTGCAGGCGGCAAGTGTGCTCGGGACTCGATTCCGGGTCGCCGTCGCGACGGAGGTGGCTGGGCTGTCCGCCACCGAGGCCGCCACCGAGATCGACGGCCTGTTCCGCGGCGGTCTGCTCTACGAGGCCGATGACGGATGGGCGCGGTTCACCCACGCGCTGATCAGGCAGGGCGTGTACGAGGACATCGCGCCTCCGGTGCGCCGGGACCTGCATGTGGCCTGCTTCCGCGCACTGGTGGCCTGTGGCGCGTACCCGGCGGAGGCCGCGGACCATGCGGTGGCCGCCCAGTTGGCGGGTGACGCTGAGGCGGTAGCCACGGTGGCCCTGGCGGGGCGTGACGCACTGCGGGTCGGCGCGGTCCAAACCGCCCGCCACCACCTCGAAGCAGGGCTGCGGCTGGCGGGTACGGCCGCACCGACCAGACTGCTTTTCGACCTAGGTGCGACGTTGATCGCCGACGGTGCCAGCGAGCAGGCGATCGCCGTCTACGAGCGGGTGTTGTGCTTCCCGGAGCTGTCCCTCGTGGACCGGATCGCCGCCTTGCGCCAGCTCGGACAGGCCATGTTCATCACCGGCCAGGTCGAGCGCGCCGCGGCCTGTTGTGAGTCCGCGGCGGATCTCGCCGAGCAGGACCATCCCGAGCTCGCCGTCGGAGCCCTGCTCGACCTGGCATCCCACCAACAGTGGACCTCTGGTCCCCGGGCTGCCCTGCGGTGGGCGAACCGAGCCGCCGAGCTGGCCACTTCCCGTGGGGTGATGCAGGCCTCGGCGCAGGCGGTCTGGGGTGTGGTCGCCTATCGCTGCGGGGACCCCGGCGGTCTGGGGACGGCGGCGGCCGTCGCGACCCAGGTGGACCGCATCCCCACCTCGCGGCCTGCCGAACGGCACCGGTACCAGAATCCCGCGCTGAGCTACGCGGTCCTGGCTGTGCAGGCGGAACAGTTCACCGACGCCGAACGACTGCTCACCGAGATCCTCCACTCAACTGAGCGCCGCTGCGAACCACTCATCTTGTTCCAGGCGGCGATGGCGTGGATCGACGGCCTGTGCCGGCTGGGCCGGCTGAGTGAGGCGCGCACGGTTGCCGATCGCCTTACCGAGCTCGCCGAGTTGATGCCGTACTCCGCCCCGGTCGCCATCACCTACCGGGCGTTGGTCCTGCTGGAGCAAGGGGAGCTGGTGCAAGCAGCGCACTGCTGCGCGCAGCTGCCGGCCACGACCCACCACAGCGGCTACAGCCTGCATCGCGCCGACGGGTTGGAGCTGCACGTGCGGGGAGTCCTCGCCTACCGCCAAGGAGACACCGAGACCGCCTGCGCACTGTTTGCCCAGCTTGAGCAATGGGCTGACCGCACCGGTGAAGCGGACCCATCGTATGTGCCGTGGGCGGCCGACGCGATCGCCGCCCATCTGGCGTGTGGCCAAAGCACTGACGCCCAGCGCGTCATCGACTGGGTCGCGCAGCGTGCCGTGGCGCTGCCCAGCCGGTGGCCGACCATCGTCGTGACTGCCGGGCAGGCTCTTCTCGCGGAGCATACCGGGGACCGAGCACTCGCGGAGACCTACTTCAGCCGAGCGCTCAAGCTCCACGATGAGCTGCCCATGCCGCTGGCCCGGGCCCGGACACTGACCGACTACGGTGCCTTCGTGACCCGGGGCGGTGACGACATCGCCCGGGCGCGGGTGCTGCTCGCTGAGGCGGTACAGATCGCCGAAGAATGTGGTGCCGGTTGGCATGCCAACCGAGCACGGGCCGAATGGCGACGCGCCGGCGGGCGCACCCGCTCCCGGAAACCCGACGAGCTCAGCCCGCAGGAAGCCGCCGTCGCCCAGCTCGCCCAGGTCGGCCGCACCAACCGGGAGATCGCCGAGCAGCTCCACCTCTCCGTCAAGACAGTGGAGACCCACCTCGGGCACATCTACCAAAAACTCAACATCCGCAGCCGGTGGCAACTCACCGGACGAACCGGCCCTAACACCGATGAGTAACCTGCTTGTTTGCTTGTCCGCGATGGATGCCGATCTGGCACAAATAGCGTGTAGCCCTGGGGGGCGGGACTAACCCGCCCCCCAGGGCTACGTGGACCTCAGGGTTACTTGGTCTGCGCGGAACTGCTCCCGCTGTCAGTGAGCCGGCCACCGCGCACCGTGGTAGCAATCACCATGGCCGCAGCGAGCAGGATCACGTCTTTGAGGACGTACTGCCCTTCCAGGATGGGCATGTGGTGCGGTCCAGCAAACAGCCGCCCGGGTAGCAGCACTGCCGGAGCCAGGATACCGCCCATTTGCACCGCCAGCAGCACGATGGTCAGGCGCAGCCACCGCCCAGTGAGCAGCAACAGCCCGATGATGCACTCCAGCGTCCCGGCCAACACCATCACCACGATGTTCGGCACCACGGCCGGTACCAGCCCGAACGTCACCACGTGGAACAACGCCAGCACGAGGCCCTCAGCCGGGCTCACACCGGGGAAGTACTTCAGGATACCGAACCCAAGAAGTACTGCTCCTAGGCTGATGCGCAACGCGGTCAAGCTGTAACGCATCAGCCAGCGGTGAATAGCGGCCTCCCCGGCGTCAACCACAACTAGCATTCTGTGCACGACACTGTCTTTGTGACGCAGCACACCGGGAGAAGCGTCTTCGGTCAGCGTGTCCGGGTACACCGGTAACGCAACCTCTTCAGGATAAGTCTTGGTCGCCATGATATTGCTCCCCGCTGAACGATTTTTACGGATGAACCCCGATGTACTAGAGACACGGAGTGCCGTCGATGGGGCCGTCCCTCGAGTTACAGTGTGGCGAGAGCAACGGGTCGTGCCATCGGGAAACCACTGAACATTAGCGGCCACAAAAGAGGCACTGGCACCATTTACATCAGGGTGCCCCGGTGAACAGGAATATCCCGGAGCCGCCGGACGGCGCAGCATCAACGCTCAGCCACGCGGCGCTTACGAAGAGTGACCGCACGCCGGCCTCGTGCCCGGATCCCCGATAAATAAGTGCCAGCCGGAGGTATCTGCGGTGGGTGGTTCCTGCTCTTCACTGGTGACGCCGGCCCACACGGCGCATGTTCGGAGGGAGAGAGAGCTAGTGGATCCCATCTTGTACTGGAACGAGGTCGCCATCGAGGCCGACCGCACCACGCATACCACAGGAGACCCGACGGAGGCCGGAGCACGCGGCCCGGCGGGCAGCTCACGGGCCTTGGCGATCGTGCACCTGGCGATGCACGACGCCTACTTCGGCATCAACACGGGGGATTATGAGCCCTACCTGGGGACAGGGCTACCCACGGCGCCCGCCGCTGACGTCAACGCCGTCAACGCCGCGATCGCCGCTGCCGCACACTCCACCCTGAGCGCGCTGTACCCGGCACAGAAGGCGTTCTTCAACGCTCGACACGCCGCGGCCGGGTTGGTCGCCGGCAAGGCGGACACGGATGGTCATGTCTTCGGCCGGAAGGTCGCGGCGAAGATCTTGGCGCTGCGCCAGAACGATCCCGGTCTCGGCGACGACGGCTACTCGATCTCGGTTGCTCCCGGGCACCACCGGCAGGACCCGGACAACCCGACGCAGCCTGTCTACGCGCCGTTCTACGGTGCCCAGTCGCACTGCTTCGCCGTCACCTCCCGCCATCACCTCGACCCCTACCCGCAGCCGGGTACCCCGGCCTACGAGCGGGCCCTCCGGCAGGTGCGCAGCAAGGGCATCGCCCCCCAGCTCATCGGGACGCTGCCGGCCGACCTGCTGCCCTCCCGCACGCCCACCGAGACCAACGTCGGACTGTTCTGGGCCTACGACGGGGCCAGAGGCCTGGGCACGCCACCGCGGCTGTACAACCAAATCCTTCGCCAGGTCGCAGTCGGGCAGGGCAACGACACCACCCAGAACGCTCGGCTGTTCGCCGTGGCCAACACCGCGATAGGGGATGCGGGCATCCTGGCCTGGAACGACAAGTACTTTTACGACCTGTGGCGCCCGGTACTGGGAGTCCGCGAGGACGACCCCTCCACCGGCCCCACCGGAGTGGGCGCCGACGGCCTGGGCCCGAACACCGACACCGGTTGGCTCCCGCTCGGTGCGCAGAACACCAACAACGTCGGGCAGAAGAACTTCACGCCGCCCTTCCCGGCCTATCCCTCGGGCCACGCCACCTTCGGCGGAGCGTTCTTCCAGTCCATCCGGCAGTTCTACGGCCAGGGCACCATCGGCCCGGACACCCTGGCCGATGGCCTGGAGTTCGTCTCCGACGAGCTCAACGGGATCAACGTTGACAACACCGGAACCGTGCGGACACGGGTGGTGCGCAAGTTCTCCCGTGGGTTGTGGGAGATGATCGAGGAAAATGGCCGCAGCCGGCCCTTCCTCGGGGTGCACTGGCTGTTCGACGCCTTCGCCACCAACGAGGCCGGCGAGATCGACCTCAGCCAAAACATCGGTGGAGTCCGGCTCGGTATCGACATCGCCAATGACATCGCCGCCAACGGGCTCAAGGCCTCTGCCGCCGCGGGCCCTGCCGACCCGTCCTGACCATCCGGCCCAAGGCCGCTGGGCGGGCCACCCCGCCCAGCGGCCTTCTCTCCACCACTCAAAACCTCGCCGACCGGGGGAAATCCGGGTCAACTGACGCGATGACAAGGAGTCGGCAATGACTGCCGCAACTGAGCACGAAAACACCCACCAGGGCAAGACTGGGACGGTGTATGTCATGAACAACCAGGACACCGGCAACTCCGTGACGGTCTTCAACCGCGCAGCCGATGGTGGCCTCACCCGGATGGGCACATTCCCGACCGGCGGCCTCGGCGCCGGGAACAGCATCGTTGCGCTGGCGTCGGCGGATCCGTTGATCTCGCAAGGATCCCTGACCATCAGTGCGGACCATCGTTTCCTGTTCGCCGTCAATGCCGGCAGCAACGAGGTCTCGTCGCTGGCCATTCAGGGCACGACGCTGGTCCCGGTCGACCGGATTCCCTCTGGTGGCACTCACCCGGTGAGCGTCACCGTTCACCAGCACCTGCTCTACGTGGTCAACCAAACGGACGGGACCATCGCCGGGTTCACCATAGCCAACGACGGGAAACTGTCGCCTTTAGCGGGCTCCACGCAGACCCTGATCGGCGGCCCCAACGCAGGTCCCGCGCAAATCCAGTTCACCCCGGATGGGACCGGGCTCGTCGTGACCGAAAGAGCGAACAACGTGATCGACGTCTTCCCCGTCGACCAGGACGGCCGCGCCAGCGCACCGGTGAACAACCCCTCCAACGGCGCGGGACCGTTCGGCTTCACGTTCGTCGGCGAGGACGTCATCATCGTCTCCGAGTCGATAGCCAACGCCAACTCCTCCTACCGGGTCGCCGGTGACGGTACGATCAAGGTGATCAGCGGATCGGTGCCCGAGACCGAGCAGACCCCGTGCTGGGTGGTAACCAACAGCGTCACCGACCCCCGCTACGCTTATGTGACAAACTCGTTCAGCGGCACGATCTCGGGCTACCGTATCGACAGTAATCGGGAGTTAACCCTGTTGAGCCCAGACGGCCACTCCGCTGTCCTGCGTGATTCCCGCGCTCCCATCGACAATGCCGTGAGCAGTGACGGTCAATTTCTCTACGTCCTCACCGTGGGCTTCAACGTGGCGAGGGCAGCGGCGGTCACCACCTGCGGCAAGATGGGCATCAGCGCCTTCCGGATCGAAACCGATGGCAGCCTCACCCCGCTGCGCGGTTTCGGCATTGCCGATGACGACCCGGACGGACTCGCACCCGGCACCCAAGGAATCGTCGCAATTTAAGGAAGAGGAAATGACTGCCGCAACTGAGTACCCGGGCAAGACCGGAACGGTGTACGTCTTGAACAACCAGGACACCGGCAACTCCGTGACGGTCTTCGACCGCGCAGCCGACGGTGGCCTCACCCGGATTGGCACGTTCCCCACCGGCGGCCTCGGCGCCGGAAACGGCATCACCAACCAGGCGGCGGCAGATCCGTTGAACTCGCAAGGAGCCCTGGCCCTGAGCGCGGACCAGCGGTTCCTGTTCGCCGTCGACGCCGGCAGCAACGAGATCTCGGTGCTAGCCATCCAGGGCACGACGCTGGTCCCGGTCGACCGGGTCCCCTCCGGCGGCACCCGCCCGACGAGTGTCACCGTCCACCAGAACCTGCTCTATGTGGTCAACAACAGAGAAGGAACCATCGCCGGGTTCACCGTGGCCCACGACGGGAAACTGTTCCCCCTCGCGGGCTCCACGCAGACCCTCATCGGCGGCCCCAACGCAACTCCCGGCCAGATCCAGTTCACCCCGGATGGGACCGGGCTCGTCGTCACCGAAATACGGAACAACGTGATCGACGTCTTCCCCGTCGGCCCGGACGGCCGCGCCAGCGCACCGGTGAACAACCCCTCCAACGGCGCGGGACCGTTCGGCTTCGCGTTCGTCGGTGAGGACGTCATCGTCGTCTCCGAAGCTTTCGCCAACGCAACGTCCTCCTACCGGGTCGCCGGTGACGGCACGATCAAGGTGATCAGCGGATCGGTACCCGCCGAGCAGACCCCGTGCTGGTCCGTGACCAACAGCGTCACCAACCCCCGCTACGCCTATGTGACGAACACGGGGAGCGGTACGGTCTCGGGCTACCGTATCGACAGTAACCGGGAGTTAACCCTGTTGAGCCCAGACGGCCACTCCGCTGTCCTGCGCAATTCCCTCGCTCCCATCGACAGTGCCGTGAGCAGCGACGACCGGTTCCTCTACGTCCTCACCGTCGGCTTCAGCGCGAGCGACCCAACGCCGGTCATCTGCAGCAAGATGGGCATCAGCGCCTTCCAGATCGAAACCGATGGCAGCCTCACTCCCCTGCGCGGTTTCGGCATCGCCGATGACGACCCGGACGGACTCCCGCCTGGTACCCAAGGAATCGTCGCGACCTGACACGAACACGCTTCATCATCCAGGACCTTACCGACCAGGAAAATCCAAAGCAACTAACGCGATGAGAAGGAGGCGGCAATGACTGCCGCAACTGAGCACAAAACCACCCATCAGGGAAAGACCGGGATCGTATACGCCCTGAACAACCAGGAAACCGGCAACTCCGTGACGGTCTTCGACCGCGCAGCCGACGGCGGCCTCACCCGGATGGGCACATTCCCCACCGGCGGCCTCGGCACCGGAAACGGCCGCAGTCTGGCGACGGCAGCGGATCCGTTGACCTCGCAAGGAGCCCTGGCCCTGAGCGCGGACCAGCGGTTCTTGTTCGCCGTCGATGCCGGCAGCAACGAGATCTCCTCACTGGCCATCCAGGACACGACACTGGTCGCGGTCGGTCGGGTCCCCTCCGGCGGCGCCCTCCCGACGAGCGTCACCGTCCACCAGAACCTGCTCTACGTGGTCCACCAAACGGACGGGACCATCGCCGGGTTCACCGTGGCGAACGACGGGAAACTGTCCCCGATTGCGGGTTCCAACCAGACCCTGATCGGCGGCCCCAACGCAGATCCCGGCCAAATCCAGTTCACCCCGGATGGAACTGGGCTCGTCGTGACCGAAACAGCGAATAACGTGATCGACGTCTTCCCCGTCGGCCCGGACGGCCGCGCCAGCGCACCGGTGAACAACCCCTCCAACGGCGCGGGACCGTTCGGCTTCGCGTTCGTCGGCGAGGACGTCATCGTCGTCTCCGAGGCTACCGCCAACGCAACATCCTCCTACCGGGTCGCCGGTGACGGCACCATCAAAGTGATCAGCGGATCGGTGCCCGCCGAGCAGGCCGCATGCTGGGCGTCGATCAACAGCGTCACCAACCCTCGCTACGCCTACGTGTCAAACGCCATAAGCGGCACGATCTCGGGCTACCGCATTGACAGTGATCGAGCGTTAACCCCGTTGAGCCCCGATGGCCACTCCGCTGTCCTGCGCGATTCCCGTGCGGCCCTCGACAGTGCCGTGAGCAGCGACGACCGGTTCCTCTACGTCCTCACCGCCGGCTTCAGCGCGACGAACGCAGCGCCGATCTTCTGCAGCAAAATGGGAATCAGCGCCTTCCGGATCGAAACCAATGGCAGCCTCACCCCGCTGCGCGGTTTCGGCATCGCCGATGACGATCTGGACGGGCTCCCGCCCGGCGCCCAAGAAATCCTCGCCACCTGACACCCCGGAGGGCGCTCACTGCGGTAGCAGTCGCTTGCCCACCGGCCCCGTTGTCGATCCTGATCGGGGCCGGTGGGCCAGGCAACGGGCTGTACCTGCGCGGTCGACATGCACGATGATGCTGTAGTGCGCTCCGCGACTTGGCGGACCGCGCCGCTAGCTGACGCCCACGACCACCACCGATGGGGAGCGATGACCGACTACAAACCCATGACCGACGTCGGGTGCGGGGACCCGGAGTTGTCCGAAGAACTTCGCGACGCGCTCACGATGCTGCGCGACCACAGCGACAACGCCGACTTCCGCACGCTGGTCGATGACGTGCTGGCTGGACAGTGCGGTTTGGTCGAGGCGTCCGGCACGGCGGCGTTCGGCGACGTGGTCTTCGCAAGTATTGCGCAGGAGTTCACTGGTCTCACCGAGGACGAGAAGCGGGGTTTCGCCGCACGAACTGCGCCATCCGGGGACGCGCCATCCGGGGACGCAGCAGCCTCGTGCAGCGCTCCCTGCGCCAGCTGCCCCGGGGTGTGCGCACTCCGCGGCGACGTAAGCCACTAAAGACATAGGCCACTAAAGACATAGGTCACTAAAGACGTGGGCCACTAAAGGCAAATCACCCCTACGGAGGTCGACCATGCGTCACCTTGTGGTGTGCTGCGACGGCACCTGGAACACTCTGGAGCAGGAACAGGGCGGCGTACCGACGCCGACCAATGTCGTGCGGCTCTACCATGCATTACCCGAGAACAAGAACCAGCTGCGCTACTACCACCCGGGGGTCGGCACCGATCCCGGGCTGGTTGACCGAATGTGCGGCGGTGGGCTGGGCACCGGACTCGCCGGTAACATCAAGAGCGCGTATGCCTGGCTGGCGAGAACGTATCAGCCCGGCGACGCGATCTGCCTGTTCGGGTTCAGCCGAGGCGCTTATACGGTGCGCAGCCTGGCCGGAATGCTCTATGCCTGCGGGCTGGCCACGATCCCTCCCACCACGCGGCCGGCGCAGCGCTGGGCGGAGATCGACCGCCTGTACGACGAGGTGTACCGCCCCGCCCGACAGCGCAAGCCCGGTCGACCTGCGCCCTACCCACGGGTGCCGATCCGCTTCCTCGGAGTCTGGGACACCGTCGGCGCGCTGGGGATCCCCGACGCCCTCGGCATGCTCAACCTCTTGGACATCATCGACGACCGGCACCGCTTCCACGACACCCGGCTCAACTCGATGATCCAGCACGCCCGGCACGCGGTGGCCCTGGACGAGCACCGAGGCCCGTTCACTCCCACCTTGTGGACCGTCGAGCAGCCCGCGCCGGGCAGTGACCGCAGCCTGCGTCAGGTGTGGTTCCCCGGCGACCATTGCGACGTGGGCGGCGGTCATCTGCAGACCGGCCTGTCCGACGCCGCGCTGCAGTGGATGATCAACGAGGCGAGCCAGTGCACCGACCTGAGCTTCCACCCGGAGATGCTCAAGCAGATCCAGCCCGACCCCACCGACGTGCTGCACGACAACTGCACCGGCGCCTACCTGCACCTCACTCCGACACCGCGGGCCGTCCCGTTGATCGACAAGCAGCGCACCACCGAGGTCGTGCACCCCTCGGCGTACGCCCGACAGGCCCGTCCACTGATCACGGTCGGCGAGTACCGGCCCAGCCACGTGCTGGCGGTGGGCGAGTCGGCCAGCTACGAGGTCTTCGCTCGCAATATATGGAATACCAGCGGGCTCTACCTGGAGAAAGGCCACTACTCCTTCGAGACCCACGGGGAATGGCTCGACCGCGGCGTCGCCGTCGGCCCGGACGGCACCTCCGACGGCCGCTTCCAGCCATCGGAGGTACTCCATTTGATGGAGTCGATCGTCACCGGGTGGGGGCAGGACTTCCTTCGCCAGCAGAGCGGCAACGCGGAGGCGACCTTCTTCGGCGCGCCGCGCGCCAAGGCGCCGTGGATGGCGCTGATTGCCGTCATCGCCGCCGCCGAGCTCGACGCAAACGGCACTCAGCAGCCCTACCGGCAGTTGGTCATCGGCCGGGAGTCCCAGCACCAGGTGGACCAGCCCGGTTACTTGCACGCCTACGCCAACGACGTCTGGGGCATATACGCCAACAACTTCTACGCTAACAACAGGGGATCGGTCACCATGACCGTCACCCGTCTCGACTGACCAACCACCGCATCACGCTGAACGGAGGAAGGGGAGCTCCTTCACCAACTCACCCACCACGTCGTCCTGGTGTATGTGTTCACCTGCTATCTGACGCGTGAGCACGTTCACGCACGCGTTGATAAACACCTCACCCAGAACCTTCGTCGTGGTGGACGCAATGGTCGCATTGATCGTTGTGCCGCCACCAGGGAAGATCTTGAACAAGCTTGCCGTCGTGCGGGCCACGGAGGCCACGCCCAGGACAGTAGCGAAAGCGGTAGCGACAGCTCTGGAGTCGACCTTGAATCCCATGATGGTGGCGATCTGCCCCAGCATGCTGATCTGTAGTGCGCTCAAGGGAATGGCATCAACGACGGGAATCGGAGTAGCCGCGATCAACGCGGCCTTACCCATGTTGACGTTCACCGAGCGCCTTGCTTCGGCAATCTTGAGCTCCAGCGAGACCCGCTGACAGCTGACCAGGGTATGCCGCTCCGCATCCGGCAGCTGACGGTAGATCGAACTCACGAGATCAGGAAGCCCGAACGGGGCAAGGCTGACACCAGCGACGCTGTCCTCTTCCGCCAGCGTCATGAAGCACCGCCCGTCGAGGATGGGGAGGTCGAGCGACGTGAGGTACCGGGCAAACGTGGCGGCCCGGCCATCGTCGGGAGTGGGACACTGCGTGAGCACGAGGGCCACCAGCACATTCTTGGCCAGCGCTCGCACGATGTCTGACTCGATTTTCTCGAAACGTTCGTCCCGGGTCCGGACACAGTAGAGGCAGAAGTGAACCCGAGTGTCGTCGTCGCTCTGCTGCCTCCGGATCTCAGCAAGGTAATTTTTCGATATCAGCTCAGCGTCCATGCCGAGCTCGATGCCCGGGGTGTCATACACAGAAATCGGAAGATTCTGCTGGACATAGCGTTGAATACTCTGCGTGATTGAAGAGCCTACACCGGTCGGGGCAATCGGCGCGCCAAAGATGGCGTTCACCAGCGTGCTCTTGCCGACACCGACACGACCGGCGAGCATGACGTTGAGTCGAGCCTTTCCCCGCAATGCGTGAGCGAGTCCTTCCCGAAAGAACTTCTCAAGGTCGAACTGATCCAGGCCCGCTGGCTCGTACCGGAGTAGGCCTGTGGAAGATCCATCCATCGGGTCTCCTTCTCTCACTGCCTGATCGATCTCGCCGGCAACCACCTACTCAGGTTGCGACGCTGTGCTAGGAGAACGACGCGACGCGAACTACGTTGCTCCCGGCTCCCGCCACCACGCTTGATCGAGCTCAGCTCGCCGGATTTCTGATTGTCGGTAATCGGCGCTTTGCTGGGCAACGTCCGATACCCGAACTGGAGGTTTCCCATGCCCACCCGAACTGACCCGTCACGACTGCACCACGTTGCACAGCATGCCACCCAGCGCCACGGATGGGTGACAGGTAATCAGCTGTCGAGGTGTCCGGCCTTGACTCCTGCGGTGAAGGCGCTCCACTCGGTAGGGCTGACCGCGAGCACGAAGCTGGCGTCGCCGAGTTTGCTGTCCCGCACCAGCCGGTGACCAGACAGGAACGCGACCTCGACGCACTGACAACAGCCCGGGGATCACCTCGACCTCGACGGACCGCAACATCGCAGCATCCGCTCCAAGTCCACAAATAGCCGGAACCACTCCGGGTAGACCGCGCGGTAGCCGTCCCACCGGCCACGTTTGCGCTGACCACGGGCGAGGTCGAGCAGGATCTCGATGTGCTCGATGGTGTCGCCGTAGAACTCGGCGAGCATCTTGGCATCGCCAGCGGCGATGTCGCTCTGCGCCAGCTCGATGCGACTGATCTTGCTGACCCGGCAACCGAGATGCGTGGCCGCCTGGACGGGCGTCATGCCAGATTCGATGCGCATCCGCTTAAGCTCGTTGGAGAGCACCAGACGGCGGGCGGAGTGGTTCCCATCCCACGCTACCTCCGGGGTTGACGGGTCCGCAGCCGACGTCGAGCGGGAATCCCACATTAGGTAAGCAGCTGCCCCGACCGTTCGACGCGCGAGCAGCCCGATGGGCAGAGCCGGACCCGACGTGCCCCCTGCCCATCGGGTGTTCCAGCCACACCAGCTCGGTGCAGCTGTGCGCCGCTGCGCCGAGCTGCCGTGATCACCAGACCGACGGACGAACTCCTCGATCATGTGCTGCTGTGCCTTCGTGGGGTCGCGGCCCTCGCCACCAGGGTCGTCGGGAGCGCCTAAGGCCACCTCAATCCCGTCCAGTGCAGTGAGCTCGTCGCGCAGAGGCGCAAAAAACAGGCCCGAAAGGGGCCAACCTCGACGAGGACAACTCCAATCGTAGCTGACCCGGTGAGTTCGGTGAGGGGCTTCGGTGAAGCGAGAATTCTTCTGCCACCGGACCGAGCGACTGCTGACGCGTCACCTAGACTCGGCCCGGCAACGGGTCCACCAGTTGGCCGCCTCCAACACCCGGTTCCCGGCCCCCGTGGCCCGGGTGGGAATCAGGACCGCTGTGGACAGTTCCGGCGATCGAGCATTTCGCCCGCATCTGAAACCGACGCCCAGGCAGGCCAGCAGCGCGGGTCGGGTGACCAACGCGTCCGGGCCTGGCCAACGGCGCGCAGTTCCGGAATCTCCAGAATCCGGAACCCGCTGTCGCGGACGACCTGGACCGGATAGGTGCGCATAGCGGTGAGCCAACGTCCACCTGCGTCGCCGGCACCCCAGCCCGGGCACGCCACACCTACGTGCGTCAACCGCTGTTTGCTGCGGTCGGCAGACGCGTGGTCTGCAGATCGGTCGGCAGCAGCGACACCACCTCGTCATGGCTTGGCCACCACACGGTGCTCAACCCGGCTGCATGGATCGCGGACCGGATCGCAGCTTGCCCGATGGCGATGGCCTCGTGCTCCGATGAGGCCTGCACCGTCACCTCGATCTCCATGACCCGCCCGCCCCGATCGGCCGACACTGCCGAGTCTCGGACTTCCGGCGTGCACTGCTCCTGCTCCAGCAAGGCCATGGTCACCGCGTCAGCACACTCGAAGAGGTCCACCTGTCCCTCAACGGTAAACCTCCAATGGATGAACATGGTGACTGCCATCACACACCTCCCACGGCCACGCATGGCTACCGTCTCAATCAACCTAACGCCTGGCGGCCGTAGTTGGGCTTGCTCGGCGTGAGATGAATCGATCGCTAGTGGTCCCCGCACGGGCATTTCACCCGGTAGTAGGTGCCCGAGTCCTCGATCAGCCATCCCGCTCTGCGAAAGACGACAAGTACCTCCTCAAGATCCTTACGAGGATGCCTTCGCCAGTAGCCCATCCCGCTTCCTTGAAGGTCTGGTCGCCACTCGGGCGGCCACTGTTACCAGGGTGACGTCGCAGACTACCCGCACAGCCCGTCAGACCACTGAATGCCTACGTTCGCCACCTCGTCGCATCTGACGAAGCTGCGCATGACACGTCGCCGTGGGAGCATCGAACGATGAATGTCGACCAGAGTCAGCTGCTGACGGACCTGCCGCCGGACGAGGAGCACGTGCCTTGACGGCGCATCACCGTCGAGGATCTCCGTACCCACCATGACGAGATCGTCGCAATCGGTCGGCGCTACAGGCTCGCATTCTTGCGGAGGCGGTACCGCTGTGAGGGGCGACGCCGAGCGGGCCTGCGATGATGGTCATGGTTTCCCGCGGGACTCGACGGGGTCGAGGTCGAAGGGCTTGTGTGGCTCGGCTTGGTACCAGTAGGCGACCGAGGAGTAGGCGTCGCTGCGTTTGTTCGCGTGTCCGTGCTCGATGCTGACCCGGATAGACCGCTGGAATGGGACGGGATCCTCAATGTGGAAACGGTACATGCTGATCTGTCCGCTCCAGTTGTCGCCACCGGGCAGGGTGATGCCGTGGTAGGGCGCGGAGTAGGCCTGTGTTGGGCACCACGCGGTGTTGAAGTAGTCCTCGGTGCCGGTGCCGTGGAGGGTAGGTGGCCACTGGTCACCGTCGATGAAGATCATGTCGTCACCCTCGCCGTACCAGTTCCACCCGGTGGTATCGCGGAGGTTGTGGATATTAAGCACACACCCGACGTAGTGGCCGCGGCCGGTCGCATCCAGGATGGCGTAGTTGGCTTTCCCGTCCAGATTTGTTCCGGTGAGCAGGAAATCAGCATTGCTCTCCAACTGTTGCGCGGCACCCTGGCAGGGGCTGCTGTGGCGCCACTGGGCGTGAAAGCGCCCGATACCGTCTTCGAGCTCGTCGAGCTCCTCGTAGTCGATGTAGTAGTAGAAGAATATCCGCTCCTGGGTGAGCTCGCTGGTGATCTCCAGCCGGGCGCCCGCACCAAAAGGCATGTGGAAAAAACAGTTGAACCCTTTGCCGTCCTCGGGGCTCATCTGCAGCGGGGCGGAGACGAAATTGGTGGTGCGGCCGTGCCCGACCCCGAAGAAATCACCCAGGGGCACGGCGATGCTGGGGTATTCTTCGCCATCCCAGTAGGCGCGGAGCACGAGCCGACGCAGATAGTCGGGTTCGAGCATCCACGGGTCGCGGACCATCCGTTCATTGGCGACGGTCACCCAGATGTGGTTGATGGTGCCGGCTCCCTCGAGGTCGGCGAGGGTGGCGGTCTGCCCTGGCTGGAGGGTGAGCCGGTCGTCGTTGCCGCCCGTGCGGTCCCAGCTGGACGCGCGGCGTCGGCGAGTGCTGCGCAGCCGCGGCAGGTCTCGCAGGCTGGAACCGTACGGTCCGTAGTGGACGGTCATGTCCTACCTCCTCGAAACGCTGCTTCCAGTGATTCCAGGCTTTGTTGCTTGGTTTCCGGCACCATTCGCCACACGATCGGGAAAATCACCACTCCAGCGGCGGCGTAAGCGATGAAGACGGCGCCCGAGCCAGCGGCGGCGGCGAGGGTGGGGAAGGTGAGTGAGACGACGAAGGCAGCCAGCCAGTTGAACAGAGTGGAGATGGCCATTGCTGATCCTCGGATGGCGAGCGGGAAGATCTCGGCCAGCAGTACCCACAGCACCGGGCCCCAGGTGGCGGAGAAGGTGTTGGTGAATACCACGAATGCCACCACCGCGACGACGAACAACGCACTCGAGCCGCCCGGGAGAATCAGCGCTGCCATCCCCACAGCGAA
The DNA here is from genome assembly GCA_050699575.1 of Pseudonocardiaceae bacterium. GTDB lineage: Bacteria > Actinomycetota > Actinomycetes > Mycobacteriales > Pseudonocardiaceae. The sequence continues at coordinate 21,760 of JBOHFG010000362.1, forward strand.
CAAGCTGGCCGACATCCCCACCAGGCCGACCAGCAGGACAGGCTTGCGGCCACGCCGGTCGACGACCTTCGACCGGACAACGAGGGCGATGGTCAGGATGTTGAGCAGCCCGTTGAGGAAACCGAACAGCAACGCAGTGCGCGGGGACACCCCGAAGCTGGTGAGCACGCTCGGTGCGTAATACACGATCGCGTTGATCCCGGTGATTTGCTGGAAGATGGCCAGCAGGGCGCCCAGCATCAGCAGCCGGCGCACCCACGGGGCGGACAGCCGGGCGCCGGTGCGCGGGTCGTGCTGCTGTTCGAGTTCGATGATCTCGACGAGTTCCCGCTCGGCGAGATTGGTGTCGCCGCGCAGGCCCACCAGGACCTCACGGGCCTGATCGGCATAGCCACGTCGGATCAACGATCGGGGGGTGTCGGGCATGGCGACCATGCCGACCATCAGCACGATGGCGGGGAACACGCCGATGAGCAGCATCCACCGCCACGAGCCGGTGAAGGCCAGCCCGTAACCGATGGCCGCGGCCAGAGCCGTCCCCACAATGATCATGTACTGGTTCAGGGAGGTGATCGCTCCACGGTCGGCAGCGGGTGCCATCTCGGCTAGGTACAGGGGCACGATCACCGACGCGATACCGATGGCCAGCCCCAGGATGAAACGGAACACCACGAGCATGGCAACGGTTGACGCGATGCCAGCACCCAGGGCCCCGATGGTGAACACCACCCCGGCAACCAGCAGGATCTGCTGCCGTCCCAGGCGGTCCGCCGCCGAACCACTGCCCAACGAGCCCACCATCGCCCCGAACACCGTGGCACTCACCACCGCACCTTGCTGCCAAGGCGTGAGCCGCAGTTCGTGTGGGATGAACAAGAGCGCGGCCCCGATGATGCCATTGTCGTAACCGAACAGCACCGCCGCCAACGTCCCCAGGGCATACACCCGTCGGGTGCTCACCCGGACCTGGAACGAGGATGCCACCATCAACTACCTCCAATGTGGTGGAGGCGCTGTTCCCGGGCCAGCGCGTGGGCAATCTCTCTGGTGTTCGGGTACAGCTCCCGGTAGAGGGCGTAGCAGCGCTCGTAGACCGCGGCAGAGCCCGGGTGCGGCTCGATCGTGGCCGAGATCGGATTCCACAGCTCCGGTGCCTGCCCGATCCCGATGGCGGCGAGCAGCGCGTCGCCCAGGCACGCGCCCATCGTCTGGCGGGGCAGCTGCTGCGGGGCGCCCAGGACGTCGGAGACGATCTGCGTCCACAACCCCCCCTTTGTGCCGCCGCCCACCGCGACCAGCCGGCGGTCCTGCCCGCCGGCGTCGCGCATCGCTTCCAGGTTGTGTCGTACCCCGTAGGCCGTGGCCTCCAACGCCGCCCGGTAGAGGTCCCCCCGGGTGTGCCGCAGGGTCAGCCCGGCCAGCACGCCGCGGGCGTCTGGGTCGAACAGCGGCGTCCGCTCGCCGGCGAAGTAGGGCAACATCAACAGGCCGTGCGCACCGGGCGGCGACTGTTGAGCCTCAGCGACGAGCGGGTCGAACGAGGATTCCCCGGTCAACTTGCGGATCCAGTCAGTAATCGCGCCCGAGGTCGCCATGCCGGCGGCGAAGTTGTGGGTGCCGGGGAACGTGCCCACGGTGCCCCACAGCTCCGGGCTGCGGCGCGGGTGATCGAGCACCTCGATGAGGAACATGGTCGTTCCGTACATCAGCATGACGTCGCCGGGTGCGGTGACGCCGACGCTGGTGGCTTCCGCCCAAGCGTCGATTGTGCCCGCCACTACTGGCGTGCCCGCCGGGATGCCGGTCTGCTCGGCGGCGCCAGTCTGCACCTCGCCGACCACCTCCGCAGGCCAGCACAGCTGCGGCAGCTCCAGCCCAGGGGCGACGAGCTCGGCCCACTCCCCGATCCAGCACTGTTCGACGGGGTCGTACATCGGGGTGCACTGGCTCGCCGAGTGATGGTCGAGGACGTAGCTGCCGGTGAGCCGGCGCACCAGGAAGCTGCTGGGCATCAGGAAGCGGCGGGTCGCGGCCCAGGTCTCGGGTTCGTTCGCGCGCAGCCACGCCAGCTTGGGACCGATCGCCTGCGAGGTGAGCACTGACCCGCAGCGCTCCAGGATGGTCTGGTTGCCCAGTTCCTGGGTCAGGTGCTCGATCTCGACGTGGGCGCGGGTGTCGACGCCGTAAAGGATCGCCGGCCGCAGCGGCTCGTCCTTGCCGTCTACCGCTAACAAGCACGGACCGATGCCACTGACGCCAACCGCTGTCACCGGTTCGCTTACTGCCGCGGTCAGCTCCTGGCTGATCGCGGCGAACTCCGCCCACCACACCGTCTGTGCGTCGTGCTCTACCCAGCCCGGCCGGGGCAGGGACACCTCGTGGGCCCGGGTTGCGGTGGCGACGATGGTGCCGTCGGCGCGGGCCAGCACGCCTTTGGAGCTGGCGGTGCCGATATCGACACCGAGCAGCAGCGGGCTCACCGGGCCCCGCCCAGACCCGCCCATTCGATGTCGAGCAGGCGGCACACCGTGCGCAGCTCAGCGACGTGCTCGCCGGGCACCGCGTGGATGTGGTTGGCCCCGAAGGTGGACAGGAACTCGCCGGCCTCGACGTCCAGCCGGGTGAACGCGTGCGGCCACTGCGGCGTCGACTGTCGGGCCAGCGCCTCGTTCGTCGCATCGTCGTAGGACTCGAAAGCACCGCGGGCGACGTGCATCCGGTAGCTGCCGCCGAGCCGGGTCAACCGGGCGAAGGTGGCGAGCCCAGGTTTGGCGAAGAACGACACCGAGGCGCCGCCGGCGGGGAAGTAGAAGATCTCCGGGTAGAAGTTGACCGTACGTAAGTTCTCTGCCGGGTCATCGCTGCGCGCGGCGAACCAGGTGGCGTGCTGCCCGGAGTTACACAGGTCCCAGATGTCGCGATCGGCGTGATAGTGCCGCACGTCGGCGAAGAGCACCGGTGTGCCGGTGAGGCCCTTGAGCAGCTGCATGGTGAGCGCACCGTCCATATCGGACTCGGTGGCGCACACGTGGGTGGGCTTGGGGCCCTCCCAGTCGTAGGGGTCGTTGAGGAACGCCTCGGTGATGTCCATCGTGGTGAAATGCGTGGTCAGCTCGGGCTGGCCCTTGATCCCGGAGAAGTCGAGATTCCACTCTTCAATCAGTTCCCGCACGGCGTGATAGGAGCGGATCTGGCGCTCCAGCAGCTCAGGGGTCAGCTGCTTGCCGTCGTAGTGCACTCCCGCGGCGTGGCGCTCCAGCCATTGCCGGCCGGCGGTGACCCGGGACTGCTCGACGGCGGCGCTGCGCCGCACGATCTCCCACTGGTCGATCTCCTCGACGTCCACCCCGAAGGTGCGCATCCACTGGTCGGTGTCCGCCACCGCGGTGTACATCCCCATCGGGCGGCCACCGAACCGGCCGAAGGTGCTGCCCGACAGCAGAGCTACCGCCGCCGCCGCCCGCACGGTCTCCAGGACCCGGTCCCGCACCGCCGAGTCGGCCACATCACCCCAGACCCGGGTGTGCGCCCGGCCGATCTGGTCCAGCCCGCCACCGGCGGCCAGCATGCCGACCATCCCGGGGAACTGCGGGTCGATGTTGGAGAACAACAGCAGCGGACCCGGCGTCGCTGCGGCGGCAAGCATGGTGAAGTGCGGGAACGCCCACACCGGGTAGTTGAAGATGGTCAGGTCGCACCGCGCGTCAGCGACCCGGCGCGCCTCTGTAGTGGCCATCGTGTTGGTCCAGATCGGCTCCGCCGCCCGGATGACCTCGTGCCCGGCCGCCCGCAGCGCCTGGGCGATGCGGCCCTCAACCTCCAGCGCGAACGTCTTGATGTCGGCGTGGACGAAGTCGCGCCCATCGGAGAACGTCAGCAGCCCGACGCGTGCCATGTCTGCTCCCGCTTGCTCAGTAGGACCCCAGTTCAGAGGACCGATGTCATCGCAGGAAGGTATACCCAGCCGCTGGTGAGTGCCGCGCAAGGACGAGCGGCGGGCGGCGGGCACACTGGTCGGCGTGAGTCGGCCCTCGCCGCGGCATCTCC
>JBOHFG010000363.1:0-4136 GCA_050699575.1 Pseudonocardiaceae bacterium
ACCGTCCGCGCCCACGCCACCTTCCTCTGCGAGGAACTCGGGGCGCACTACATCATGACCGTCAAGACCACCACCCCCACGCTCTTCGCCACCCTCGACGCCCTGGACTGGACCACCATCGCGGTCGGCCACATCAGCACCGAGACCGGACACGGACGCACCGAGCAACGCACCATCCAGGTCATCGACGCCCCCGACCACATCGCCTCACTGTTCCCCCACGTCAGCCAGGTGTTCCCTCATCGAGCGCTACGTGACCCGCAAGGTCCGCAAGCGCAAGAAGAACACCCGCCGATACACCACCGTCGAGGTCACCACAGCGGTGGCCGCGCTGTGCATCACCAGCCTGTCCGCCCGCAAGGTCGCACCCGAGCACCTCGCCGGCTACGTCCACGGCCACTGGTCCATAGACAACACGATCCACTGGGTTCGTCACGTCACCTATCGCGAGGAGCCTCCCGGGTCCGGACCGCATCCCGACCCCGCATCATGGTAACGCTGCGTAATTTCACGGTGGGACTGATCCGCCAAGCCGGCCACACCAAGATCGCCGCCACCATCCGGCAAATCAGACACAACCCGCACCCGCTCCCCACCATCCTCGGCCTGCACCCCGACCCTAACCAGCAGGAACGACTTTGCGGTTCACCCTGCACCAGCACACCATGGGCATCCACCATCGGGATTCTTGTATCGCCCTTACCCAGCCCGAAGGTTGCATGCCAATCCTGGGCCATCGGGCCCAGGTGGCGCACACCAGCAGACTCCCACCGATAACGCCAAGTCGCCACTGGCAACGCACCGAGCTTGGCCAAGACTTCAAAACTATTGATTGGCCCGGTGCCGATCGGATCAATCAGACTCGACGGTCCAGCTGCATTCCACTCGACTCGTTCACCGTCCTGGATGTGACTGGTCACCGGCCCTAACCCACCGCCACAATATCGGACTTGAGTCGGCGGTCGCTAAGAATGCTGCCCAACACGCCAGTGGCAGTGCTTAACGCGCCAGAGGCAAAACTGGTGAGACTAGAAAGAAGACTAGCGATACTAAACATGCTGGATCGGTCCTTTCGTCAACGCGCCGGGAGTGGTTATCCTCCGCGGTGCGACCAACTGTAATTCATAACTATCCAACTAGGCACTAGCACCGTCAAGACCTATCTCTCAAACTTATTCAGACTGATCGGCGGGTAGCACGGGGAGGACATTTGCACCCAGAGAGTGAACTGGTTAAGCCACACAACTTGACCGTTAATGCACACTCGAGGAAAAGGAATACGGCGGACGCGGGTCAGCGTGGCGCCTGAAGGGCGGCGACCAGGCGGTTCACCGCGGTGCCCAGGCCCCATCGGTGCTGCAGCGCGGTGAGCGCGTGGGGGTCGGCGGGAGCTGAGAGCAGCGTGTCGTCGCGGTCCTGCTGCACCACAGCGTCGGTGGCGACCCGCACGACGGTGGGCGCCAGCTCCAGATAGCCCCGCGCGGCCCGCAGCTTCGCCCGCACTCCCGCGGCGAGCGCGGAGTGCGGATCGTCCAGCGCGGCGAGCAGGCCCTCCACCGAGCCGAACCGGCTGATCAGCGTGGCCGCGGTCTTCTCACCGATGCCGGGCACCCCGGGCAGGCCGTCCGACGGGTCGCCGCGCAGCGCCGCGAGATCCGCATAGCCGGGTCCGGCGCTGGTTTCCGGTAGCCCGTAGCGGCTGGCCAGCTCAGCGGGGCCGAAGACCTCCGCCTTGGCCAGGCCCCGCCCGACATAGACCACCCGCACCGGGGTCGGCTCGGTGCGCACCACCTGGAACAGGTCCCGGTCACCACTGACGACCTCGACCGGGTCGCGTCGTTCGGCGGCGGCCAGCGCGCCGATCACGTCGTCAGCCTCGTAGCCCTCCGCGCCTGCGGTAGCCAGCCCGGCGGCGGCCAACACGTCGAGGATCAGCGGGACCTGCGGGCTCAGCGTGTCGGGCACCTGCTCGACGTCCGGAGCACCGAACCCGGTCTCTTGGGCGACCCGGTGAGCCTTGTAGGAGGGGATCGCGGCGACCCGGAAGGCTGGTCGCCAGTCCAGATCCAGGCAGGCGACCAGCCGGGACGGGTGGCGCTGCTCGATCAGCCGGGCGAGCATGTCGGTGAAGCCGCGCACCGCATTCACCGGGGTGCCGTCCGGGGCAGTGATCGACTCCGGGACCCCGTAGTAGGCCCGGAAATACAGGCTCGCGGCGTCGATCAGCAGCAGGGGTGCGTCCATGCGCGCAAAGCCTGCCAGTTCCCGACTGGTTCTACACTTGGGCACGTGCCAGTACCACTCAACACCCTCACTTCCCGCTTGTCCCGCGCGCGGGACGCCGCGCGGGACGCCGGCTTGGCTGTCTTGTTGATCACCCCCAGCCCGGACCTGCGCTACCTCGTGGGGATCAGTGGCGAGTCCCACGAGCGGCTGACCTGCCTGGTGTTGCCCGCTGAGGGTGACCCAACGCTGGTGGTCCCGGCGCTTGAACGGCCTGGCCTGGACGGCACGCCAGTGCCCGGACTCGGCCTGGAGATCGCTGAGTGGACCGATGGCGATGATCCGTACGCCCTGGTGGCCGACCTGCTGGGCAGGTCTGGGTCGGTACCGAGCCGGGCCGGGGTGGGGGCCGCGATGCCCGCGGTGCACGTGCTGGCGCTGCGGGCCGCGCTGCCGGCCTGTGCGCAGCAGTTGGCCTCGACGGTGCTGGCGCCGCTGCGGATGCGCAAGGACAGCGCGGAGATCGCCGCGCTGACCGCCGCCGGCCAGGCCATCGACCGGGTGCACGCGCGGATGGGGGAGTGGTTGCGGGTCGGGCGCACCGAGGCACAGGTCGGCGCCGACGTGGCCGCCGCGATCGTTGCGGAGGGGCACACCTCGGCGGCGTTCGTTATCGTCGGTTCCGGCCCGCACGGGGCGAGCCCGCATCACGACGTGTCCGACCGGGTGGTGCAGCCCGGGGACGTGGTGGTCGTCGACATCGGCGGGCCGACCCCGGAGGGGTACTTCTCGGACTGTACCCGCACCTACAGCCTGGGCGAGCCGGCCGATCCCGACGTCGCGGCGACCTACGCACTGCTGCACGCCGCGCAGGACGCGGCGGTGGCCGCGGTCGCGCCGGGCACGACGGCGGAGCGGGTCGACGCCGCCGCTCGAGCTCCGATCACCGACGCCGGGTTCGGCGACCGGTTCATCCACCGGACCGGCCACGGGATTGGTCTCGCGGTGCACGAGGAGCCCTACATCGTGGCTGGCAACGACCTGGTGCTCGAACCCGGGATGGCGTTCAGCATTGAGCCAGGCATCTATCTGCCGGGCCGCTGGGGTGCCCGTATCGAGGACATCGTGTTCGTCGATGACAGCGGCGCAACACGGCTCAACCACCGCCCGCGCGAGCTCGCGGTTCTGCCGGTATGACAATGGCGCTCTTGTGTTATCCGGATCACAGGGTGAGAAGTTGGTGACGGGAGCTTAACACTGATCCACGGTTGGTCACATGACTTCAACGCCGCTGTAACAACACACAGCGAGGGCCTCGCTATGGTCAATAGGGTCAGCGAGGTGGCATCTGGGCTCAGAACCGTGCCCAGGTTCGCACCCTCATGAGCGTGAGTATCTCCGCCGGAGAGGGAAATAATCATGACTATTAGCCAGACCGAGCAAGTCCGAGAGGTCGAGCAACTAGTCACGCCAGAATTCGCTCCACTTGCTGATTTTGCCGGGTTCGGAGCGTACGAGGCAGTGGCCGTTCAAGAGACTGGTGAGGATATATCAGGGTTTATCGATCGTATCCCAGCGGCACTATCTGCCTACCTGATGATGCGCCCGGAATCTGCGTCGCTGATGGGCGGATCGACCCCACCGGTCAGCGAACCGATAATCAAGGAGTGGCTGGACCGGACCGTCGCCGGACCGTTCGACGGTGAGCTGGCGGGCTTCCTACGACGGGTCAGCCATGTCGGGGGAACGGACGTGACCTTTCCCGGAGTGCAGGTGTCTCTTCCGCCCCAACTCGTCCTGGCGCTCACTGCCTGGCTGCAGGGACAGATCCTGAAGGCCATGGGTGAGAACTGTGACCTTGCCACCGTCTCCGCTGCTGGGGCAGCCTGGATGAACCAGTTCATGCTGCAACT
>JBOHFG010000364.1:0-6312 GCA_050699575.1 Pseudonocardiaceae bacterium
AAGCCTCCGCCGCCGACCGAACCAGCCGGTCCAAGCTGCCCTCGTCACGCCGCAACGAGCCGACCACAACGGCCTCGGTGTCTCCGAGAATGTCGTGCAGTGCCGGAACGAGCACCGGATGCGCACTCACCTCGACAAAGGCACGATGTCCGGCGCGCGCCAGGCTTTCAATTGTGTCCGAGAACAGAACGGTCTGGCGCAGATTGCGGTACCAGTACACCGCGTCCAAACCAGCGGTGTCCACCCGCTCACCGGTAACCGTGGAATAGAACGGAATCTCGGTGCCGCGTGGCGTGATGTCCGCCAAGTCGGTCAGCAGCCGAGCTTCAATGCACTCGACGTGCTCGGAGTGGGACGCGTAGTCGACGGGGATCCACCGAGCCCGCACTCCCTGACGTTCGCACTCGTCAGCAACGCCCTGGAGCCCCTCAAGCGGGCCAGAAATCACCGTCGTGGCTGGCCCGTTGACCGCCGCCACACCAACGCCATCCCAGTGCAAAGCAAGCTTCTCGACGTCCTCACAAGGCAGCGAGACCGACATCATCGAACCCTCACCACACAGCACGCGCAACGCCCGCGACCGCAGCGCCACCACACGAGAGGCGTCCTCAAGGGACAACCCACCGGCAACACACGCCGCAGCGATCTCACCCTGCGAGTGCCCCACCACACCGACGATCCGAACACCCCAGGACTGCCACACCCGACCGAGTGCCACCATCACCGCGAACAGAACCGGCTGGACCGCGCCCACCCGATCCACCACACCGCCACCAGCGAGCTCGGTACTGGGCATGTCGGCCTGGCCACGAACCACGCCGACAACCGAGAACCCGACCAACGGGTCAAGCGCCCGCGCGCACTCCTGCAGCGCATCACGGAAAACGGAGCTGGACTCCCACAACTCCCGGCCCATCCCCCGCCACTGCGAACCCTGACCGGGGAACACCAACACGACACCACGGTCGACACCCGCGACCACCCGCCCGGCGACATCCGTCACCGAGTCCAAGCCCGCCAACAGCGCATCCAGGTCCGCACCGGTCACCACCGCGCGGTGCTCGAACCGCGACCGCCGCAACAACGACACCCCGACATCGGCCACGACCCGCTCCGAATCAGGCAGCTCACGCACGTACTCGGCAAGCCGAGTCGCCTGCGCCCGCAACGCCTCGGGCGACTTCGCCGACAGCACCCACACACCAGGCCCAGAACCGGCCTCGGTATCGGCCTCCAGTTCAGCAGCCTCCAGGACCACGTGCGCGTTGGTGCCGCTGATCCCGAACGACGAAACACCAGCACGACGCGGACGACCGGCGTCAGGCCATTCCTGGTTCTCGGTCAGCAGCGAGATCGAGCCGACACTCCAGTCCACGTGCGGCGACGGCTCATCCACGTGCAGAGTCCGAGGCAGCACCCCGTGCCGCATCGCCATGACCATCTTGATCACACCGCCCACACCAGCAGCGGCCTGCGTGTGCCCGATGTTCGACTTCAACGAACCAAGCCACAGCGGACCCTCGCGGTCCTGCCCGTACGTCGCCAGCAGCGCTTGCGCCTCAATGGGATCACCCAACCGCGTCCCGGTCCCGTGCGCCTCCACCACGTCGACGTCACCGGGGGCAAGCCGAGCCTGAGCGAGAGCGGCGCGAATGACCCGCTGCTGCGCCGACCCGTTCGGCGCGGTCAGACCGTTCGAAGCACCGTCCTGGTTGACCGCACTCCCTCGAACCACGGCCAGAATCCGGCGCCCCTCCGCGACGGCGTCCGACAACCGCTGCACCAGCAGCACGCCAACACCCTCGCCCCAACCGGTTCCATCAGCGCCCGCACCGAACGCCTTGCACCGCCCATCGACTGCCAGACCACGCTGACGGCTGAACTCCACGAACATCCCCGGATGCGGCATCACCATCACACCACCCGCGAGCGCCATCGTGCAGTCGCCGGCCCGCAGCGACTGCACAGCAAGGTGCAACGCCACCAACGACGACGAACACGCCGTGTCCACCGTCACCGCCGGACCCTCAAGCCCAAGGAAGTAGGCAACCCGGCCCGATATCACGCTGGACGTGCTGCCGGTGAACTGGTAGCCGTCGAACCCGTCGAGCGGTTCGTGCAACGAGGAGCCGTACTCATTGGCAGTCGCACCGACGAACACACCCACCGGCAAGCCGCGCAGACCAGCCGGGTCAACGCCGGCATGCTCAACGGCCTCCCACGCAACCTCCAGCAACAACCGCTGCTGCGGATCCATCGCCAGCGCCTCACGCGGCGAAATCCCGAAGAACCCAGCGTCGAAATCACCGGCGTCGTAGAGGAATCCGCCACGACGCGTGTACGATTTCCCCACCGCATCCGGATCGGGGTCGTACAGCGCGTCGAGGTCCCAGCCCCGGTTGTTCGGGAAGTCACCCACCGCGTCCACGCCGGAGGAAACCAGCCGCCACAACGCGTCCGGCGACGAGACCCCGCCAGGGAACCGGCACGCTATCCCCACGATCGCGATCGGCTCGTCAACCGCAGCCGCGGCTGGAACCAGTTCACGGGACGGAGCGCCACCGGTCAGTTCGAGCTCCACGTACCGGGCGAGCTCCTCGGCGTTCGGGTGGTCGAACACCGCGGTCGACGGCATCCGCAGCCCGGTGGCCGCGATCACGCCGTCGAGCAGCTCGATCAGCATGTTGGAGTCGAATCCCAGGTCCTTGAACGCCCGGCTGGGCTGCACCGCGGCCGGATCCCGATGCCCCAGCACCGCCGCCGCAACCGAACGAACAACTTGCGCCGCGTCGACACCATCGTCCACAGTGGACGGCGGCTCGACCTTCTGCCGCACTACCGCGGTTTCCGGAACATCGTCCCCGGACTTGAACCAGTGCCGGGAACGCTGGAACGCGTACGTCGGCAGCTCGACCCGTTCGGCATCGCCGAAGAGCCGGTCCCAGTCCAGCGACTGTCCGCGCAGATGCAGCCGCCCGACCGCGGTCATCACGGCCTCGGCCTCGTCGCGGTGCGCGGGCAGGGCGGGGATGAACGCACTCGCGTGCCGGTCCTCAGCGGCCATCCGCGCCATCGCGGACAGCGCGCCACCGGGCCCCACCTCGAGGAACGTGGCCACGCCAGCGGCAGAAAGGCTGTCGACACCGTCGGCGAACCGGACGGCCTCCCGCACGTGCCGCGCCCAGTACCGGGGATCGAACACCTCGTCGTTGATCACCCGTCCGGTCACGTTGGAGATCAGCGGGATGTCCGGCACCCGTGGCGTCAGCCGCGCGGCCACCTGCTCGAACTCGGCGAGCATCGACGTCATGTCGGCGGAGTGGAAGGCGTGGCTCACGGTGAGCCGCCGCGTCTTGCGGCCCCGCGCAGCCCAGCCTGCGGCGATCTCGGCCACCGCCGCCGCGTCCCCGGAGATCACCGTGGCCTGCGGTCCATTGACCGCAGCGATGCTCACCGAATCCACAAGCGACGCGCGGACCTCAGATTCCCCCGCCTGCAGCGAGATCATCGCGCCCCTGATGGGCAACGCCTGCATCAGCTTGCCGCGCGCAGCCACCAGCGCGCACGCGTCCGGCAGAGAGAACACGTCCGCCGCGTGCGCGGCGGCGAGCTCGCCGATCGAATGGCCGAGCAGGTAGCCCGGCTTCAGGTCCCACGACTCGAACAGCCGGAACAGGCTGACTTCGAGCGCGAACAGGCACGTCTGCGTGTAGAGCGTCTCGTCGATCAGCGCCGCGTCCGCCGACCCTTCCTCAGCGAACAGGACCGTCTCGACCCCGCGCGGCAGGTGCTGGTTCAGCTCGGCACAAATCGCGTCGAACGCCGCCGCGAAGACAGGGAACTCCTGGTACAGCCCGGCTCCCGCGCGAGCGCGTTGCGAACCCTGGCCGGGAAACAGGAACGCGAGCCCACGGTCGACCGCGCTGCCGATCAGCGCCGACGGCTCCCCATCACGGACGGCAGCCAGCTCCGCGGCTCGATCCGCCCCGACCACCACGGCGCGATGCTCGAACGCCGTTCGCGACGTGGCCAGCGAGTACCCCACCGCAGCGACAGACGGGACGCCGTGCGCGCTGATGTGGTCCAGCAGCCGCCCGGCCTGCGCCCGCACCGCCTCGGGCGTGCGGCCGGAGAGCACCCACGGCAACGCTCGGTGCGAGGTTTCGGCGGGGACATCAACAACAGGCCCGTCCGACAGCACGACATGGCAGTTGGTGCCACCCAAACCGAACGAGCTCACCCCGGCGAACAGCGGCCGGTCGGCGTGCGGCCACGGCCCGTGCTCGCGGCGCACCAACAGGTTCCGCTCGGACAGCGAGAGTTCCGGGTTCTCCCGCCCGAAGTTGATGCTCGGCGGCAGCTCCCGGCGTCCGATCGAGGCGACGACCTTGACCAGGCCCACGATCCCGGCCGCGCTCTCCAGGTGCCCAATGTTGGTCTTCACCGAACCGACGTGCAGCGCATCGCCAGGTGCGCGGCCCGCGCCCAACACCGTGCCGAGCGCGGCCGCCTCGACCGGGTCGCCGACCTTGGTGCCGGTGCCGTGCAGCTCGACGTACTGGACGGCGTGCGGATCGACGTCGGCGTCGGCGCAGGCCAGCCGCAGCACCTCTTCCTGCGCCTGCTGATCCGGCACGGTGAGGCCACGGCCACCGCCGTCGTTGTTGACCGCGCTGCCGCGGATGACGGCGTGAATCCGGTCTCCGTCGGCGATCGCGTCTTCCAACCGCTTCAACAGAACGGCGGCGCCGCCTTCACCGCGCACGAACCCGTTCGCGCGCGCGTCGAAGGTGAAGCACTGGCCGTCCGGCGAGAGCGCGCGGAGTTTCGCCATGGCGAGCCAGCCCTCCGGCGCGAGGTTGAGGGTGACACCCGCGGTCAGCGCCGCCGACGCGGCACCGCTGCGCAGCGCGGCACAGGCCGAGTGCACGGCGACGAGCGAGGACGACTGGGCGGTGTCGATTGCGAGGCTCGGGCCGCGCAGCTTCAGGAAGTACGAAAGCCGGTTCGCGAGCATGCCGCTGTTGAGGCCGGTGAAGGAATGGTGCCCGACGGCGTCCCGCTGCAGGCGTGCGTAGTCGTCACCCGCGGCGCCGACGTAGACGCCGACCTGGCTGCCCGCCAAGGTGCCCGGCACGACACTGGCGTGCTCCAGCGCCTCCCAGCCGAGTTCGAGCACCAGCCGCTGGGTCGGGTCCATCGCGGCCGCCTCGCGCGGTGAGATCCCGAAGAACTCCGCGTCGAACTGGTCCACGTCGTCGACGAACCCGCCCCAGCGCAGACCGGGATGGCCTTCGGCGGCTTCCTCAAGAGAACGGAGCTCGGGCCGGTCGTCGGGGATGCCGGTGATGCCGCTGGCCCCGCTGCGCAGGAGGTCCCACAGCGCGTCCGGACCCGCCGCCTTCGGCACCCGGCATGCGTAGCCGATGACGGCGACGGCCCCGTCGCAACCGCCGGGCGAAACCCGCGTGTCGACCATCAAGACCCCCAACTGGCCGGCAGATGAAATCACCAAGAGGGAAATCGGTCGCACTGGCTCCGTCGCCGGGCGACTTCACCGCGATTGTACCCCACAGCAATTCTGAACAAGAACCGGAGAGCAACGTGATAAAGGTAGCCTTGGTGTCAAGTTGTGAACGCACCACCAGTTTCAACCGGCCTCGACCAGCAATTTGTTGAGGACTTCGGTCGGTTTCTTCCAGTTGAGTGTCTGTCGTGGACGGGTTGTTGAGTTCGTCGGCGACGGCGTCGAGTGGCTCCTCGCTGTATCAAGTGGGTTTGGTGATCAAGTTTGTGTGGACCCGGCGTGGGCTCAAGAACTGGGCGACCCTCTCGGCCAAGCAACAGGGTGAGCTCCACCAGCTGATGCGCCCCTCAGCGCAGCTGGCCACTGCCCGGGCACTGCGCTGGCGGGAGGACTTCCAGGCCTTCTACGACCAGGACCCCCGCTACGCCCCCGCCTACCTCCGGCGCTGGTGCTACGGCGCCACACGCTCCCGCCCGCACCCCATCAAGGACTTCGTCACCCTGGTCGAGAAACACTGGGACGGCATCATCACCTGGCACACCAACCACCTCAGCAACGGCCTGCTCGAAGGCATCAACTCCCTCATCCAAGCCGCCAAAACCCGCGCCCGAGGCTACCGCAACAAAAACAAAATGATCACCATCGTCTACCTCACCGCAGCCAAACTCCACCCCCCACCCTCACCAACCCCACACCCGCCTACATGACCCCACGCTAAATAACTAACTACGCTGAGCAACCCACTGAAAACAGCGAAGAGCCCGATTTCCGCACCCTGCACTGAC
>JBOHFG010000365.1:0-4362 GCA_050699575.1 Pseudonocardiaceae bacterium
ACCACCAGTCAGGACCTGTTCGCATAGTCCCGAGAACCGTCCGGGTCGATCGCTGGGCGTGACGCCGTCGAGGCCGAGCTGGTCGAAGAGTCAGCCATCGGTCGCGGCGCGCGGGTGCGCCACGAACGGGGCGGAAAACACCTGCGGGTACCACGTGGTAAATGCCGCCAGCGGCGGCCACCGACTTGGCGTCCCGCCGATGCAGGTACATCCGGTGGCCCTCGATGGGGTCGCGCGATTCATGGTGTCGTGAGTAGCAGGACTCTCCGGGAAGTATTTGGTCAGTCCAGTGGGCGGTTGCTCACCTCGGCCAGTTCCGGTTCATCAGCGGGGTGGTGCACCCAGCCTGTTGATCAGGGGCGCGCTGCTACACGGGGGCTGATACGGCAGCTCGGGCAGATACTGTTGCCACTCGTCTGGGCTGATGGTGGGCCATGCAGTGCGACAGATTCGATCGGCGACACTGTTGACGTCGGTGTCCCACAGCCGGGCGGTGGTGTCTTCGCTGCCGGTGGCCATAGTGTGCCTGTCGGGGCTGAACGCCACCGAGAACACGATGCCGGTGTGACCGGTGAGGATGGCCTGCACACTGGGGTGGCGGGTGTCGCGGATGTCCCACAACCGTGCGATCTTGTCATAGCTGGCGCTGGCCAGGGTGTGCCCGTCGGGGCCGAAGGCCACTGAGTAGACGGTGCCGGTGTGACCGGTGAGAGTGCTCAGAAGCGTGGGCTGGTCGGGATCTCTGACCTCCCACAATTGCGCGATGCTTTCGCCAGCGGTGGCCAGGGTATGCCCGTCGGGACTGAACGCCACGGAGCGGACATTGCCGATGTAGCTGGGGAGGGTACTCCGCAGGCGGGGTGTGCTGATGTCCCACAACCGCGTGCTGCCGTCATAGCTGGCGGTGGCCAGAGTACGCCCGTCACGACTGAACGCTACCGACCAGACGGTGTTGCCGAACTCGAGAATGGCCAGTGGGCTGGGATGGTGGGGGTCGTGAATGTTCCACAGTCGGGCGGCGTTGTGATGGTTGTTGTTGCTGTTCCCGGTGGCCAGAATATTCCCGTCAGGGCTGAAGGCCACCACTGTGACTTCGCTGTCGTCGTCGGTGATGGTGCCCAGTAGGCGGATTTGCTCGGGGTTATGAACATCCCACAGTTGGGCGGTGGTGTCGTCGCTGGCGGTGGCCAGAGTGTTTCCGTCGGGGCTGAAGGCCACTCCTTTGACGTGTTTTTTGTGGCCGGGGAGAGTGCTGAGCAGGCGGTGCTGGTGCGGGTCGCGGACATCCCACAGTCGGGTGGTGGTGTCGTCGCTGGCGGTGGCCAGGAGCTGTCCGTTGGGGCTGAAGGCCACCGCGAAGACAGTATCGATGTGGCCGGCCACGATGGGTCCGGGAAGGTCCCACAGTCGCACGGTTCGGTCGAAGCTGGTGGTGGCCAGGGTGCGCCCGTCGGGGCTGAAGGCTACCGAGTAAACAGCGTTCGTGTGACCGTTGAGGGTGCGTATCGGGCGGGGACGGTGGGGGTCCCGAACATCCCACAACCGGGTGGTGATGTCGCTGCTACCGGTGACCAGGGTCTGCCCGTCTGGACTGAAGGCGACCGAGCGGACCAGGTTGATGTAACCAGGGAGGCTGCCCAGCGGGCTGGGCTGCTGTGGGTCGTGGACATCCCACAGGCGCACGGTGTCCTTGGCGCTGACATCGCTGGCGGTGGCCAGGGTGCGCCCGTTTGGGCTGAAGGCCACCGAATAGACGGTGTTGTCGTGGTCGAGGACGCGCAACTGGCGGGGCTGACGGGGGTCACCGACATCCCACAAGCGTGCGGTCTTGTCCTCACTGCCAGTAGCCAGGGTTCGCCCATCGGGGCTGAAGGCCACCGCTCTGACGCTGGTGTTGTGGCCGATCAGGGTACTCACCACGTTGGGACGGTGGGGATTGGTGACATCCCACAGTTGTACGGTCCGGTCCTCACTGGCAGTAGCCAGAATGGATCCGTCGGGGCTGAAGGCCACCGAATAGATGGTGTTGGTGGGGACGCTATCCAGTGACGCGGGATGAACCGGGTCGCTGACCTGCCACAATCGCACGGTCTTGTCCGCGCGGCGGTGGCCAGGGTGCGCCCGTCGGGGCTGAAGGCCACCGAGAGAACGGCCCCAGTGTGGCTGGTGAGGGTGCTCAGCGGGCGGGGAGGGTGGGCGTCACTGACCCCCCACAATTGCACCGTGTGGTCGGCGCTGGCGGTGGCCAGGGTGTGCCCGTCGGGGCTGAAGGCTGCCGTGTGGACGATGCCGGTGTGGCTGGCCAGCTTGGTGGAGTAGGGGGTGATGAAGGTACTGAGCAGACTGCCGCGGGCTTCGGGGGTGGGCGTGAGTAGGTAGGCGGCCAAGCTGAGTTGGGCAGCCAGGGCAGAGTTGATCCCGCGCAGCGCAGCGGCCTGCCCCGCGACGCGCTGGGACACCGCGATGTCCCGTTGGTCCTGGGCGGTGCGTTGCTGAAAGGCGGCAACCACGGCCGCCGTCAGGGTGAGGACGAGTAGCACCGACAGCACGGTGCTACTCGTCCTCACCGGATGCGGTCCCGGCGGATGCTGGTGCGCAGGAAGTCACGGGCTGTCGGGCTGAGATCTACGCGTTCAGTGACCAACTCGCCTGCGTGGGAGTGGGCGCCGGTGTCAGCCAGGGCGGCGGCGAGTTGTCCGCGTTCCCACAGCCGGGCCGGTGGGCGACCCCGGGCTTGCCATTCGGTGGCGGCTTGCTCGATCGCGCGGCGGGCCCGCAGCGCCGACTCGTTCTCCTTGATTTCGTCGGCCAGTGGTTCCCAGACGGTCAGGAATGCCTCGTGGGCCACCTCGATCACGACGATGTCGCAGTCGGTGTCGGTGGTGGTGAGCAGCCGCCGGTTGATGAACACGTCCAGCTCTCGGATCACCGGTTTGGGTAGCTCATCGCGGGTGACTCGCCATCGGGTGGGGCGGCCCTGCTCATCGACGGTGACCAGCTGCAACAACCCGGCAAGGACCTCCTTGCGGCCTCGGCCGGTAGCCTTGGTTGCCTCGACGAGGGCCACGTCGGCCTGCTGGGTCAGCGCACCCTGCACCCCGCCGAGCTCCTGGTATCGCTCAGCCGACAGTTGACCACCGCGGCCAACCCCCTTGGTGAGTTGGGCCAGGGTGAACGCCAGCAGGGGTAGCGCTTCCCCGCTGTCGGTGTCGGCGACCAAGCGGGCCACCAGCTCGTCGTCGACGGTGATTCCGGCCAGCTGGGCCGGGCCCTCGATCACTACCTGCAGCGCATCGCGGCGCAGCGGCTGCAGCGGGTAGATAGTCCTCGCCAGCGTGGCCAGCACGGGGTCGCCGAGCAGCTGGGTGAAAAACTCTGGCCGCAGGGTGGCGACCACCTGCACCGGATTGCCCAGCGCTGGGCGCAGCAGGTCGGCGAACCGGGCCCGCTCATCCGGCCCGGTCTGGGTGAGCAGCTCCTCGAACTGATCCACCACGATCAGCAGCTGCCGCCGGGTTCGCCAGCAGCAGCTCGCCGGCCAGACCCCCCAGACCACGCTGGGCGAGCTGTTCGTCGACGTGGTTCAGCGTCCAGCTCAGGTTGCTGCGCCGGGCGGCGGCGGCCAGCTCCCAGGCTAGTGCCGCGACGGGATCGGTGCCCGGCAGGATCGGCGGCAAAGTATGCCACCCCGGTTCCTCGGCCATCACCTGCAGCAGCCCAGCTCGGACCAGCGAGGACTTGCCGCACCCGGAGGGGCCGACCACCAGCACCACTGCCGCTTTGGCCTGCTCGGCTGGGGACCGTAGCAGTTCCGCCAGCTCCTGGGTCTCGTCACGTCGACCGAAGAACACCCGATGCTGCGTGACATCGAACGGGCGCAGTCCCGGGAACGGGGACTGATCGTCCGGCCACCCGAGACCCCCGGCGGCATCCACTTGGCGCAACGCCTCCACCAGTGAGGCACGAGCCTTGGCGGGGTTGTGGGTGAGGTCGGCGTACTGGGTGGACGTCAGCAGCGGGTGTACTGCCCCCGGCTTGGCTGACCAGCGCATTGCCGGTCCCTACTGGAATGACTAACAAAAACCCGAGCCACACCACTCCCCCCTCTAACGTCGCGCCATCCTACCGGTCCGCATTCAGCGGGTTCAGCGGGGTAAACGAGGCGCGAATAACCCCGCTGAGCCCGCTGAATGCGGAACGATCAGGGGTGGGTGGTGAGGCGGGTGATGGCGGTGAGGGGGATCGGGAGCCAGAGGGGGCGGTTGCTGGCCTCGTAGCCGATTTCGTAGACGGCTTTGTCCAGCTGGTAGGCGTGTAGCAGGACGGGCTGCTCTCGGGGGTCGGGGGCGACGTCGGCGTACC
>JBOHFG010000366.1:0-7746 GCA_050699575.1 Pseudonocardiaceae bacterium
CGGAAAGGGGGTGGCCCCCTTGACCTAGATCAACAGGAGATCAGCTGACCGCGGACAGGGACATAAGCTGTCCGCCATCAGGGAGATCAACTGTCCGCCCACAGGGAAGTCGAGCTGTCCCTTGACATCCCGCTCGGCCGGGCTGGCGATGTAGGCCTCGGGCAGGCGGCCCATCCGCAGCAGGTCACATAAATCCGCCGCATCCCGAACATCATTCTTCACCCGCCGGTAGGCGAAGCATTTCACCCCCAAGGGATGCGCCAAATGCACCCGGGCACCCGCGGCCCGCAGCGCGTCCACCGCCCAGTACCAGCCATACGTGGCTTCCAACACCACCTCAGGATCCGGACCGGCCTTAGCCAGCTCCAACCCCAACGCGACCGGATCGTTGTCAATACGCACCCAGCCCAGCTGCTCACCGTCCGGGGTTATCCGCACGATCACACTGCGCCGCCGGTGCAGATCAATCCCCACGTACTGCCGACCGTCGTAGTCTGTGCTCACAGGGGCCTCCTTCGTCGTCGAAGTGAGCACCCCGAGAGTGCCTCGGGGACATCACGGCGAGCGAGGCCCCGCCCGCCGCTTCATCACATCAAGCATGGCGAACCGGCCTCACAACAATGGGTTCTCTGAGTGAGAGGAAACCTCTTGTAACGGGCCACTACCCTGAGACCACGCCACCGCAAGCTGTGCACGCCTGTGCGGGTCTTCGATTCGTATATCGTTTCAGCCAGGCGGAGCTAACACGGCGACTAACTGTGCCCCTGTAGCTCGCACCACATCACGGGCCACACCAGGATCAGCCACCACATCACTGACTATCACGGTAACAGTGATCAACATCAACGTCGCGACTACGGCGATCACGGTACTGGCGGAAAGGAGCAGACGATGCATCGCAATAACTCCCGGTCCGATAGTTGAATGGATCTTGATAGCAAGAGGCTTGTCGGGGTGTCTTGCCCCGGTCTGTGGAGCCGAGCCTTGCGAGGTTGCGGGGTCAAGCTTGCCGGGCCGAGCGTCGCTGCACACGACCAATTTTAGGTACCTTCGCTACTGGATCTCTCCAGGTCCTATGAACAGCTATAACAGGTCACGTGACTGTGGTGGGTACCCAAATTTGGGTACCTGGGCACCAACGTCAGGTAGCCACAGAGCACGCAGTCGGCACGGTCTCAGGACTAGGCACACCCGGCCGGATACTGCGCTCAATGCCAGATTCCGCTTTCTGGTTATGGTGGGCGGTGCGTTGCTTGCACCTGTCTTGCGGTTGTGTTCGTGCTCCATGGTCCGCCGTCCCGCTCCGTGCCGTGGTTGGCGTTGTCTTGCTGGGAGGCACCCAGGGCCGGGGCGAGTCCGTCCCAGAACAGCGCGCGGTTCAGGGGACAGGTGACGTGCCGGCATGGCACCACCGCGCGCCGGGATAGCTCGTCGTCCCGGCCCTGGGGCCTCGGGAGCCAGGCAAGGTCGTGGAGCGGGTGTGGGCAAGCAGTGCTCCACCTGGCTGACGCCAGTGAACGTGCCGGTTGCGCTCGATGGTGCCACCGCATTCGGCTCCATCGAACCCGACGCTGGTAACTACGCCAACGCCCTGGGCCGCCACACTGTCACCGAGCTGCACTCCGACGATCGCATGAATCTGACCGAGGTCGTCAGCAACGCCATCAGCGACGTCGCGCACCGATATGAGCTGCACCCCAGCCATTCCCCGTCAAGCACCGTGACGATTGTGCATATCCGCGACCAGCACGTTGACCTTTTCATCCTCGGCGACGCGCCGCTCTACGACACGCAATATCGACGACGGATACTGGATCGCCGAAACCGACCCCGCCACACACCACGTGATAACGCCACCCTCGCCGTTCATGACCTATCGTGGGCCGTACTCGCGACAGATGGCATCACCAACTCATTGACGCACCTCGGCAGAGCCGGCTGGGCCGCCATCGCCACCATCTCATTCATCTGACTGTAGTGACTGGGACCGTCAAGGCCAGGAAGCCCCAATTCTGACGGAGGGCATCAATGCGCGATCTCGCGCCGGAAATCGCGCTCGCCTCGATTAAACATACCGTAACCGGCTGATTTAGGCTCCCAGGGCTGCCTTTCTTCACAGCAGTGGTGCTATTCGGAGCGGCCTGGCCAGCGGACCGCCAAAACGTGCCGAAAGAATTACTTAGCGGCGCGTCGGCGGCCCTCTTTGTTGATGTTCTCGGGCTACTCGTTGCAGCTTACCGATCAATGATTGTCAAGAAAGGGACCGAGGAGCCACTCTCGCCTGCGACTGAGGCGCCGGTATTCGACAGTCCCGATTCACCGCGTCCTCGACGAACACCTCGCCCAACTCACCGCGGCCGGCAATCGGCGACGGCCGAGCAACTGAGAGAGTTCGTCCATCCGGGAATCGGTACGGCGACTGCTCAACTCGAAACCCATGGCATCATCGAGCGCCTGCCTGGACACCGCCCGCAGCCCGTGATTACCCGGAATCCAGGACGTTGGTGACATACCCCGGGTACGGGGTGACCGCGATCTCGCCAGCAGCCACACAGTTTGGTTACCTCACCGTCGTGGACCCGGCGAAGGGCAATCCAGGGGTAGCGCCGGTCGGTTCCGGTCAATGAAGCCCCGCTCATGGCCGTCGCCACGTCCTGGCGTCGGTGCCAGCTTCTCGGCCGGCGTGCCGATCAACGATGTGTCTGCGGTCATGGGACACGAGCAAACCTCAACCACGCTCGACCGATACACCCACCCGTCGCAGGACCAGGACCAGCGGGTCAGGTCAGTACTTGCTGACTTTCTGCTGACTCCGGACCCTGAGCCGGAGCCGGAAACAGGTCAGGAGCCCACCGGCGTGGGCTCCTGACCTGGTGTTTCAGAGTGTCGAGGTCCTAAGACGCTATTCGAACCGCGCTGACCTGCTCGAACAGCTCCGTAAAACAGCATTGATCATGTCAGATGCCGGTCGAGACGGCGGGGTAGGGGCGAATGGAGAGGATAGCACGCGTGGTGTGATCCGCTCGCGGCGTCTGCGTGATCGACTGTCACCTGATGATCTCAAGACGATGATCGAACTCTACAGGTCAGGCACCACGGCTAGGCAGGTTGCTGAGAAGTTTGGTGTCAGCCTGCACAGCGTTAAGCGACTGCTCCACCAGCACGGGGTACGCCGCACACCTCACCTGTGACCAGGCGCAAGTGCGCCTTAAGGACAGGTGCGTCGGGGTTGAACTCAACCTTAGCAGCAGCCGGCGGCGGTCTTGGTTTGGGCGACGGTGGCTGTCGGGTCGGTTATGTGCTCGGCGGATGTGCAGCCGGCATCAGGAATCCGGTGCCTGCGCGGTGGCCGGGATACCCGTTTGAGTGGCGGTGGTGGGCTTGACAGCTCGGATGATCACGGAGTGCATACCGTTGGCGACTTGGTGGGTCGGGGTAATCTCGATGTTAGTGAATCCGGCGGCTCCCAGGCCCTGGCTGTACTCGGTGAAGGTCAGGGCACCGGCGAGGCAGCCGATGTAGGAGCCGCGCTCGGCGCGCTGGGCGGGGGTGAGGTCGTTGTCAGCAATGACGTCGGAGATGCCGATGCGGCCGCCGGGGACTAGGACGCGGAATGTTTCGGCGAACACGGCGGGTTTGTCCACCGATAGGTTGATCACACGCAGTTGGAGATCACCACGTCGATGGTGTGGGCGGGTAGGGGGATGGCCTCGATGGTGCCTTTGAGGAACTCGACGTTGGTGGCGCCAGCTTTGGCCGCGTTGGCCAGGGCCAGGTTGAGCACTTCTTCGGTCATGTCCAGGCCGTAGGCCTTGCCGGTGGGACCGACCCGGCGGGCTGAGAGCAGGACGTCGATGCCTCCGCCGGAACCGAGGTCTAGCACGCGCTCGCCTTCGCGTAGCTCGGCGACCGTGAGCGGGTTTCCGCAGCCCAGCGAGGCGGCAACCGCCTTGGCGGGCAGCTCGTCGCGGTCGGAGGCGGCATACAGGGTGGAGCCGAAGATGTCATCGACTTCGATGGTTTGCAGCCCGCAACGGCCGCTGCCACCTTCGGTAACAGCCGTGGCGGCGGCAGCGTAGTGAGCGCGGACGGTCTCGCGCAGGTCGGTGGGCTGTTCGCGCATGGGGTATGTCCTTGCCACTTGAAGCCAGTCGTGGAGTCCTCCCGAACCAGCTGTATTAACGTTTGTCAATCCATCTTGCGCCCAGGATCGAAGAATGTCAATATAGAAGTATGTCGACACAAGAGCTGCCGGTTCTCTGGCAGGCTAGCGCCTGCTGTGGAGGCCTGCTGTCCGCGCCGTTGGCCGGGGACCTGGCCGTCGAGCTGGCTGCGGTGTTCAAGGCGCTGGGCGATCCAGTGCGACTGCGGCTGCTGTCGATGATCGCTTCACGGGCCGGTGGTGAGGTCTGTGTCTGCGAGCTGACCCCGGCGTTCGAGTTGTCCCAGCCCACGATCTCCCACCATCTCAAGCTGCTACGCCAAGCTGGGCTGATCGACTGCCAGCGGCGGGGGACCTGGGTGTATTACTGGCTGTTGCCCGAGATGACCGACAAGCTCGCCGCCCTGCTGTCGCGCCCGGCCGGTGACCGGCTGCCCGAGCCGGCAGGGGCTGGCCGGTGACCACCCAGATCTCCGTGTCGGCTGAGGCGTCGGTGGCACGCCGACTGTCGCTGATGGATCGGTTCCTGCCGGTGTGGATCATCGCCGCGATGGTTGGGGGTCTCGGACTGGGTCGCTTAGTCCCCGGCCTCGGGGACATGCTGGAGAAAATCACCGTCACCGGGGTCTCGCTGCCGATCGCGGTGGGCCTGCTGGTGATGATGTATCCGGTGCTGGCCAAGGTCCCGCTATGACCGGCTGGAGGCCGTCACCCGCGACCGTCGCCTGTTGATCCCCTCGCTCGTGCTCAACTGGATCATCGGCCCGGCGGCGATGTTCACCTTGGCCTGGATCTTCCTGCCTGACCTGCCCGAGTACCGGACCGGACTAATCATTGTTGGCCTGGCCCGCTGTATCGCGATGATCATCATCTGGAACGACCTGGCCTGCGGTGACCGGGAGGCCGCCGCTGTCCTGGTCGCCCTGAACTCGATCTTTCAGATGATCGCCTTCTCCGCGCTGGGCTGGTTCTACCTGGTGGTATTGCCCGGCTGGTTCGGCCTGAACCAGACCGGCCTGGACGTGTCGGTCTGGGAAATCACCCGCAGTGTGCTGATCTTCCTCGGCATCCCCTTGGTGGCCGCGTTCGCCACCCGCCGTCTGGGGGAAAAGGCCAAGGGCCGGACCTGGTATGAATCGGTGTTACTCCCTCGCATCGGCCCGCTAGCGCTGTACGGGCTGCTGTTCACCATCGTCGTGCTCTTCGCCCTGCAAGGCCAGGCGATCACCTCCCGGCCGTGGGACGTCGCCCGGATCGCGCTACCGCTGCTGGCCTACTTCGCGGTGGTGTGGACGGGGGCGATGGCCCTCGGCAAAGTGGTGGGCCTAAACTACCCTCGGACGACCACACTGGCGTTCACCGCCGCAGGCAACAACTTCGAACTGGCCATCGCCGTGGCGATCGCGACCTTCGGCGCCACCTCCGGCCAAGCCCTAGCCGGGGTCGTCGGCCCGCTGATCGAGGTCCCCGTGCTGGTCGGCCTGGTCTACGTCGCCCTCACCACCCGCCGTTTCTTCCCCCCACCGCACGCCGCAACCGAACGGCCAGTCGCCTCGCCAGAAGGCACCACCCATGCCTGACCAGCCGCCCGCCACCCCACCAGCGGTGCTGTTCGTATGCGTCCACAACGCCGGCCGCTCCCAAATGGCCGCCGCCTTCCTCACCCACCTCGCTGCCGGCCGCGTCGAGGTCCGCTCCGCCGGCTCCATCCCAGCACAGTCGATCAACCCCACCGTGGCGCAGGCGATGCGCGAGGTCAGCATCGACATCTCCGCCGAAGTCCCCAAAGTGCTCACCGCCGACGCAATCCACAACTCCGACATAGTGATCACCATGGGCTGCGGGGACACCTGCCCGATCTTCCCCGGCAAGCGCTACCTGGACTGGCAACTACCCGACCCCGCCGGCAAGAGCATGCAAGAAGTCCGTCCGATCCGCGACGAGATCGAACACCGCATCCACGACCTGCTAGCCGACATCCTGCCCACCAAGCAGTAAGCCCCTTTGCGTTAACCCGTCGGACTTCGCCAGTGCAGCGCCTGCATAGTGGCTTACCGAGGAAGCCCCTGCGAACACCTGGCGCGCGCTTACTCGAACCCGCGCTGACTTGCGCGAACAGCTCACAGTGAGGCAAGTGATCTAAAACTGTCGGGGTCCTGAGACACTATTCGAACCGCCCTGACCTGCTGCAACAGCTCCAGAGCGTGGCTGTGATCTTGTCGGATGCCGGTCGAGACGGCGGGGTAGGCGCGGATGGGCAGGCTAGCGGGTGTGGTGTGATCCGCTCACGGCGTCTGCGTGATCGACTGTCACCTGGCGATGTTCAGGCCTTGATCGATCTCTACAGGTCGGGCACCACGGCCAAGCAGGTAGCCGAGAAGTTCGGGCTCTCCTGACGTTACTGTGGATACTGTTGATCTTACTGTGGGTAGCTGTTCATGATCGTCCGGGGAGTGGTGGGCAGAGGCCGCCGCGGGTGAGCTCGGCCATCGCGATGAGGGAGCCGGGGCTGTGGTAGCCGTAGGCGCGCCGGGTGAGCAGCCGCAGGTGGGTGTTGGTGGCCTCGGATCGGGCGTTGGACAGGCCGTGCTCGACAGCGTTGAGGATCAGGTCCCGGAAGTGGGTGATGGTCTTGGCGAGGCGGGCGAAGGCGGGGATGCGGCTGCGCCTGGCCCAGGAGATCCAGCCGGCCAGCAGCGCCCTGGCCTCGGGCAGGTCGGCTTGGAAGATCATGCGGAGTTGTTCTTTAAGCAGGTAGGCCCGATACAGTGCGCCGTTGTCCTTGGCGATGGCGGCGATGGTGGTGCGCTGGTCACTGGTGAGCTCAGGTGGGTTTTTCAGCAGTGCCCACCGGGTTTTCTTGATCGTGGTGGCCTGGCTGGCGCGTCCGGTGCGGCGCAGCTCGGTGGCGAGCCCGCGGCGGAGCGCGTCGAGGGCCTTGGTGGCCCAGGCCACGACATGGAACGCATCCAGGCACAGCACCGCCTTCGGGGCGCGTTCGGTGACCACGGTGTGGATGAACTCCGCGCCATCGGCGCTGACATGCGTCAGTGCCGCCGCCCGGTCCGGGCCCAGATCGTCGAAGAACTGGCGCAGGGTCGCGGCGGTGCGGTCTTTGCCCGCCCACACCACCCCGCCCGGTGTCGTGATCGGTCACGACCAGCAGATACCGGTGGCCCTTGCGGTAGGAGATCTCATCGATCCCGATCCGGCGCAGCCCAGCCAGCCGGTCACTGGCCTGGCTGCGGGCGGCGAGGACCCGGGTCACGATATCCGACACACTGCGCCAGGCCACCCGCAACAAAATCGCGACCACCGACAGCGCGGCGTGACAGACCAGCCACGCGCAGGTGTCCTCAAACGCGGTGGCCAACCGCGACCCCGGCCGCGCCCACGGCACCGCAGCGACCACCACCCCATGCTCAGGACAGCTCACCCGGCACGTCGTGGCCTGGAGGAACACCCGGGTACTCCCCAGATCCAGACCCCGCCACCGACGCGGCTTTGCACTGGTGTCATAGCCCGCACACCGCCGCCCGCACCGTGAGCACCGCCACGCCACCCCCGCCTTCGGCCGCACCTGG
>JBOHFG010000367.1:0-3058 GCA_050699575.1 Pseudonocardiaceae bacterium
TCATCGATCCCGATCCGGCGCAGCCCGGCCAGCCGGTCGACCTGCCCGGCCCGCGCCGCCACGACCCGGGTCACGATGTCAGACACGCTGCGCCACGCCACCCGCAACAAGATCGCGACCACGGACAACGTGGCATGACAGACCAGCCACGCCGCGGTGTCCTCAAACGCCGTCGTGAACCGTGACCCCGGACGCGCCCAGGGTACCGCCGCGACCACCACCCCATGCTCAGGACACGACACCCGACAGGTCCTGGCCTGCAGATACACCCGGGTCGTGCCCAGATCCTGACCCCGCCACCGCCGAGGCTTGGCACTGGTGTCATAGCCCGGACACCGCCGCCGGCACCGCGAACAGCGCCGCGCCGCACCCGCTTTGGGCCGCACCCGAGCGATCAACACCTCCCCACCCCGCCCGTCGGACTCCAACTCCACTAACTCGATCACCGTCTGCTCGACCCCGAGCACCCGCCGCCACACCCTGGTAGTGCGCACACCGTCCCAATCATGATCGTTTCCAGCTCTGGTAGGCCGGAAACTATAGACAGGGCACGGCGTGCGCCCTTATCGATCATGAACAGCCACCCACAGGAACGTCAGTAGCGCCACATGCAGGCTGAGCTGCGAGACCGGCTCAGTGCCGATATCGGCGGGTTGGCCTGGGTGAACGACGGCAGCGAAAATCGTGGCGGTTGCGGGTTTGAGTTTCCAGATGTGCCCGAGGGGGAAACCCGCTCGCTGGCCCGTTGGGTCGCGCTGGGCAACCTGCCGGATGCGCGGTGGAACGATGCGCTGGCGATCGTGCAGGAAATCACGGAAAAATATGGGTTCGGCACCCCTGAGGTGATCGTCAACCGGCCTGCTGATCATCGAGTCGTGGTACCGGACCCGTATGGCGGCACGCTCGACTTCGGTACCGCGGTGAACACCGTTCTCAGCATGCATACCGGCTGCCACCTGCCATCGAAGTAGTGCTGTCCAGGGTCAGCGCATCAGGTGGTTGAGTGTCTCGGCTATTTGGGTGGCGATGCGGGCACTGTCGGCGGGCGCGACGGTGAGGTACTCATCGCTGTCGGCGGTGGGCTGCACGCGGGCGGTCCAGCGGCCTGCCTCGGTGTCGAACCACTCCGTCGGGCGACAGCGGTGCCGCTTGCCGGTCCGGTCCCGGGCATTGGCGACGATCTGCCCGCCGCGCAGCCGGGGTTTCGCCAGAACCGTCTGAAGTGTGCGGACCTGGTGCCCGAAGCGGCCCGACGTCGCGGGCGCGGTGTCGTAGACGCTGTCTCGCTCGGCGGGTGGGGACGGCGTGAGGGCGGCCTTCGGGAGGGTGATCGACTGGCCGGCCGCTGCGGCCGTCGCGGGCAGTTGGTCGATAAGCGCCAGCAGCAGCGAGGCACCCCGCCGCGGCATCAGCCGCAGCCCTGCCGCGTCGAGGCGCGCGAGCAGGCCGTGCTCACCCAAGCGGGCCGCGACGGCCCGGTCGGTCTCGGCCTGTCCCGGCTCGGCGAGCCAGTGCATGTCCACCCAGATGGGGGCGCGGGCCAGCAGGGTCAGGGCATCGTGCAACGCTGGCTCCAGCTGCTCACCCCGGGCCAGATCGCGGGCCCCGAGCTGCTGGTAGACCCGCTGCCGAAGGCAGGCCCGCTCCTCGTAGGTCTGACCGTGGCTGCGGATCCGCAGCGGGTAGACGTGGTCACCGAGGTTGAGATCAGCCCAGCAGATGTCGTACTGCTCGGCGGTGAGCGTGATGTCCCGGATCATCGCACACCTCAGTGGTAGTACTCAGGTGGGTCTTCACCGATGACGGGTGGCGCGACGCGTCGACCGTCGCCCCAGACGTCCTCGGTCTCAACCAGGTAGCTAGGGCGCTGATGCTCGGTGTCCTCCGCATTTGGGCCACGAGCCCCACCGACCATCGGGGAGAACGCACCCATCCCGGGGCTGGCCCCCGGAGTACGACCGGCCACCTCCGAGATGCCCCGGTCGGCCCAGGTAGAGCTCTCCGTCCCACCTGTCGAGCCGAACCAGTCGCGTCCCAGGGCGTTTACGGCGCTCGAGCCGCGCGGGCCAAACCTGCTGCCTACGCCGCCGCTGGATCCGCGCCCTCCCGCGCCGGCCCCTGCGGTGGTGGGCGGGAAGCCTGGTACACCGGTTCCCCCGCCATCTCCCGCTGGAACACCGACGCCAGGCAGGTCCGAGGCCACCTGCCCCAGCGTGGCCGCCGGCGCCACGCTGTCGGACAGCTGGCCACCACTACCGGGGTCACCGCCACCGAGAACTGGGCTACCGCTACCGAGGCCCGGCGGGCGACTGACATCAGGGCCCGAGCTACTGACACCGAAGTCCGGGCTAGCGCCACCAGGGCCACTACCGCCGGAGCCCGGGGCGATCTGCGGGCTACCCCCGCCGCTGAGACTCCCCCCGGCGCCACCGTCTACCCCAGCGCCATTGCCGTGAGGCGCCAGTACGCTGGATGCTGGCGGGGTGTCCCTGTTGCCGAACTCCGGCGGCAGTGTGAAGGCCGGCATGATTCCGTTGGTGCTGAGCAGGGACGCGCTGTAGGTCTCGATGACCCGAACAGCTTCATCGTGCGCCGCATTGCTCCGGGCGGACTGCGCTTGGGCGTCCTGCTGGATCCGCGCCCATTCGCTGGGGTCACTCGTCGAGTTGAGCTGGTTCTGGTATCCCACCGGGTCGAAAGGCACCGGAGCCGGCATCGACCTCTGCACGGCCTCGGCAGCCTCGGCTTGGATACGCATCACCCTGGTGCCCATGTGCTGCATTCCCCGGCCGATCTGCTGGCACCAGGTCACCAGCTCGCTCAGCCTTGTGCGGGCCTCTGTTGCGGCTTGCCCGACCCAGATCGACTCGCTGCTGGCCGCGGTGCGGTGCAAGCTCTCACCGAAGCCGACGATCTCGTTGGCCAGCTTGTTCCACATCGCGCCCAGCTCGTGCACCTGGGCACCATTGGCTTTGGCAATCATCTCCACGAGCTTGGTGTGTTCCAGACTGGCCGCGTTCGTGCGGGGGATATCGATCGCCGGCCGCATCTGCAGGCC
>JBOHFG010000368.1:0-2295 GCA_050699575.1 Pseudonocardiaceae bacterium
TCCTTGGGTTGGTAGTCGGGCTCCCAGTAGCCCATCTCGGCATACGGGATCACCCCGGCCGACCAGCGGTCTGTCTTCTTCTTCTGCGCTCCGTTGACTTCGGTGTCAGCCACGCTCGAGCCTCCTCTGGGTCTCGACTGGGCCGTTACTGGCCACTACTGAGCTTGGCCTTACACCATCAGCCTGTCTATCAAGCTTTTGGCTATGACTATGTAACAATTGCTCAGGTGACAGAGTCGCGGTTGCGCACGCTGGTAGCGCTGGCCGCCACCGGATCGGTGCGCGGCGCGGCCAGCCGCCTGACCGTCACCGAGTCCGCGGTGTCAGCCTCGATCGGTGCGCTGGCCCGCGAGCTCGGCGTACCACTCGTGGAGCCGGTGGGCCGTGGACTGCGGCTGACCGCATCCGGAACGGTCTACGCTCGCTACGCCCGCCGGGTGCTGGGACTGCTTGACGAGGGCGCGGCGGCCGCGGTCCAGGAGCTGGACCCGGAGCGCGGCCGGCTACGGCTCGCTGCGGTCACCACCGCCGGGGAACACCTGCTGCCCACCCTGCTGGCCGCGTTTCGTCGCCGGTACCCGGGAGTTGCCCTGGCGCTGGAGGTGGCCCCCAGCGCGCAGGTGTGGGACCTGGTCGGCGCGCACGAGGTCGACCTGATCATCGCCGGAGCGCCGCCCTCGGGGGTGGCTGCGCACGTGGTCGCCACCAAGCCCAACGAGCTCGTGGTCGTGGCCGCGCCCTCGGTCGCCGAGACGTTTGACTGGGCGACTACCCCGTGGCTGCTGCGAGAGCAGGGGTCGGCCACTCGCACCAGGGTGGAGACCTACCTGACGGCGCAACACGTTGCCCCACCCCGGCTGGTGTTGGGGTCCAACGGCGCGGTGGTGGCCGGCGCGGTGGCCGAACTCGGCGCCACGCTGGTCTCTCGGGACGCCATCGCCGGCCTGCTGGCCGAGGGACGGCTGGTCGTGTTAGCCACTCCGGGCACCCCGATGCGGCGGCCGTGGCACGCGGTTGCCGGTGCCTACGCCGGTGCCTCCACCTGGCTGTTCGTGCGCCACCTGCACGCATCCGGCTGGCGGTCACTCGGTGCGCGGTCGTCCCTGACCCCCCCACCGGATCCACCCACTGGGGGGAGGTGCGCCGCGGCGGCCCCAGCCTAGGCTCAGAGGTGGCGGCGTGGACTGGCCGGTCGCCGTGGAGGGAGTGCCATGATCGAGGCGCTGCACGGAACCGCCCAGGCGATGGTGAGCAGGCCGCGCGGCATCCTGGCGGCCGACGAAAGCGTCGGCACCATGTCCTCCCGGCTGGAGAAGGTCGGGGTTCCCGTGACCGCGGAGAACCGGCGGGCCTACCGCGAGATGCTGATCAGGACTCCGGAGCTGCACCGTGGCATCAGCGGAGTGATCCTGTCCGACGAGACCTTCAACCAGAAGCTCGATGACGGGCAGAACTTTCCGCTGGCCCTGCATGCGCTGAACATCCTGCCCGGAATCAAGGTCGACACCGGCGCGAAGGATCTCGCCGGCTCGCCCGGCGAGAAGGTGACCGAAGGTCTCGACGGCTTGCGGGAGCGGCTGCGGGACTAC
This sequence comes from Pseudonocardiaceae bacterium, assembly GCA_050699575.1. GTDB lineage: Bacteria > Actinomycetota > Actinomycetes > Mycobacteriales > Pseudonocardiaceae. Next base: position 1,590 of record JBOHFG010000368.1, read on the forward strand.
GTCTCCCGCGGGGCCCGGTTCGCTAAGTGGCGCGCCGTGATCACCATCGGTGAGGGCAGGCCGACTCACCGCGCGCTCAAGGCCAACGCGCACGCGCTGGCCCGGTATGCGGCGCTGTGCCAGGAATCGGTTGTGGTGCCCATCGTTGAGCCTGAGGTGTTGATGGACGGCGACCACACCCTCGACCGCTGCGCCGAGGTGACCCGCGCTGCGCTGGAGCAGGTGATAGCGGAGCTGGACGAGGCTGGGGTCGATCTTGCCGGCACCGTGCTCAAGCCCAATATGGTCGTACCGGGCACGCTGTCGGGCCAGCACGCCAGCCCCGAGGAGGTCGCGGAGCGGACCGTGGCCACGCTGCGGGCGGTGCTGCCCGAGTCACTGGCCGGGGTTGCCTTCCTCTCCGGTGGTCAATCGCCGGAGGTGGCCACCGCGAACCTGGCCGCAATGCAGAAACACGAGACGCCGTGGCCGCTGACCTTCTCGTTCGGACGGGCGTTGGTGGACCCGGCGCTGCGGGCCTGGCACGGTGACCTCACCTTGGTCGCCGCCGGTCAGCAGGCGCTGGCCGATCGTGTTGGCCCCAACTCGGCTGCCCTCGTGAGCGCGTAACAGAGACGGGACGTTGGTGTCTTCGCGCTGGTTCGTCACTGTCGGGGGTGCCCGGTAGCGTTTGCCCACATCGAGCCGGTTCGGCTCCACGGGGGGA
>JBOHFG010000369.1:0-1909 GCA_050699575.1 Pseudonocardiaceae bacterium
CATGGCGATCATGTGAATCTCTGTAGCGCGTAGGGCGAAGACAGGACTTCAAGACCAGTGACGTTGACCATGGCTGACATGCCGTCCTCCGTGCGGGAGGATGGCCAGGTGGGTTCCTCCGGAGGACCGCGGGCGGGCCGGCCGAAGCGCCGGAGCTTCACCGCGGCCTATAAATCGAAGATTCTGGAGGAATTCGATCGGTTGAGCGATCCGGGTGAGCGGGGCGCTCTGCTGCGCCGGGAAGGGCTGTATCACTCACATATCCAGAGTTGGCGGGAAGCGCGGGATCAGGGTATGCTGACCGCGCTGTCAGCCAAATCGGTCGGGCGGCCTTCGCGTCGTGACACAGATATCGATAACGAGCGGCTCCGCAAAGAGAACGAACGGCTCACCAGCGAGTTAGCCAAGGCCAAAGCCGCGCTGGACATCGTGGGAAAAGCACACGCGCTCTTGGAACTGCTCTCCGAGAGCGCGGACTCGGACAGGAACTCGACCACGTGATCGAGGAGGCTTTCGGTGAGCTCGAGCCGCTCACCTCCACCAAGAGGGCATGCGCGCTGCTCGGTGTATCGCGGTCCTCGCTGTACCGCCGGCGAAATCCCCCACCACCGGCGACACCGACACCGCGTCCGCCGGCCGCGCACCCGGCCGCGCTGAGCGATCACGAGCGCGCCAGGCTCCTCGCGGTGCTCAACAGCGCACGATTCGTCGACCGCTCACCAGCCCAGATCTGGGCGACCCTGCTGGATGAGGGCGTCTACCTGGCCAGCATGTCCACCATGTACCGGCTGCTGCGCTCCCACCAGCAGACCCGCGAACGGCGCGCCCAGGCCACGCACCCAGCCACAAAGAAACCCGAACTCCTGGCCACCGCACCCAACCAGGTCTGGAGCTGGGACATCACCACACTCACAGGACCGGCCCGCGGCGTGCACTACGACCTGTACGTGATCCTGGACATCTTCTCCCGCAAAATCATTCACTACGAAGTCCACCCCACCGAAACCGGTGAACTCGCCACAGCATTCATCGACGCCGCCATCACCGCGAACGGCGGCATAGCACCCGGCGCGATCCACGCCGACCGCGGCACCTCCATGACCTCCCAGCCCGTGGCCGCCCTCCTCGCCGCCCTGGGCATCGACCAGTCCCATTCCCGCCCCCACGTGTCCAACGACAACCCCTTCTCCGAAGCGCAGTTCAAGACCTTCACATACTGCCCCGCGTTCCCCGGCCGTTTCGGATCCCTCCACGACGCCCGCGCTTTCTGTGATATCTTCTTCGCCTACTACAACCACGAACACCGCCATTCCGGCATCGGGCTGCACACCCCCGCCACCGTCCACGACGGCACCGCCCACCAGATCCAGGCCCACCGCGCCGACATCCTCACCACCGCCTGCACCGCCAACCCCGAACGCTTCCACCGCCGCCCTGCACCACCACCCCTGCCCACCGCAGCCTGGATCAACCAGCCCCCCACGACCACCGAAAACGAGGAGACACCACACAACAACCGCGCCGCCTGATGTCCCATCAAGTTTGACAGGTTCCGCGCGGCCACCAGCGGATCCGTCTCGCCGGGCTCATCGGACGTGGCGCCGCCAGTAGAGCGCCGTCACATAGATCCGGCACGGAGGGCGGCGGAGCCCGGGCAACTTCCCCGGGCACCGGCACGACTCGCACCGGCCCTGCGGGTTCACCAGGTGGGCGCTCAGCAGCGCGTCCAGCGCCGCACTCGCCCGGTACTCCACCGAACTGAGGTCCCCGGAGGCCCGCATGGCGTCGCGCAGCGTCTTGCGGAGCCGGCTGTGGCTGGCCCGGAAGTCGACCGGTGCTGGTGTGGTTTTGCTTGGTGATCGCACGCGTTGACTGTGGCCTTGCCGGGGGTTGCGGCGCTGGGTCCTAT
>JBOHFG010000370.1:0-1224 GCA_050699575.1 Pseudonocardiaceae bacterium
CGCGACGGGCTGGTGCGGGTCTCGGGGATCGATCCCAAGGGCATGGAACTGGCCTACGGGCGGCGGATCTTCCACCGCTACGCCGTCACCGGCACCGACGCCCTGGCGGTGCTCGATGACCTGGTGGGGGCGATGCGCGCCCGCAAAGCCGAGTTCGCCGGACACGTCCGGGTCGTGCCCATCAGCCCGCAACACCCTCTGGAGCTGCTGGAGTTCGACGAGATCGGAGCCCTGACTAAGTACACCGACCGCAAGACCCGAGAGGCGATCACCGAAAAGGTGGCCCTGCTGACCACGCAGGGCCGGGCCCGGGGGATCACGGTGCGCGGCTACGTCCAGGAACCCACCAAAGACACCGTCCCCGTCCGGGACCTGTTTCCCCGCCGGATCTGCCTGCGGGTCTCAGCCAAATCCCACGTGGGGATGGTGCTCGGCGACCAGGCCCACGAGCGGGGCGCCTGGGCCAACCGGATCACCGACACCGAGGCCGGTGTCGGCTACGTCGTCGGCGAAGGCATCCGCGAACCCCTGCGCATCCGCGCTGGCTGGGTCCCCGACCAGACGATCAAACACCTCGAAACCTTCATCACCGGCCCCCTCACCCACGACACCGCGGTCCTTGCCCTCTCCACCACACCCAGCGGATCGACTCACGGAGGCACGGCATGAACACCACCGACATGACATTCGTGCAGGCAGCGACCATGCTCGCCGCGCACCTGGCTGACCACGCCGTGCCCGAACCTGCGTCACTGAGCGTCACCACCAGGAACGGGCACCCGAAGGTCACGGCGCAGCTGCGTTCCAGCACCGTGCCCACGATCGCAGCTGACCTGCTGGCCTGGGCCGACACGCTGAACGTGGTCACCGTCGAGGCGTGGCGGCCACCACACAGCGACCGGGTACACCTCTCGATCACCAGCACCCTGACCAGCCCGGCCAGCGCCGTGGAACTGGACGTGTACGCAGGCGTGGATCACGACCCGGTCCTGTTCGCCGATCTCGCACCCGGCAACCACCAGACCCTGCCCATAGGACACCTGCGCGCCTGGGCAGCGAGCACGACCACCAACCCGGTCCCCGACGCACCCGCAGCCCAACGATGACGACCCCCACAGCCACCCTCCCCCCGCGCATAGTGGAGGAGATCGTCAGCCGCGCCGAGCGGCCAGACTTCGACCGGTGGACCGAGCAACTCACCCGGTGCGGGCACTGCTCCCGCCC
>JBOHFG010000371.1:0-31139 GCA_050699575.1 Pseudonocardiaceae bacterium
CCCCAGGCCAGGGGCCGATCCTCGCTGTTACCACCGGTGTAGCCCCGACGGGATTTGAACCCGCGCTACCGCCTTGAGAGGGCGGCGTCCTAGGCCGCTAGACGACGGGGCCGCGAGAACGCGATGACTACATTCGCTGGGGTACCAGGACTCGAACCTAGACTAACTGAACCAGAATCAGTCGTGCTGCCAATTACACCATACCCCACCAGGTGCCCGTTTCCGGGCCCATCCGGACCGGAACCAACACCGGGCAGGATCATAGTCGAGCGAGCGAGCCGGCTTCCACTGGGCTACCCTCCGGGACGCAGCGGCTCACCCGACCAGCGTCCCGCGCGCCCACAGCGTCGGTGTCCAGCCAGTCACCGACGTGCCCGGCCTGAGGGGGACACACCCGAGGGGCCGGCACGCACTACGGAAGATCACGCCGAACGACTTGGCGACACCCAGCGAGCTGGTCCCCGAGCACACACCCGCCTTCGCCCGTGGTAGTTTAACAGCGTGATTACTCGATAAGAATCGTCGCAAATAACCATATTCTACACAGAGTGCTGAATACCACATTGACACGTGAACCCTGAATGGGGTCTCATCATAACGACCGGGCCACGGTGACGTGGTCCACTGATTCGGGGTCAAAGGATTCCGATCCGGGCGAGGGCGTAGGTGGAAGCAGGCGGATCGGTGGCACAGGCGGAGGTGCGGCTGGCGCTGGTTCCTCCTGATCAGTCCATGCAGTGGCGTGCACTGGGCCCGGTGGAAGCGGTGGTCTCGGGCCAGTTGGTTGATCTGGGGCCGCCGAGGCAGCGCGCGTTGTTCGGGTTGTTGCTGAGCCAGGTGAATCGGCCGATGGCCGTGGACTCGGTGATTGAGGAGCTGTGGTCAGGAGCGCCACCAGCAGCGGCAATGACCTCGGTGCGGGCGTATGTGTCGAATCTGCGGCGGGTGCTGGAACCTGACCGTCCACCTCGGGCACCGGCCACAGTGTTGTGCACCCGTGCACCGGGTTACCTGTTGAGCAGCCAGGGCGTGGATTTCGATGTACACCGGTTCACCGAGTATGCCTCGGCGGGGCGGGCAGCGCTGACCCGCGCGGATCCGGCGCAGGCAGTGCGGGAGTTCGATGCGGCGTTGGGGCTGTGGCGCGGGCAGGCCTACGCCGACGTGGCTGATGCCGGCTGGGCGGTCCCGGAGATAGCGCGGCTGGAGGAGTTGCGGCTGTCGGTGTTCGAGGCGCGGTGCGAGGCGCAGCTGCAGCTGGGTGAACGCCACGGTGCGGTGGCCGAGTTGGAGATGCACGTAAGGGCCAATCCACTGCGTGAACACGGCTGTGGGCTGCTGGCTTTGGCGCTGTACCGGGCCGGTCGGCAAGCCGAGGCGTTGGGGGTGTTGCGGGTCACCCGGGCACGACTGGCCGACGACCTGGGTATCGACCCTGGTGCGGCATTGCAACGGTTGGAACACGACATTCTCACCCAGGATCCAGCACTGGACTGGATTCCGCCGAGGTCGCCACCGAGCGGACCCGTCACGGAGCTCGCCGCACCTGCGCTACTGCCCTCACCGGCAGCCGAGCTGTCCGCGGACGAGGTGGGTATCGGGCGCGAGCAGCGAGTGGTGTCCACCCACGTGCAGGGTTTGTCCGAGGTGGTCGGCCGGCAACAGGAACTGGGCGCGTTGCGGGCCGCGTTCACCGACCCGGCACGGCATGGGCGGCCGATCTGGCGGGTGCTCACCGGCTTGGGCGGGGTAGGCAAGACCAGTCTGGCGCGGGCCTACGCCCAGTGTTACCAGGAACACTACGAGCTGGTGTGGTGGGTCCGCGCCGAGAACCCCGAAGCGGTGCCCGGAGAGTTCCGGGCGTTGCTGGACATCCTCGCCCCGCAGTACGCCGAGCAAACCCACGACCCGATCCAGGCAGCGCACGCGGTGCTGGCCAACCGCACCGAGCCGTGGCTGCTGATCATCGACAACATCGCCGAGCCCGAAACGCTGCGCGGTCTGCTCCCCGCCGCCGGCATCGGCGACGTGCTGGTCACCAGCCGGGCCGGAACCTGGCCGGATCGACGGCTAGTGCTGCCGATCACGCCACTGGCCCAGACCCACGCCGTGGAATTGATGATCTCACTCAGCGGTGATCGCGACCAGGCCACCGCCGCGGTCCTCACTAATGAGTTGGGCGGCTTGCCGCTGGCGCTGGCCCAAGCCGGCTGCTACGTGGCACAAAGCGCCCTGGACCTGGCCGGCTACCTGGCCCTGTATCGCGGCCGCCGCGCCGAGCTGCACCAGCAGGGCCACGCCCCGGACTATCCCGACACCGTGGCCACCACCTGGCAATTGGCCTTCGACCAGCTCACGCCCCCAGCGCGGGCCCTGCTCAACTTGCTGGCCTGGTATGCCCCCGACATCATTCCGCTGGATCAGCTACTCACCGGCAGCGAGCACGTCGATCTCACCGAACCAGTCACCACGCTGCTACGGCCGGTGCTGGTCGACGAGCTCGAACAGCACCGGGCCATCACCGAGCTGATCTCCTACGGTTTGCTCACCCGCGCCGGACCCCGAGGATCAGTGACGATGCATCGCCTCGTCCAAGCCGTCACCGCTGATCAACTCACCGCCGGCGACAACCACTGCCCGTGGGTCGAGGCCGCCGCGGCCCTGCTCGTCGCGGCCTACCCACTGTGGCCCGCACCCAAGGTGACCATCACCGCCTGGCGGAGTGCGCAGACCCACGTCCGAGCGGTAATCGAACACCTGCAGCCCGACCAGCCCATTTCCCTGAATCTCCGCACCATGCTCATCGGCTGGACCGGATCGACTGGTGATTTCGTGCGGGCCAGGGAACTGGCCGCCGCCGTGGTCGACGACATGACGCGGGTGTTCGGTCCCGATGACCCGCACACCCTGGTCGCTCGGCGCGACCTTGCCTACTGGATTGGGCACGCCGGGGACATCCAGGGGGCCCGGGAGGCGGCCGCCGTGGCAGTCGAGGACATCACCCGGGTACTCGGGGCCGACCACCGGCACACCCTGTTCTCCCGGGGCGGCGTGATCCGGTGGATAGCGCTGTCCGGTGATTTCGCGCAGGCGCGGGAGCTGACCGCCGCCTACGTCGAGGACCTGATGCGGGTGTTCGGCCCCGATGACCGCTACACCCTGGCCGCCCGGACCTACCTGGCCCGGTGGACCGGGGAAGCCGGCGACGTCGCGCAGGCCCGGGAGCTGACCGCCGCGGTGCACGAGGACCTGATGCGGGTGCTCGGCCCCGACGACAGCCACACCCTGGCCGCCCGGGCCAACCTGGCACAGTGGACCGGAGAGGCCGGTGACGTGGCGCTGGCTCAGAAGCTGGCCGCGGCGCTGGCCGCCGACGACGAGCGAATCCTCGGGCCCGATCACCGGCACACCCTGCTCGCCCGGGCCAACCTGGTCCGATGGACCGGGGAGGCAGGCAACATCGCGCAGGCCCAGGAGCTGGCCGCCGCGGTGCACGAGGACTTCGTGCGGGTATACGGCGCTGACCACCGCTACACGCTCCGCACGCGCGACTGGCTCGCGCCCTGGACGCAGCGTCCGCTCGACAGCTGACCTGCCCGTGCCGGGCCGCTGACCCGGCTTCCAACTTATCGCCAATCCGTGGCCAAGTGCGATGACCGACGGTGGGCATACCCGAAGCACCAGCTAGGGCGCCCAGCATGATCGACATCAGACTTCGCCAGGGGGCACGATTCATATGACCACTGCCACCATCGACACACACACTCTCGCCGACAGCACCACGGACAGCGTGGCCGACCTGTTGTCGCGGATCGGCGACGGGGATGCTGCCGCCTGGGAGGAAATCTTCCGCCGATACGGAAAACTCGTATCCTCAACGGTGCGGTCATTTCGAATGCAAGAAGCTGACGTCCTGGACGCCGTGCAGATGACCTGGCTGCGACTCACCGAGAATGTCCACCGGATAAAGTTTCCCGACCAACTGGGTGGGTGGCTGAGGACCACCGCTCGCCACGAGTGTCTCCGCATCCTGCGCCAGGTCAAGCCCTCACTGGACGCCGTTGACATGACCCCCGAGACCATCCCCGATCCCTCGGTGGGTCCCGAGGAGCGCGTCATCGACGCTGATACCGCGCGGACCTTGCGGAAGCTTGTCGCCGAGTTGTCGCCGCGCCGTCAGGCCCTGGTGTGGCTGCTGTTCACTGACAATCCCCTTTCCTACGCCGAGGTCGCCCGCACGGCCGGGATCCCGCCGGGAGGAATCGGGCCCACTCGGGCACGAGCCCTGCGCCAGCTGAGGCAGAAGCTCACCGAGTACGAGCTGGGACCGGGCGTTGGTCTATGAGATTACTTTCGACAGCGCGGTCAGAGTGGTCTTTCCAGGGTAGAGGAGGAACGCCGTGCCCTTCGTGCGGACGAAGTCTGGCAGGTTCTTGACCGTCGCGCCGCCGCCCGCTGCCGGCAGCGTGAAGTCCGCGCTTGCGCCCGGCATGGCACGGTTGCCGAACAGGGGATCCTGGACGCGGCGATTGGCATCATACACCGGGCTAAAGTTGTTTCGCATGATCCAGCTGGTCAACGTGTAGATCTGCTTGCGCAGGTCTGCACACAGAAAAACACCAACAAGTCCACGGTCCACGCCGTCGTCAGTATTACCCTGCAGTGGCGGACCATAGGCCATCCCACGCCGAAGAACGCGCGGCACCCCCTCGACCTCAGCTGGATCAAGGGGCGTGTCACGCGGGTTTACAACTCGGATATGAGCGGAGAATGGGCATCGGCAGCCGTCGAGATCCTGCGTCACGTAGCCGAAGTCGTTACTGTTGGCCAACCGCGGGTCCGGACGATCAGGTGACAGGACCAGCGGCGTGCCGTCGCGCCAGCGACCCATCATCTTGGCCGCGAGCAGCTCTTCGGCGTCCGCCACAGCCAGCTCCGGGAACAGCTTCGGACCCTCGGTACTCAAGAACAGGTTGAATGCCGCGACGTCCTGATAGAGCCATCGGAACACCCCGTAGGTGCTCCCCCGCACGAAATCGGCCGCCGGACCGCCGGCCGGCGCGGAGGGATACTCACGCGTGGAGTAGCCCAGCAGGAAGTTACGGAAATCGACCTGTGACGGTGCTGGCGGAATGTCATCGTCCCAGCAGACGTCGGGATGCGAGATGCCATCGGTATAACCGAAGTGCAGCTGCGCACCACCCAGCGATCGTCCCTCGAGGGTCGAGCCGTCCCGGCGGGGGAACAGCTCGGTGAGCCCGTTGCGGTGGGCCAACTCCCGCACGGTATGCGTCGCGTCCTGGACGGCATCGTCCGATCGGGCGTAAACATGCACAATGCAATGCACGTCCGCAGTCGAGAACTGGCCGTCCCACCAGCTCACCGGGTCGCTGGGACTACCCGGGACGTCTCCCAGACTCAGCTGGACGGCAAGTGGCCCGCGCTTGAAGACCGCGTCGAGCTTCGCCAGCAACGCTGGATCCATCCCGAGGGCAGCCAAACCGTCGTAGGTGACACCGACGTTGAGCAGCGGGTCCGGAGCCGCATCGAGCGTGCCGCCGGCCATGGTGACGCCGTGCGCGAGCTCTCCGAGGTAAGCGCGAGCACTTGCACGGTCACCGAAGCGGAAAAACAGATGGCGAGAAATCGGGCGCCGGTACAGAGTGGTGACCAATGCCTGCACACCGTTCAGGTCAACAGCCATCGTCACAGCTCAACTGCCCGAGTCGAGATGTTTTTTGATCTCACGCACCGTGACGTCACCGAACGCGGAGAACAAATAGCCGTGTTCGTAGCCGGTGATCGTCGAGGTACCGAGCGCCGGAATGTTACATGAGTGCGTGTACTCGTAGAAATCGTTGGGATTATCGATCTCTTCCCACGGCGGCGCACCCTCCACCAAGGAGAATATCTTCTTGAACACCAACGGGAGCTTGGTTCGAAAGAACTCGGTATACCCCATCGGGTCGCCGTCGAATTCGGTCAACACCTGAATGTACTTGTTGTCTATCACCAGAATTCGAGCGAAGTGAACCATCTCCGATTCGGCCAGCGCCGCGTCGATCATCGGCTGGACCTGTTGCGGAAATATGGCGACCAACTCCCGCAGTGCCTGCTGGGACTCCGGGGCCTGCTTGAGCGGAGCAGTGAAATTCAGACTCAGGGCCATCGCGATACCTCCCGTTGATCGGCAGCGTCTCCAGTACACTAAGTACCACCAGTGCCTGGTGGGCGGCCACTGTCATGACCCGACCGTAACGGGGATTGACCGAGCACACCGCGTCACCGATCACAAGAAGGCCCTCCGGCGCGACGCTACCGCGCAGCAACACCGTCATAACGCAGGACCGCGTAGGTCATCGCGTCCCGCAGCGCCAACCAGGAGGCCTCCACCACATTGCCATGCACGCCGACCGTGGTCCAGGATCCCGTGCCGTCGCTGGTGTCTACCAGCACCCGGGTCACCGCGTCGGTACCGTACATGCCGGGCAGGATCCGGACCTTGTAATCGGACAGCTCCACGGTCTCCAGCCCCGGCACCCGAGCGCCCAAAGCCTGACGCAACGCGGCATCCAGTGCGTTGACCGGCCCGTTGCCCTCCGCAGTGGCGATCACCCGTTGCCCCGCCACGTGCACCTTCACCGTCGCCTGGGCGACCACCTCACCGTCGGTCTGATGGTCCACCATCACCCGGTAGGACTCCAGCGCAAACGGCGGCGTAGGCGGCACGTCGTCGACCTCGTGGCGTACCAGCAACTCGAAGGAAGCGTCGGCGGCCTCGAAGGACCAGCCCCGAGACTCGAGCTCCTTGACCCGCGCGGTGACCACGCCAACCTCGGCCGAGCGGCCGGCCAGGTCCAACCCGAGCTCAGCTGACTTGAGCTCGATGCTGGACCTGCCGGCCATCTCGGTCACCAGCACGCGCTGTGAATTACCGACCACCGCGGGGTCCAGGTGGTTGTACAACTCCGGAGCCACCTTGATCGCGCTCGCGTGCAGCCCCGCCTTGTGCGCGAAAGCCGACCTCCCGACATAGGCCTGGTGGGTGTTGGGTGCGAGATTGGCGATCTCGGCCAGCGCGTGCGAGGTACGGGTCAGCTCGGCCATCCCGGGTCCCGGGAGGACCGGCATCCCCAGCTTGGTGGCGAGGTTGCCGATGACCGCGAACAGGTCCGCGTTGCCGGTCCGCTCGCCGTAGCCGTTGGCGGTGCACTGCACATGAGAAGCCCCAGCCTGCACCGCCGCGACCGAGTTGGCCACCGCGCAGGCGGTGTCATCCTGGCAATGGATCCCGACCCGGAAACCTGTGCGGGCCACCACCTCGGCGACGGTCTCCGCGAGCTGCAGCGGCAGCTGCCCCCCGTTGGTATCGCACAGCACCGCAACGTCGGCACCTGCAGTGACGCCCGCCTCGAGCACCCTGAGCGCGCAGTCGGCGTCGAAGGCGTACCCGTCGAAGAAATGCTCGGCATCGAGGAAGACCCGGCGACCCTCGTTGACGAGCAGCGCCACCGTGTCGCGAACCATCGCGCAGGCCTCAACGACGTCCACCCGCAGCGCCCGCTCCACATGCCGCCGGTCGGACTTGGCGACCAGGGTGATCACCGGGGCTTGCGAGGCGAGCAGCGCCTGCACCTGCGGATCGGCGGCGGCGGCCCGATCCGCCCGCCGGGTGGAGCCGAAGGCCACCAACACGGCATGGGTCAGTTCCAGCTCACCGGCGGCGGCCCGGGCGAAGAACTCGGTATCCTTGGGCAGCGCACCAGGCCAGCCGCCCTCGATGAAGCCCACCCCCAGCGCGTCCAGCAGCCGGGCGATGGAGAGCTTATCGACCACCGAGTAGGAGATGCCCTCCCGCTGGGCGCCGTCGCGCAGGGTGGTGTCGTAGAGGTGAAAAACGTCGCCGAGCGGGGTGCCAGCGGGGGTCGTACGGGACATCGGCAAATACTCCCTGTCGGAACCCGGTAACACTGTCCGGGCAACAAAAAAGACCCCCCGCGGTGCGAAGGGTCATGCGCGTCGGGCGATGGTGCTGTTACCCGACGCGCTCTGTGCTAATGAGCACACTGTGGCAGGCCACAAACATAGTGTGACACACCGGGCGCCGAAGCGCGACTCTGGCGTACCCAACATGTCGGCGCTGGACATCGTTAGCATCCGTTCGGCGACGTCCACACCGTGAGCTTCGGCGCCGGAGCCGACCTCGCAGGGTCGGCTGACACCAAGTTGGGCGACTCGATACCGTGAGCGGCATGAGTGACATCGTCGATGACAAGAAACACATCCGCGGCACGATCGACCTGTCGAACGCCGTGTGGCAGCGCGCGGCGGACTCGGAGAAGCTGGAGGGGCCGCACCTGGAGATCGCATTCCTGAAGGACGGCTACGTGGCGATGCGCAGCTCCGAGCATCCCGTAGACGACCAGACGCTGCTCTTCACCCCCACAGAGTGGGAAGCGTTCGTCCTCGGCGCCAAAGACGGCGAGTTCGACGTGATGTAACGACCACCCGCCGAGACCCGCCCCCGACATGGAGACATATCGGGGCCAACACTCATACGCAGACCCCGATATGTCTCCATGTCGGCGAGGTGGTGTGCAGCTACAGGTTGGCGCGCTCGACGCGCTGGCTTGAGGAGACCAGGGCGGCCAGGCGATCACCGATGGCATGGGTACCGCCCGGGTGGGTGTGATCCCGGGTGGCCAGATCGAAGGCTACCGCGGCCTCCACCCGGCGCGACGGCTCGTCCATCCCCAGATGGGCGAGCATCAACCCGACCGACAGCACTGCCGCGGTCGGGTCCGCGATACCTTGGCCGGCGATGTCCGGGGCAGAGCCGTGCACCGGTTCGAACATGCTGGGGTTGCGGCGGGCCATGTCGAGATTTCCGCTGGCAGCCAGCCCTATCCCGCCCGTAACGGCCGCCGCGAGGTCGGTGAGGATATCGCCGAACAGGTTGTCGGTGACGATCACGTCGAACCGGCTGGGGTCGGTAACCAGGTAGATGGTGGCCGCGTCGACGTGCTGGTAGGCCACCGTCACGTCGGGATACTGCAACGACGCCTCTTCCACGATGCGCGACCACAGCGATCCGGCGTAGGTGAGCACATTCGTCTTGTGCACCAGCGTCAGGTGTTTGCGCGGGCGCGCCGAAGCCCGGGCGAACGCGTCGCGCACCACCCGCTCCACACCGAAGGCGGTGTTCAAGCTGACCTCGGTGGCGATCTCGTGCGGGGTGTCCTTGCGCAGCAACCCCCCGTTGCCCGCATACGGCCCCTCAGTGCCCTCCCGGACCACGATCATGTCAACACTGCCCGGGTCCGCAATGGGGCTGCGCACCCCGGGGTACAGCCGCGCAGGCCGCAGATTCACGTGGTGGTCGAGCTCGAAGCGCAGCCGCAACAGCAAACCGCGCTCAAGGATCCCGCTGGGCACCGTGGGATCCCCCACCGCGCCAAGCAGGATGGCGTCGTGCTGACGTAGCTCGTTGAGCACCGACTCAGGAAGCAGTTCCCCGGTGGCGTGCCAGCGCGCGGCACCAAGATCGTAGGGCGTGGTCTCGGCGTCGGGAGCGACCTCGCCGAGGACCTTCAACGCTTCGCCGATCACCTCCGGACCAATCCCGTCGCCGGGGATCACCGCGAGCCGCATCAGCCACCTCCAGTGCCCGGGCCCCACCCTGGGACCCTTCGCTGCGGGGAGGTTACCCGCAGCGACCGAGGGCACCACACAGCGGATCAGCCAAACGAGGGACCCCTAACGGGTAATCCTGTGAGATCGCACTGGCGTGTCCCGCTAGAGGCACTCTCGGTGAACTGCGTTGGCCGGGGCAAGCGGGGCCAGAAGCGGCACAACAGGTCCGTTCACCGGCCCAAAGACCGGTCAGCCGAGTGTGAGCGAGCGGACGGTGTGGGCACCCACTGACGAGCCGATCGCCGAGAGCACCCGGCCGGGAACCGGGCGATCCACCCGCAGTATCATGATCGCGTCCGTGCCGGCGGTGGTCTGGCTGATCTGGGCCGCCTCGATGTTGACCCCCGCCTGGCCTAGCAGCGTGCCGACGACACCCATCACACCGGGGCGGTCCGGGTACTCCATGAGGATCGCCACCCCCTGCGCACGCAGGTCGAAGTGCCGGCCGTCGACCTCGACCAGCTTCGGCACCTGCGCCGGACCGGACAACGCTCCCGAGACCGCGTGGACCGTGCCGTCGGCGAACGCGCCCCGCACGCGCACCACGCTACGGTAGCTCGGGCTCTCCGGGGCCGTGACCACCACGACGGTGACCCCGCGCTCCTGCGCCAGCCGCGGCGCGTTGACGAAAGTGACCTGCTCGTCCACGACACCGTCAAAAACCCCGCGCAGCGCCGCAAGCTGCAGCACGGAGACGTCCTCGGCGGCCAGCTCACCGCGCACATCGACGGTCACCGACACGGGCGAGCGTCCGGTCAGCGCGGCCAGCACGGTGCCCAGTTTCTGGGTCAGCGGCAGCCAGGGCCGCACTTCCTCGCCCACCACTCCCCCGCTAATTACATTCACCGCGTCGGACACGAACTCGCCGCGCAGCGCGCACAGCACGCTGTGCGCGACGTCGGTGCCCGCCCGGTCCTGCGCCTCGGCGGTGGAGGCACCCAGGTGTGGCGTGACGACCACCTGTGGCAGCGCGAACAGCGGGCTGGCCGTACACGGCTCGGTGGCAAAGACGTCGATTCCCGCCCCCCCGACCTGGCCCGTTCGCACCGCGTCGGCCAACGCCTGCTCGTCGACCAGGCCACCGCGGGCGGCGTTAACGACCAGCACGCCGGGCTTGGTCCTGGCGAGCTGGTCGGCACCGATCAGTCCGAGCGTCTCGGGGGTTTTGGGCAGGTGGATCGAGATGACGTCAGCCCGGGACAACAACGCGTCCAGGTCGACCAGCTCGATGCCCAGCTGCGCGGCCCGCGCCGGGGACACGTAAGGGTCGTAGGCGATCAGCTCGGTGCCGAAGCCCACCAGCCGCTGCGCGACCAGCTGGCCGATCTTGCCCAGACCCACCACGCCGACGGTCTTGCCAGCCAGCTCGACACCGCTGAACGAGTTGCGCTCCCACCGCCCGCCCCGCAGGCTGGCATCAGCCGCCGGGATATGCCGAGCCACCGCGAGCAGCAGCGCGACGGCATGCTCGGCGGCCGAGACGATGTTGGAGATGGGCGCGTTGACCACCATCACCCCGCGCTCGGTGGCCGCCGGCACATCGACGTTGTCCAGCCCGACACCGGCCCTGGCCACGACCTTCAGTTTGGGGGCGTGGCCGAGTGCCTCGGCGTCGACCCGGGTGGCCGAGCGCACCAGCAACGCCTCGGCGAAGGCCAGCGCCTCGAACAGCGCCGGCCGGTCGGTACCGTCGACGTGGTGCACGTCGAACTCATCACCGAAGACGTCCACCACTGACGGGGCCAGCGTTTCCGCGATCAGGACTACAGGTCGGGTTGAGGTGGTCACGGCCGCCGAGTCTAATGACGAGCGTGGCCGCCTCGCTGAGCCCGATCGTGCCGGTTGTGTTCGGCTACTGGCCGTTAGTGCTCGCTGGCGCGGTGACCGCGGCGGGCGGAGCCGGCCTCATGGCGCTGATCAGCCTGCGGGCCTTCCGCCGGCAACAGGCCGAGCTCGCCCGGTTGCGGGGGTCGTTGGAACGGCGGGCGGAGCAGGTGACCGCGCTCAGCCACGAGCTGCGCACCCCACTGAGCATGGTCAAGGGCGCCGCTGACCTGCTCCTCGAAGAGTCACCTGGCCCGGTGAGCCACGACCAGCGCACCTTTCTGCGGGTGATCTCCCAGCAGAGCAGCCAGGTGATCAGGCTGTGTGAGGGATTGCTTATCCAGGCGAAGATCGACGCCGGGCTGTTCGTCCCACGCCGGGAGCTGATTAATATCTCGGAGCTCGCCAGGGACGTAGTCATGGCCATGCGCCCGCTGTGCGCGCAGCGCGGGCAGCGGATCACTCTGGACACCCCACAAGTCACCGGCGAAATTTCCGCTGACCCCGCCCTGGTGTCGCAGGCACTGACCAACCTGCTCTCCAACGCGAGCCGGTACACCTCCGACGGTGGCAGTATCAGCGTCCGGGTGATGGAGGTGGACGGTGGGATAGCCGTTTATATCACTGATGACGGCCGGGGCATGACTCGCGAGCAACGTCGTCAGCTCTTCCAGCGTTTCGTCACCGGCCGTCCGCTGGAGGACGGAACAGGGCTCGGGCTAGTAATAACGAAAGATATTATCGAGATACACGGCGGGTCGATCCTCGTGGACACCACCGCCTACCGCGGCACCACTTTCCTTTTCACCATTCCCACTGGGGAGCCCGGGTGACCATCACAGCCACGGCGCTCGTTGTTGATGACGAGCCACAGATGACGACGATCATCGGTTTCGCCTTGGAGACACAGGGCTTCAGCGTGCTCGGCGCCCACGACGGCGCCACCGCGCTCAACATTCTGCGTTCGCACACCATCGATCTCGTGATACTCGATGTTCTCATGCCGGCAATGGATGGGTTGTCACTGTGCAGCCGAATCCGCTCCGGTTCACAGGTTCCCATTATGATACTCACCGCACTCGAGCAGTACGACGATGTCATCGCAGGTCTCGAGCACGGCGCCGATGACTACGTCACCAAGCCGTTCCACCCCCGCGAAGTCGCACTCCGGGCCGAGGGGTTGGTCCGCCGCAGCCGAGGTGCCGTTGCCGGTGCGACGATGCACGTGGGCGAGCTACGGATCGACCCGGTCCAGCGCACCGTGCTCCTGCGTGGACGGCGCATCGAGCTGCCGTTCACCGAGCTCAGGCTCCTCGCCCAGCTATCGACTCACCGGGGCGAGCCCCAGTCATGGCGTGATCTGCTGCGGGCGGTCTGGGGGGCGCACGACCTGGCAGGTGGCCGCGACATCGTGAAAGCAGCGGTGTACCGGCTGCGCTCGCGACTTGCCACAGTCGACGGCGGCGCCGAGTACGTGCAGACTATTCGGGGAGTCGGTTACGTCATGCCGAACTTTCCGCCCGTTGGTGACTGACCTATCACCAACCCTCACCTCAGCATCACCACGCTGCGCATCAGTGACTTCTACACTGCCAGGTGATCGCCCGCTGAGGAGGTTCGCCATGGTGAGGTCACGTCGATATCTCCGCATCGTGGCCACCATGGTGGCCGCAGCAGCACTAGGCACGGTTTGGGCCAGTGCCTGCACCGGCCCAAGTGACGCCGGGAAGGTCACCGTGCTGTGCGGGGCGACCGAGAAATGGTGTGCCGCCCAGACCCAAGCCTTCACGCACGATACGGGTATCGAGGCTGATTTTGTCCGGTTGTCCAACGGGGAGGCGGTCGCCCGACTGGAGGCTGGCAAGGCCAGCCCGGAGTTCGACGTCTGGCACGGCGGCCCCGCGGATGGGTACGTCGCAGCCGCGAACAAGGGACTGCTGGAGCCGTACGTGTCACCCCGCGCGCAGGTGATTCGGCCGGAATGGAAATCCGCGGACGGTTCGTGGACCGGCGTATACATCGGCGTTCTCGGGTTTTGCTCGAACCAGAAGGACCTCCGCGAGCATGGCCAGCAACCGCCCACGTCCTGGATGGATCTGCTCGACCCGCGCTACCGGGAGAATATCTCGGTGGCGCACCCGTCAACGTCGGGCACCGGCTACACCGCGCTGTGGACCCAGGTCATGCTAGCCAACGGCGACCAGAACAAGGCATTCGCCTACCTGAGCGCGCTTCGCCCCAACATCCTGCAGTTCACCAAGTCCGGGATCGGTCCGCTGCAACAAGTGGGCCGAGGCGAGATCGGTACCGCCATCATGTTCTCCCACGACTGCGTCACCACACGGGAGGAGGGTTTCACCGACCTGGTGATCTCTTTTCCCCGGGAAGGCACCGGATATGAGGTCGGCGGAGTTGCCGTGGTCAGGGGCGCGCGAAACCTCGCTGCGGCCAAGGCTTATGTCGACTGGGCGCTGACCGCGAAAGCTCAGGAGATCGGGCCGACGGTGCGGTCGTACCAGGTGCCGACAAACCCGGCCGCGAAAGTATCTGACTTTTCAGTGCGCCTGGACCAGCTGAGGTTGGTCCCCTACGATTTCGCGGCCGCCGGCAAGGCGAAACCCACGCTGGTCACGCGGTTCAACGACGTGGTCGCTCCGCCCACACAGCAACGATGAGTACTCGCAGCCCGGCTCTCGGGAAACGCCGCGACGTCTGGGTGACAGCGGCGGCAGGCCTCACCGTAGCCCTGGTAGCCCTGGGCACTCTTATCCCGCTCGGGATGGTCCTGCGGACCGCCTTCGGTGCCGGGGCGCTGCCCCACTACGCACAGTTCATCGCCTCCGGCACCAGCCGCACCACTCTCCGCAACACCGTGGTGCTCGGCTTGCTGGTGGGCCTGTGCGGTACCGCACTTGGATTCCTGTTCGCGTACGTGCAGGCCCGCTTGGACGTTCCGTTCAAGCGGACTCTGCACGTCATCACGCTCATCCCAATCGTCAGCCCACCGTTCGCGGTGGCCACCGCGGCCATCGTGCTGTACGGGCGCAATGGGCTCATCAGCCACGGCGTGCTCGGGTTGCGGTACGACATCTACGGGCTGGACGGGCTTGTCTTGGTCCTGTCGCTGTCCTGCTACCCAGTGGCCTACCTAGGCTTACTCGGCATGATGCGGGCCCTCGACCCGTCCCTCGAGGAGACCGCGATGGACCTGGGTGCGACCCGCTGGCAGGTTTTCCGGACCGTGCAGCTACCCCTACTCGCGCCGGGTCTGGCGGCACCGTTTCTGCTGCTTTTCGTCGAGGCCATCGCTGACCTGGCCAACCCGCTGGTGCTCGGCGGTGACTACACCGTCCTGGCCAGCAGTGCCTACTTCGCCGTGACAGGTGAGTTCGACACCACCTCGGCAGCGGTGTATAGCGTGATCCTCCTCGTGCCGACGGTCGGGCTGTTCATCGCTCAGCGCTACTGGTTAGCTGGCAAGATCCGGACGACCGTGACCGGCAAACCGGCAGGCAGCGTGCACCTCATCGACGGCTGGGCGCGATGGCCGCTGTTCGCCCTGGCGTTGATGGTCGGCGCAGTCATGCTGAGCTTGTACGTCACGATCATCCTCGGCGCGATCACCAAGATATTCGGGATCAACCAGGAACTGACCCTGGAGCATTTCCGCGAGGTGCTGCTGGGCACCGGTCGCCACTCGGTCACGGATACGGTTCTGCTGGCCACGATCGCCACCCCCATCGCCGGGCTGATGGGCATGGTCCTGGCCTGGCTGGTGGTCCGGCATCTACGGGCTGCGGCACTGTGGCTGGACCTCGTAAGCATGTTCGGGATCGCGGTGCCTGGCACGGTGCTGGGTATCGGCTATGTCCTGGCCTATCACACCAACGTCACCATGGGCCCGGTCACGGTGCTACCCGCCTTGGTGGGGGGCAGCACGATTTTCGGTGGGGCGCTGGCCATCGTGCTGTGCTACGTCGCCCGAAGCCTGCCCACCGGACAACGCACCGCAACGGCAGCGCTCACCCAACTGCATCCCTCGATCGAGGAGGCATCAGCCAACCTCGGCGCCGGCCACGGCACCACCTTCTGGCATATCACGCTGCCGCTGATCCGCCCGGCGCTGCTGACCGGTCTGTGTCACAGCTTCGCGCACAGCATGACCTCGGTGTCTGCCGTGGTGTTCCTCGTGACACCGCACACCCACATCATGACGTCGCGGATCCTGGACGCCGTCAACAGCGGACGTTACGGCGTGGCCTTCGCTTACTGCACGGTGCTCACCGTGATCATACTGCTCAGCTTCGGGCTGATCCGGCTCATCCTGGGCGGCGACGCGGTGTTGAGCCGGGTCGATGTCACCCGCACCAGGGGGAACTGAGCGGATGAGCGTCGCCGACACCGGAGCGCTGCGGCTCGAGCACCTGCGCAAGACCTTCACCAGCAACGACAGGCACGTCGTCGCGGTCGACGACATCGACCTCGACGTCGAACCAGGCGAGCTCATCACACTGCTCGGGCCATCGGGCTGCGGAAAGACCACGACGCTGCGCATGGTCGCCGGCTTCGAGCGCCCGACGAGCGGGCACATCAGGCTCGACGGGCAGGCGCTCGATCGCGTGCCACCACAACGGAGGCCGATGGCCATGGTCTTCCAGAGCTTCGCGCTGTTTCCGCACATGACCGTGGCGGACAACATCGCCTACGGGCTCCGGCGCAAAAGGCTCACCCGCAGCGAGATCGCCGAAGCGGTCCAGCTGGCGATCACCAGCATGAACCTCATCGGACTCAACGCGGCACGCCCGCATGAGCTCTCCGGTGGCCAGCAGCAGCGAGTCGCATTGGCTCGGGCATTAGTCGTGCAACCAGCGGTGCTGCTGTTCGACGAACCACTGAGCAACCTCGACGCCAGGCTTCGCAGCTCGATGCGGGCGGAGATCCGCCGCATCCAGCGCCGGCTCGGGATCACCAGCCTGTACGTCACCCACGACCAGGACGAAGCGATGAGCCTGTCGGACCGAATCGTGGTGATGAACCAGGGTTGCGTCGAGCAGGTCGGCACGGCACGGGAGATCTACCTGCGGCCGGCCAGCGTGTTCGTCGCTGACTTCGTCGGGCGCGCGAACTTCCTGCCCGTCTCACCGCGGCGGGTCGAGGACGGCAAGGCAGTGGTACCCGCTTGTGGTGGCGAGCTGGCGGTGGCCTGCCACCCGGACGTTCACGCGGGCAAAGCCGCGTACCTGGTGGTACGTCCAGAGTCGGTGTCGCTGACACCGGTTGCTGACGGTGCCGACGGAGTCGTGCTCAGCTCGGAGTTTCATGGCATGACAGCCGAGTACGAGATCGAGACCAGCACCGGCACGCTCATTGCCAGCGTGCCCGGGCCCAATCCCACCAGTCTGCTCACCCACGGCACACCCGTGCGGCTCACCCTGGACGAGCACCGGTCGTACGTGCTGCGCAAGCCGTAGCCGATCACGTGCCGGGCCGCCGTCAGTCAATAGATTCCCACGCACACCGGTCGCGGTACTGCTGCAGCTGCTGGCGCGCATGCTGGGGATCGAAACGGTAATGCCCGCCGGGCATCACACGTCGGCAGCCCGGCCACCCGCTCCGCCAGCTCCCGGCTGGGAGTATCTGATCGCCCCACCAACGCCAGCTGCAGTCACGCCAGCCCGTCACGCACCCGCGCCGAGGGCATGTGCCGGGCGGCATCGACCGCTCGGTGGCCCGTGCTTAACCCGAGCTCGACCTCGCCCGCCCGCAGGTATGCCGAGGCCAGGGCAGCGCCGTCGATCGCGCGCGACCGCGTCGCCGCGGCAGGGCGGGCGCCCAGGGCGTGGGACAGATCAGCTACGGCGTCGGATAGGTTTCCCAGCTGCAAATGTGCGGCGCCGGTGACGCTCAACAGGTCGGGCAGGGCTTGGCCCGGAGCCATCCACGAGGGGCGCGCCGAGTCCGGATCGGCGTCCTCGAACATGGCCTTGGCTCTCTTGATCGCGTAGCTGGCGTCCTCGGTCTGGCCCAGCAACGCGGCCGCCCACCCCTCGTCCGCCTTGAGGAACGCCTGGATGATCGCCGAGGATCCGTTGAGCTGCCCGAGTTGGAAGACCTTCAGTGCGAAGTCCGGTGCCTCGTGCAGGTCCAACCGGCCGACTGACTGGATCGCCCCTGCGCCGGCTGACGTCGAGTGCGACCAGCCCGCAAGGCTGTATGCATCACAGACCGCCCGCGCCAGGCGAAGGCGCATCTCGTCAGTGGACACAGCCAACAGCAGCCGCTCGCTGTACAGAGCGGTCGGTAGGGTAGGTCACACAGCACCCAGGCGCGCGGTTCAGGCGGTGTCGGTGAGTGGGCGGTCGATCCAGGACATCAACCCGCGCAGCCGGGCGCCGACCTGCTCGATGGGGTGCTGCTCCCCCTCGGCGCGCAGTTTCGTGTA
This sequence comes from Pseudonocardiaceae bacterium, assembly GCA_050699575.1. GTDB lineage: Bacteria > Actinomycetota > Actinomycetes > Mycobacteriales > Pseudonocardiaceae. Next base: position 17,960 of record JBOHFG010000371.1, read on the forward strand.
GTTGGGCCGTCCGTTGTCATCCTCAGTGACCCACTCCCGGGCGAAACGGCCGTCCTGGATCTCGGCGAGGATCCGGCGCATCTCATCCTTGACCTGCGGGGTGATGATTCGCGGCCCGCGGGTGAGGTCCCCGTACTCGGCGGTATCGGAGATCGAGTAGCGCATCCGGGAGATCCCGCCCTCATACATCAGGTCGACGATGAGCTTGACCTCGTGCAGGCACTCGAAATACGCCACCTCCGGCGCGTACCCGGCCTCGGTGAGCACCTCGAACCCGGCCTGTACCAATGCGGTGATCCCGCCGCAGAGCACCGTCTGCTCACCGAACAGGTCGGTCTCGGTCTCCTCGGTGAAGGTGGTCTTGATCACCCCGGCGCGGGTGCCGCCGATCGCCTTGGCGTAGGACAGCGCCAGCGCCTGGGCGCCACCGGTGGGGTCCTGCTCGACGGCGATCAGGCAGGGCACCCCCTTGCCGTCAACAAACTGCCGGCGCACCAGGTGCCCGGGCCCCTTGGGGGCCACCATCGCCACATCCACATCGGACGGCGCCTTGATCAAGTTGTACCGGATGTTAAAGCCGTGCCCGAACAACAGCGCGTCACCCGAGTTCAGGCGCGGCGCGATGTCCTGTTCGTAGATCGTGCGCTGCTTGGTGTCCGGCGCCAGCATCATGATGACGTCCGCCTCGGCCGCCGCCTGCGCCGGCGTGACCACCGGCAGGCCCTCGTCGGCCGCCTTGGCGCGCGACGCGGACCCCTCAGGCAGCCCGACCCGCACATCGACCCCGGAATCCCGCAGGCACAACGCATGCGCATGCCCCTGACTCCCATACCCAATCACCGCAACCCGACGCTCCCCAATAATCCCCAGATCAGCGTCCCCATCATAAAAAACCTCTGCACTCATCTCTACCTCCTGAGCTCTGCCGCGTTCTGGATGCAGAACGCGCTGATCGGGGCCGAATAGCAGCGTTCTGCATCCAGAACGCGAGAAAGCGGGGGCTAGCGGGGTGGAGTTGTGGTGATGGCGCGGGGGCCGCGGCCTATCGCAACCATGCCGGATTGGGCCATCTCGCGGATGCCGTAGGGCTCCAGGATCCGCAGCAGGGCGTCAAGCTTGTCCGCGGTACCGGTGGCCTCAATTGTCAGGGCCTCCGCAGAGACGTCGACGACCTTGGCCCGAAACAGCGTGACCGCCTCGAGCACCTGGGACCGCACCGTGGTGTCGGCCCGGACCTTCACCAGCAGCAGCTCCCGCTGCACCGCCGCCGCCGGGTCGAGCTCTACGATCTTGATAACGTTGATCAGCTTGTTGAGCTGCTTGGTGACCTGCTCCAGGGGCAGCTCATCGACGCCGACCACGATCGTCATCCGGGAGATGCCAGGGTGCTCGGTGGGCCCGACCGCCAACGAATGGATGTTGAACCCGCGGCGGCTGAACAACCCCGCCACCCGGGCCAGCACCCCGGGCTTGTTCTCCACCAGCACCGACATGGTGTGCTTGGTCATGACCCGTCCTCGTCGAACAGCGGGCGAATATCCCGCGCCGCCATGATGTGACTGTTTCCCTGGCCGGCCGCGACCATCGGCCACACCTGGGCGTCCTTGCCCACCACGAAGTCGATCACGACCGGACGGTCGTTGATCTCCATCGCCTGCTTGATGACCTGGTCGACGTCCGGCTCGGCCGCGCAGCGCAGACCCACGCAACCCAATGCCTCCGCGAGCTTCACGAAATCCGGGATGCGGGCGTGCGTCCCGAGATCGGTCTGCGAGTAACGCTCAGCGTAGAACAGGGTCTGCCATTGCCGGACCATGCCCAAGCTCCCGTTGTTGATCACCGCGACCTTGATCGGAATCTTCTCAACAGCGCAGGTCGCCAGCTCCTGGTTGGTCATCTGGAAACTCCCGTCACCATCGATGGCCCAGACCGCGACGTCGGGACGGCCCAGCTTGGCACCCATCGCCGCCGGCACCGCGAAGCCCATCGTGCCCAGGCCACCGGAGTTGATCCAACTACCCGGCTTCTCGTACCTGATGAACTGCGCCGCCCACATCTGATGCTGGCCCACCCCCGCGGTGTAGACCGCGTCCGGGCCGACCAGCGCGCCGATCCGTTCGATCGCGTACTGCGGGGAGAGCATCCCGTCGCTCGGCCGGTCATAGCCCAGCGGGTACGTCTGCTGCCAGCTGTGCAGCTGCTCCCACCACCCCGCCAGGTCCGGCGAACCGGACTCGAGCTCGGCCCGCACCGCAATGACCAGCTCGCCGATCACCTCGGCGCAGTCACCGACGATAGGCACGTCGGCCCGCCGATTCTTGGAGATCTCCGCAGGGTCGATGTCGGCATGCACCACCGCGGCGTCCGGCGCGAAGGAGGACAGCTGCCCGGTAACCCGGTCGTCGAACCGGGCACCCAACGCCACCAGCAGGTCCGAGCGCTGCATCGCGGCGACCGCGGCGACCGTGCCGTGCATGCCGGGCATCCCCAAGTGCTGCGGATGCGAGTCGGGGAAGGCACCACGGGCCATCAGCGTGGTCACCACCGGTGCCCCGGTGAGCTCAGCCAGCTCCCGCAACGCCGCGGTGGCCCGGGCCTTGATCACGCCACCACCGACGTAGAGCACCGGGCGGCGGGCGGCGGTAATCAGCCGAGCAGCCTCCCGGACCTGCTTGCTGTGCGGCCGGGTAATCGGTCGGTAACCGGGAAGCTGCAGCTCGGGCGGCCACACGAAGGTGGTCTGCTCCTGCAGCACATCCTTGGGGATGTCCACCAGCACGGACCCCGGGCGGCCGGTGGCAGCCAGGTGGAAGGCCTCGGCGATCGCTCTCGGGATCTCTGCTGGGTCCTTCACCAGCATGTTGTGCTTGGTGACCGGCATCGTAATGCCGGTGATGTCCGCCTCTTGAAAGGCGTCCGTGCCGATCAGCGCTCTGGTCTGCTGGCCGGTGATGGCCACCACCGGCACCGAGTCCATCTGCGCGTCGGCCAGCGGTGTGACCAGGTTCGTCGCCCCGGGACCCGAGGTCGCCATGCACACCCCGACCCGCCCAGTGGCCTGCGCGTAGCCGGTCGCGGCGTGCCCGGCGCCCTGCTCATGGCGGACCAGCACGTGGCGGACCTTCGTAGAGTCCAGCAGTGGGTCATACGCCGGCAGGATCGTGCCACCAGGGATACCGAACACCGCCTCACACCCGAGCGCTTCCAGCGAACGCACGAGAGCCTGGGCGCCGGTGACCCGCACCGGTGCCCCCAGGGGTGGAGCCGGTTTGGGCGGTTGCGCTTCTCGGGACACTTCTCTGGGAGTCACGGTGGTCATGGTCCTGCCTTAGCTCATCGTTTACTCGGTCTTGTCATCCACCAGCACATCAAAAAACCCTCGCCGCCCAGGTTGGGCTCAAGCGAGGGTTGGCGCGTCAACATCGGTAGGTTCTTCAGACGACGCGCCCCTGGCGTACAAGGACGGTAAGAGTCAGCACCTTGCTGACGGTAACGGGCGCACCCCACTACCGTCAACCTTGCGGGAAGAGTGATAGCGGCTCACGCCGGCTTGAGCGGATCGTGGCCGAGCGACATCAAGCGGTGCCGCCACCCGGTCCGCCCCGCGACGAGCTCTCCATGGCTCTGGCGCCCGGCGTGCACTCGCTGAACCACCTTGCGCATCACATGGAGATCGTCGGAGTTGAGGTCGCTCCGGCACTTGCTCAAGATCTGCAACACATGCTGACCAGTCGATGTGCCTGCTTGGTCAGGAAGGCTTTCAGCGAGCGGACTCGCTGGGCGGGTGGACAGCCAGTCCGCAAGCTCCCACGGCGACATGTTCACCACCCTGTGGAACTCGGCCCACAGTTCATCGTCAGGCAACGCGGTTTCCGCCATCGTTCAGCCTCCGTTTCCGCTCCTGATACCCGCTTAAGGACTACCCCTCCGAGACACGGGCAAACCTGAGATTTGTTCTCATCCCGCGTGTCAAGGGACGCGGACGGGGCAGCGCCCCGGAACTTCTCGGAGGGCAGCGGCTGCTCTGCTAGCTCAACGGCCTGCGGCAGAGTCAGGATGAGTCCTCGCTGCCTGGATAGGCCAGACCGACGACTCCGAGTATGTGGGGCATCGCCGGCCCGGCCATGAGCCCGACATGTGCTGGTGAGCGCTCTGCCAGGACTGCGGAGAGTAAAGCACTGTGAGACAGCCAGGTGCAAGAGTTCATCCACAGTTTCGCCCTGATTGACCAGTTGAGCTGAGCCCGTTTCGAATCAGGACAACTCCAGTCGAGGGTGTACCGCGAGTCCCTCCTAAGATCCCGCGGGTGGCTTCCCCTGAGGCAGGGCCCGACGACAGTACCGCCGTGCGGGTGCTGCAGCGGGTTTTTGGTTACGGCTCGTTCCGAGGAGCGCAGCAAGAGATCATCGACCACGTCACCGCGGGTGGTGACGCACTCGTGCTCATGCCGACCGGTGGCGGCAAGTCGCTGTGCTACCAGATTCCCGCACTGGTACGAGAAGGCGTCGGCGTCGTCATCTCGCCGCTCATCGCGCTGATGCAGGACCAGGTCGACGCCCTGCAGGCGCTCGGTGTCCGGGCCGGGTTCCTCAACTCCACGCAGGACGCCGCCCAGCGCCGCCAGGTCGAGTCCGCCTTCCTCGCCGGTGAGCTGGACCTGCTTTACCTGGCGCCGGAACGCCTGCGGGTCGAGGCAACGGGCAGCCTGCTGGACCGTGGCACGGTCTCGCTGTTCGCCATTGATGAGGCGCACTGCGTGGCCCAGTGGGGACACGACTTCCGGCCCGACTACCTCGCGCTGTCCGCACTACACGAGCGGTGGCCCACCGTGCCCCGCATCGCGCTGACCGCGACCGCCACCAGGGCGACCCACGTCGAGATCGCGTCGCGGCTGAACCTGGCTGACGCCCGGCATTTCGTGGCGAGCTTCGACCGCCCGAACATCCAGTACCGCATCGTGAGCAAGAACGAGCCCAAGCGGCAGCTGCTGGAGCTGCTCCGCACCGAGCACGCCGGCGACGCGGGCATCGTTTACTGCCTGTCGCGGGCTTCGGTCGAGAAGACCGCGGAGTTCCTGGTAGGCAACGGGATCGCGGCACTGCCTTACCACGCGGGGCTCGACGCACGGACCCGAGCCGGAAATCAAGCGCGCTTCCTGCGCGAGGACAGCGTGGTCATGGTCGCCACGATCGCGTTCGGCATGGGCATCGACAAACCTGACGTGCGGTTCGTCGCCCACCTTGACCTGCCCAAGTCCGTCGAGGGCTACTACCAGGAGACCGGCCGGGCCGGACGGGACGGCCTGCCCGCCACGGCGTGGCTAGCCTACGGTCTGGCCGACGTCGTGCAGCAACGAAAGTTGATCGACACCTCTGAGGGCGACCACGCCCATCGCCGCCGGCTGTCCACCCATCTCGACGCGATGCTGGCCCTCTGCGAGACGGTCGGGTGCCGTCGAGCCCAATTGCTCGCTTACTTCGACCAGCCCGCCACCGCGTGCGGCAACTGCGACACCTGCCTGTCGCCACCGCAGTCGTGGGACGGCACGATCCCCGCACAGAAACTGCTGTCGACGGTGTTGCGGCTCGACCGGGAACGCCACCAGAAGTTCGGCGCGGGCCAAGTGATCGACATTCTGCTCGGCAAGCAGACACCCAAGATCATTCAGTTCGGCCACGACTCCCTGACGGTGTTCGGTATCGGCACTGAGCTGCGCGAGGGCGAGTGGCGCGGGGTGGTGCGCCAGCTACTGGCCCAGGGTTTGCTCGCCGTCGAGGGTGACTACGGCACGTTGGTGCTCACTGAGGCCAGTGGCGAGGTGCTGGGCCGGCAGCGCCAGGTCCTGCTGCGCCGCGAACCCGAACGGGTGACACACACCGTGCGAGCCGCCACACCACGCCGCGCCGCGCCCGTCGAACTGCCCGAGGCAGCCGTGCCGGTGTTCGAACAGCTCCGTGCCTGGCGCGCCGCCACCGCGAAGGAGCAGGGCGTGCCCGCCTACGTGGTCTTCCACGACGCGACCCTGCGCCAGATCGCCACCGAGTTCCCCGCGACTCTGGCCGAGCTCGGCACCGTCAGCGGTGTCGGCGAGAACAAGCTGGCGAAGTACGGCCAACAGCTCTTGGACGCCCTTGCGTCCTGCCTTCCGCAAAACAAGCCAGTAACTGTTCAACCACCCTCATAAAAATAGACGAATTCTTTTATGTAGCTCAATATTGCAACGCGTGCCTTGTATACCACCTTCCGTGACCACCCTTGACCGCACTGATACAGAGATCAATCGGCAGTCCAACAAAGTAAACACGGGGTGAATAAACACACCGCCGGTTTGCCCGGCGCTCATCCTACACGGCATTATCACCCCGTGTCCGAAACATCTGCGAACATCCGGTTCGCGTTTCAACCATTAGTCAATCTCCGCACCGGTGGCGTCGTCGCGATGGAGATGCTGGCTCGACCCGTGCACCGTGATGTGCAGTCACTGTTCCGTTACGCCGCGTACACCGGAGGGCTGGAACAGCTCGATGTGACGTTGGCTGTCGCGGCCGCCCGTTGCTCTTCGGAACACGAGACACTGCTGCCATTACATCTCAATCTGATGGCGGACACCGTGGTCGCCGACGAGGAGACACTCGCTCCGTTGCACCACGCACTCCAGGACACCGCGCGGCAGCCGAGCCAGACGGTATTGGAGATCAACCCGTCAGTCGCCACGCTCCAGCCAGAGCTGCTCTTCGCCGGTCTGCACCGGTTGCGTCGGCTCGGGTACCGCATCGCGTTGGATGGGGTGGGCGCTGGGAGTTACCCACTCACGGTAATCGCCGAGGCCAGGCCCGACCTGATCAAAATGGATCGGGAGATCGTCGCCGGGTTACCGGGAGAAAGCAGCTGTGTGGCCATCCTCGAGGCACTCCTGCACCTGGCTCCCCGAATCGGGGCGCAGGTGGTGGCCGAAGGGGTGGAACGCACCGAGCAGTTGGCCAGCCTGCGCCAGTACGGGGTCGGCATCGCACAGGGCAACCTGTTGGGACCACCCAACCGCCGGCCCCTGACCTGCCTGCCCGTCTCGACTACCGCGGAGTTTCAAGCGCCGGTCTCCCCAGCCCCGACCCGAGGCCTGCCCGGGGCGCGGATCACCGACTTTATGCATCCCGCCGTCACGCTGCCGATTTCGGTCACGGGGGAGGAAGTCCGCGCGGTACTCAGCAATCAGCCGGCCCTCAGCGGGGTGGTGCTGGTGGATGCAGAAGGCCGACCGTGCTACTCGCTGGATCGCAACCGGTTCCTGCTCGCAGTCAGCGGTGCCTACGGTCACGCTCTGTACGCGCACCGGGGGGCGGCCCGGCTGGGCGACGAGCCCCGGCTACTCGAATCCAGCTCCTGCGCACGGGCCGCCCTGGAGCTTGTCTGCAGCAGCGTGGCGCACCGGCGCTACGACGACATCATCGTGCTGGACTCCAGGGGCCGCTGCGCTGGCGCGGTCTGTGTCGGCGACGTCATCCACGGCGTGGCCAAGATGAACATCGAGCGGGCTGCGGCGCTGCACCCGCTCACCCAGCTACCCGGCAGCGACATGGTCGCCCAACTGGTGGACCGTAAAGTGGCGGAAAGGGCCACCTTCGCGGTGAGCTGGCTCGACGTCGACGACTTTGGGGCAGTGCACGACAACAGTGGCTTCGCGGCGGGCGACGACCTGATCCGGGAATTGGGCCGGGCCTTGACCGGCGCAGCCAAGGCGATCCCCTCCGCGGCTGTCGCCCATCTCGGCGAGGACGACTTTATCATGATTTCCGACCCGGACGACGTGGTGCCATTCGCCTCCGCGGTGCTCGATATGCCATGGGAGGTCGACAATCACACAGTGACGCTGTCGCTGGCGTCCCTGATCTGTGTACCGGGAACCGTAACGGGGCATCGGGACGTCTCCCGGATGCTGGCCCAGCTGCATCGCCACGCGAAGTCGATTCCCACCACAAGCTGGGTATCCGGCCGTCCAGGCTCGGACCAGGTGGACGTGCTCCGCGGAGCTGCGTACGTCATATCGCAGCCAAGGATACCGAGCCACGTCGCCGATCTGACCGGCCGCTGCGCGGGGTGAATCAGGGTAGCGTCAGACCGTGAAGCCCAGGGCGCGCAGTTGTTCCCGACCGTCTTCGGTGATCTTGTCCGGGCCCCACGGCGGTATCCAGACCCAGTTGATCCGGACGTCCTCGACCAGTCCCCCACCGGGGCCACCGGTGAGCGCAGCGCGGGTCTGGTCCTCGATGACGTCGGTCAACGGACACGCCGCGGACGTCAGGGTCATGTCCACGATGGCGACGTTGCCGTCATCGACCCGGATGTCGTAGACCAGGCCCAGGTCAACCACGTTGATGCCCAGCTCCGGGTCCACCACATCACGCATGGCTTCCTCGAGGTCATCGACGGCGGCCAACTCGCCGGCCGACCGGACCGGAGGCATCCCGGCCGCACCGCGCACAACCTCTGGTTCCTCGTTCAGACTCATGGTGCCTCCGTTCACTGAGCGCCGTTGCCCACGCTGGCCCGCCCGACGGCATCCTTAAACGCCATCCAGCCCAGCAAAGCGCATTTCACCCGGGACGGGTAACGCGACACGCCCGCGAAGGCGACCGCGTCCTCCAGCACGTCCTCGTCGGGCTCGACCTGGCCGCGGCTCTGCACCATCTCCAAAAAGGCGCCCATCGTGGACGTCGACTCGGCGACGGTCCGGCCGACGACCAGGTCGGTGAGCACCGACGTCGCCGCCTGGCTGATCGAGCAGCCGATCGCGTCGTAGGACACATCGGCGATCCGGTCGCCATCCAGCGCGACGCGCAACGTCACCTCATCTCCGCACGTGGGGTTGACCTGGTGGGACTCGGCGTCGAAGGGCTCCCGCAGACCGCTGCGATGCGGGTGGCGGTAATGATCCAGGATGATCTCCTGATACATCTGCTCCAGTTTCATGCGCCCACCCGGAAGAAGCGGCGCACCTCGTGCACGCCGGCCAGCAACGCGTCGACCTCGGCGGGCGTGTTGTACACCGCGAAGCTAGCCCGCACTGTCGCGGCGATCCCGAAGCGGCGATGCAACGGCCAGGCGCAGTGGTGCCCGACCCGAACCGCGATGCCCAGGTCGTCGAGGACCTGCCCAGCGTCGTGCGCGTGTACGTCGTCAAGCACAAAGGACACCGCACCACCGCGCTCCTCGGTGCCGGAGGGGCCAATGATCCGCAGGTCGTCCAGCTCCGACAGCCCGGCCAACGCTCGTTGGGTCAAGACCCGCTCGTGCTCGGCGATCCGTTCCATACCCAGCGCAGACAGGTAGTCCACGGCCGCGCCTAGGCCGACCGCTTGGGAGGTCATCGGGACACCGGCCTCGAAACGTTGCGGTGGTGAGGCGTAGGTGGAGCCCTCCATCCGCACGAGCTCGATCATCGATCCTCCGGTGAGGAACGGCGGCAGCACCTCGAGCAGCTCGCGCCGACCGTAGAGCACGCCGACCCCGGACGGTCCCAGCATCTTGTGCCCGGAGAACACCGCGAAGTCGACGTCCAGTGCGGCGAAGTCCACCGGCGTGTGCGGCACCGACTGGCAAGCATCCAGCACAGTCAGCGCCCCGACCGCACGGGCCCGGCGAACCAGCTCGGCGACCGGGGGGACGGTGCCCAGCACGTTGGACTGGTGGGTGAAGGCCACCACCTTCGTGCGCTCGGAGAGCTCCAGCGAGTCCAGGTCAAGCCGGCCGGCGTTGGTCACCTGATACCAGCGCAGCGTGGCACCGGTGCGCCGGCACAGCTCCTGCCAGGGCACCAGGTTGGCGTGGTGCTCCATCTCGGTGATCACGATCTCATCGCCCGGCGACACGGCAAAGCGTGGCACCCCAGAAACCGCGGAATTGCTCAGCGCATAGGCGACCAGGTTAATCCCCTCAGTGGCGTTCTTGGTGAACACGACCTCCCCGGGCGATGCACCGACGAAGGCGGCGATCCGGGCCCGTGCCGACTCGTAGGCGTCGGTGGCCTCCTCAGCAAGCTGGTGCGCACCGCGATGCACCGCAGCATTGTGCCGCTCCAGGAACGCGCGCTCGGCGTCGAGCACCTGCCGAGGCCGCTGCGAGGTGGCCCCAGAATCCAGGTACACCAGGGGCTTCCCTTCCCGGACCGTGCGGGACAGGATTGGGAAGTCTGCGCGGATCTTCTCCAGCTCACTGGCCGTGAGTGGCCCGGCAACCACCGCAGTCACGATCGTCACCCCCTGGTCACGCGCTGACGGTGAAGCGCTCGTAGCCGCCGGACTCCAGCTCTTCGGCAAGCTCCGGCCCACCGGACTCCACGATCCGCCCACCAGCGAACACGTGTACGTAGTCGGGCGTGATGTGCCGCAGGATCCGGGTGTAGTGGGTGATCACCAGCACCCCCACGTCCCCGCTGGCCCGGTACCGGTTCACGCCCTCGGAGACCACCCGCAACGCATCGACGTCCAGACCCGAGTCGGTCTCGTCCAGCACCGCAATCCTGGGCTTAAGCAGCGACAGCTGCAAGATCTCGTGGCGCTTCTTCTCACCACCGGAGAAGCCCTCATTCACGCTGCGCTCGGCGAAGGTGGGCTCGATGTCCAGCTCGGACATCGCTGCCTTGACCTCCTTGACCCAGGTGCGCAACTTGGGGGCCTCGCCACGGATCGCGGTGACAGCCGTGCGCAGGAAGTTCGACATCGACACACCTGGCACCTCAACCGGGTACTGCATCGCGAGAAACAAACCCGCTCGCGCTCGTTCATCCACCGACATCGACAGCACATCAGCCCCGTCGAGGAGCACTTGTCCAGACGTGACCCGGTACTTCGGGTGCCCGGCGATCGAGTAGGCCAGGGTGGACTTGCCCGACCCGTTAGGGCCCATCATCGCGTGCGTCTCACCCGCCCGGACGGTCAGATCAACGCCGCACAAGATCTCTTTCTCGGGGGCCTGCTCGTCGCCAGTGGGCACCACAACATGCAGGTCCTTGATCTCCAGAGTGGTCATCGGTGTGCTCTCAGCTCCCGCTAGCGGTTCGTCACAGTGGATGGGTCGACGTAGACGTGGTCGCCGTCGATCGTCACGGCGTAGGTGTCCACCGGTTCGGATGCCGGTGGGGAGGACGGCGCCCCGGTGCGCAGGTCGAAGCACGAGCCGTGCAGCCAGCACTCCAGACCCTTACGGGTCACCTCGCCCTCGGACAAGGCGATCTCGGCGTGCGAGCAGACGTCGGCCAGCGCGTAGACCTGCTCACCCTGACGGACCAGCACCATCCGCACGGTGCCGACCTCAAAACCAGCAGGCACGTCGTCCTTGAGATCGGTGACGCTGCACACCCGGACCGCAGTCATCCCCCCACCGCCTCCAGCTCAGCCTCGATCGCCTCCGCCAGCCGCTCACGGACCTGCGTGACGGTGATCTTCTGCAGGATCTCACCGAAGAAGCCCCGCACGACCAGCCGACGGGCCTGGTCAACGGGGATGCCCCGAGAGGTCAGGTAGAACAGCTGCTCGTCATCGAAGCGGCCGGTGGTGCTCGCGTGCCCGGCACCGACGATCTCCCCGGTCTCGATCTCCAGGTTGGGCACCGAGTCGGCCCGGGCGCCGTCGGTGAGCACCAGGTTGCGGTTGACCTCGAAGGTCTCGGTGCCCTCGGCGGCGGCCTGGATGAGGACGTCGCCGATCCACACGGTGTGTGCGTCCGGCTGGCCGGGGCTCCCCTGCAGCGCGCCCTTGTAGGCGACGTTGGATCGGCAATGTGGGAAGGCGTGGTCGATCAGCAAACGGTGCTCCAGATGCTGCCCGGCATCGGCGAAGTACAGCCCGAGCAACTCGGCGTCGCCGCCGGGCTGGGTGAACGTCACGGTCGGGGACTGCCGGACCAGGTCGCCGCCCAAGCTCACCGTGGTGGCTCGCAGGACTGCGTCGCGGCCCAGCCGGCTGTGCTGGGCCGCGACGTGCACCGCGTCCTCAGCCCAGTCCTGCACGCTGACCAGGGTCAGCCGGGCGCCGTCGGCGAGGACCAGCTCTACGTTCTCCGCATAGGTGCCGCTGCCGCGATAGTCGAGCACCACCACGGCCTCGGCGAATGCCGCAAGCCGCACTTGCAGGTGCCCGTAGGCAACCTCCCCAGCGCCCGGCCCGGTGACAGTGATCAGTACCGGGTCCTCGATTCGGTGCTGCGCCGGCACGGTCACCACGGTGGCCTGCGCCGCGGCGCACCACGCCTGCGCCGCAACCCGGTCCGCGGGAACGCCGCCATCGCCAAGGCGCGGGTCGGATCGACCCACGTCCTCGATGGTGACCCCGCCAGTTGCCTGCACGTCGACCTGCGCGGTACCGGTGGCCGCCACGCCTTGGTGCAGGCCGCGCAGCCGCCGCAGTGGGGTGAACCGCCACTCCTCCTCGCGCCCCGTGGGCACCTCGAAGGCGTCCACGTCGTATGAGGTGAACCGCTGCCCCCGGGAGACCATCGGGACCGTGCCGCCGTGCGAGTGTGCGACCAGACCGTGTTCGGTCGGTCGGCCAGTGATAGCCGTCATCTCAGCCGACGGCTCCTTCCATCTGTAGTTCGATCAGGCGGTTGAGCTCCAGGGCGTACTCCATGGGCAGCTCACGGGCGATCGGCTCGATGAACCCGCGCACGATCATGGCCATCGCCTCGTCCTCACTCATCCCCCGGCTCATCAGGTAGAACAACTGATCGTCACTGATCTTGGAGACGGTGGCCTCATGGCCCATCGACACGTCGTCCTCGCGGATATCGACATAGGGGTAGGTGTCCGAGCGGCTGATCTGGTCCACCAGCAGGGCATCACACTTCACCGTGGAGCGGGAGTGGTGGCTGCCCTCGTTGACCTGCACCAACCCACGGTAGGAGGTGCGCCCGCCACCGCGGGCCACCGACTTGGAGACGATCGTGCTCGACGTGTGCGGTGCGGCGTGCACCATCTTCGCCCCGGCGTCCTGGTGCTGGCCCTCACCGGCACAGGCCACCGAGAGCACCTCGCCCTTGGCGTGCTCACCGATCAGCCACACCGACGGGTACTTCATGGTGACCTTGGAGCCGAGGTTGCCGTCGATCCACTCCATGGTCGCGCCCTCGGCGGCGGTGGCCCGCTTGGTGACCAGGTTGTAGACGTTGTTCGACCAGTTCTGGATCG
>JBOHFG010000372.1:0-3828 GCA_050699575.1 Pseudonocardiaceae bacterium
GGCGCGAGCAACTCACTCAGCCTCGCTCGCGTGACACCCAGCAACTCGGCCAGCTTGGGTTGCAGCCAGGGCAGTGGTTCGGTCTCACCACTCTCCCAGCGACCAATGGTGGAGCGGTCAACACCGATCCCGTGGGCCAGCTCCTCCTGGGTGAAGCCAGCGGCCTTCCGGGCTCTCGCCAAAAGCACACGCTGAGGGCGCGTCACGACGTGTGGCCTCTCGACGGGAGTGGTTACGCGGTCGGCTGAGCATACCGAAGACGCTGATCAGCCCGGACCCTACAGCAGCCGCGCACCAACAGTGCGGCATTGGCAGGCTGGTCTGCGCCCACCCGCACCAGCTTGACTTGGCGATATGGCCCCAATGCCCAGACGACGAGCTGAGCACGCAACGCGCCTACGGCGCGTGCTCGCTGAGGCACTGCACTCAGGGCTTCGGCGATGCTGACCCAAGCTGGTTCCCCGCGGCAGCAGCGGATGGGACGGCACCACCGCGCGCGAGTGAGCTGGTGGCGGCCCCAGCTGAGCGCGGTCATGAAGGTCTCAGTGGCGGAGCTGGTGCGCCGCGCGCAACGCGAACGCGCCCACACCAGCCGGGCCCGGCGCCTGCGGGTGGTGCCCCGCCAGCGCCCCGCCCCCGACGCCCCGGCCACCGGCCGGGTCACGGCCGGCCATCAAGGCTCACTGTGCCCGGGAGGAAAAGTCAAGCATGGCTGATGGCGCGACCCCGCGGGCGAAACGCGAGAACCGCAGGGCGATTCCCGTCACCTGCGCGCTGCACCAGGGCGCGAGGAACTTCGCGAACCTCGTGGTGGAGAAACAGATGAGGTGGGACAGGAAGAACGGGCGGGACGTCGCCGAGATCGTGCTCGACGTGCACGTCACCGGGACGTGTGTGATCATCATGGATGAGGGCGCTGCGAGGGTCCTGTCCGGCGTCCTCGGGGACTGGCTCCGATGAGCGAGCACCCGGCCACCGTGCCCCATGCGCCCGAGGGGCAGCCGGTGGGTGGTACTCCGCGCTGGAGTGTGTCCTCGACGGACCGCGCCCGGGTGTGGTTCGTCGCCGGGCTCGGCAGCGCGCCCGCGCCCACCGGCCAGCACAGGCGTCCGCGACAACCTGATGCGCACGTGGCGGCCCGGCCCGGACGGCCGCCACTCCACCACCGGGAGCCACCACCACGCCACCTGGGACGAGCTGCGCGCCCAGCACGACGACCTGGTGGAGGTGCCGGCCCGAGGCCCCGGTGGCCGCGACGACCCTGGGAGGCACACAGTGACCTGGTATCTGCGGTCCACGAGTGACCGCGACACCCACCACGGCGAGCTGGGCGCTGACGGCACGGTGGCTGCGGCGTGTGGGGTGAGGTTCGCACCGCGCCCGCTGCCCTACGACCGGGTGAGCCTGCCCGGCTACCCGCAAGACCGTGACCAGATCTGCCCGCAGTGCGACACCATCCGGCGCACACGAGGTGCCCGGTGAGCCGCCCGCCGCGCTGGGGCGTGTCCTCACTGGACTATCACACCCACGCCATCGACCCCGACGCCGAGCACCCCGACGCGGTGTACGTCGCCCGCTGCGGGCAACTGCTGTTCAGGGACGCCACCCTGTACGACGAGCCACCGCCCGGCGGCTCGATGTGCCCTGCGTGCGCTGGGCGCGGTCCCCGCTGGATTACCACGCGCACCTGCTTCTGCCTGAGGGTGACCACCCCAAGGACGTCCTCAAGGCCCGGTGCGGCGCGGTGATGATCACTGGCCGCACCCAGCACCAACGGCCACTACCCGGCCCGAACTGTGAGCCCTGCCACCTGGTCTTCCTCGCGGACTCCGGCACCCCGGGACCGCGAGACGAGTGAAACCCGGCCGGCCGCCGGTTGAGGCCCTGCCCCCGTCACCGCTCCCGGCGGCCGTGCCGGCCTACCCCACCGAAGGAAAGACACCCTCGCGTGACCGATCAACCCCGACCCCGGTACCCCGTGCAGGTGTCGGTCCCGGGCACCCGCACCGATGACGGCACCGCCTGCACGCTGCTGGCGATCCGCGAGGCCGGTGGCACATGGATGATCCACACCGATCCGCGCGGCGCCGTACGGATCACTGAGGACGAGGCCGCCGGGTTGGCGACGGCGATCCTGCACCTGGTGTCCCCCGGCGCCGCTCGCGCGGCGCGGGCCGCCGCCAGGCCTCAGGGCGAGTAGAAGCCCACACCGCGAGCCCCGGGCACAGCGGCACGAGAGTGAGGCAAACCGTGGGAGGCGAAGCTACGAGCGGGTTGGTCTGTGAGTCCAGTGCCGGTGAGTTGCTCGTGGAGCACCCGGATGCGGACAGTATCGCTGCCCTGGACTTCAGCACTTACCCCCAGTTCAGCGCTGTCTCCCACGGTTTGTCTCGCTCTCGGGTAGATGATCTCCCCCGGATTTGAACGGTCTCCTACCGCGGGGCGTTGCTGAAGGCGCTCCGGCAGGCCGCCAGCGAAGCCGAGAGACACGGGGCGCTGTTCTGTGCGACGAGCAGTGACCTTGTCGAGGATGCCGGCATGCCTGGCCGTGCCAGCGAACACGAACCCGTGGTGACGGAGCCGCAGAGCGCCCGGAGCGACGCTGAGCATGGGTGGGCGCTCGCGCTTGCCGTCAGGCGGGGCAGGTTTGTTGGTAGGGCAGTCCCGGGATGGAGCGGGCCCACTCGTCACGATGGAGCCCGCCGCCGGTGACAGCGCAGGCGCGTTCTAACGCATGGCCCAACAGATAGTTGAGGCCCGTGAGATTCCAGAGGATCGTGGTGTGGTCAGTGCTCCCCGTGGCCAGGGTGCGACCGTCGGGAGCGAACACCACACTGGTCACCGCGCGAGAATGGCCGGTCAGGGGTTGGCCGAGTAGGTGGGGGTGGTCCCGATCGCTGAGGTCCCATAGCCGGGCGGTCTGGTCGTCGCTCCCGGTGGCCAGAATGTGGCCGTCGGGGGCGAACGCCACGCTGTTCACTGGGCCGGTGTGGCCGGTGAGGGGTTGGCCGAGTGGGTGGGGGTGGCCTCGGTCGGTGAGATCCCATAGCCGGACGGTTCGGTCGTAGCCGGCGGTGGCCAAGGTGCGGCCGTCGGGGGCGAACGTCACCCACACCACCGGGCCGGTGTGGCCGATCAATTGGCTGAGCGGGTGGGGTTGGGCTGGGTTGGTGAGGTCCCACAGCCGGACGGTCTGGTCGGCGCTGGTGGTGGCCAGGGTGTGGCCGTCGGGGGCGAACGCCACCCCGAACACTGCGCCGGTGTGGCCGGTGAGGGGTTGGCCGAGTGGGTGGGGGTGGCCTCGGTCGGTAAGGTCCCACAGTCGGACAATACGGTCGTTGCTGGCTGTGGCCAAGGTGCGCCCATCTGGGGCAAATGCTACCCCCACCACCGCGTCGAGGTAGCCGGTGAGGGGTTGGCCGAGTGGGTGGGGGTGGTCCCGGTCGGTGAGGTCCCACAGTCGGACGGTCTGGTCGTCGCTGGCGGTGGCCAGGGTGCGCCCGTCGGGGGCGAACGCCACGCTGTTCACCGAGCTGGTGTGGCCGGTCAGGGGTGGGTTGACCTGGTGGGGTTGGGCCGGGTTGGTGAGGTCCCACAGCCGGGCGGTCTGGTCGTTGCTGGCGGTGGCCAGGGTGCGCCCGTCGGGGGCGAACGCTACCGCCCACACCGCGCTGGTGTGGCCGGTCAGAGCTGGGCCGAGTGGGCGGGGCTGGGCCGGGTCGGTGAGGTCCCACAGGATCACGGTGCCGTCTCGGCTGGCGGCGGTCAGGGTGCGCCCGTTCGGGGCAAACGCCACGCTGTTCACCGCGCCGGTGGCGCCAATGAGGG
>JBOHFG010000373.1:0-1386 GCA_050699575.1 Pseudonocardiaceae bacterium
CCGTTCGAGAGCGGCGAGCTCAACGAGGTTGTCCGGATCCTGGACCTCGTCGGTGGGGGCTGACGTGGTGCTCACAGGGTGATCTCCCCCAGCAACGGGTTGACGTCGTACCAGTCCCCCTTGTCACTGTACTCATAGGCGAACACGTAGTGGTTACGCAGCAGGCTGAAGAACCGGGGGTTGCCGCACGCTTCCTTGGTGTGCTGTACCACTCGCAGTATTTCCTTGTCCTCGGGAAGCAGGCCCCGCGCCATGTCCCTTGCGGCCCGGGAGATGTAGCGCTCCAGGGTGGCGTGCGGTATGGGTAGCTCATCGACCCGGTCGAGTAGTTCGGTCAGCATGACCAGCAGGCTCCGGAGGTGCCCCCCGGACAGGCGCACCGCACGGGTGAGGTCAGCTTCGCTCGCGAAAATCTGCTGCGCCGCAGTGGCCGCATCGGTGGCCGGCTCCGCGAACGCCACTTTCGCCCGCTTGCCGATCACTTCGATCAATGCCTGCTCGCCGGCCGCTACGGGAACACCCTCCCGGTCCCGCACGGTGATCAAGGGGATCGTTCCGATGGCTCTACCGTAGGCATCGCCCAGTCTTACCTTAGCAGGACTGTATGCCAGCTCGATCGGAACGGTCATCAGCAGGCTGCACTTGATCGCCCGTAGTGTGGCGGAATGGTTGAGGAACAGATGCTCGTGGTTGGTCAAGCCTTGCCCGGTGAGCATCTTCTGTGGGATCTTGTCAAGGTCATCGATAACGAGCAGGATGTCCTCGAATCCTCGTTGTCTTAGGTGTTGGCGGGCCTTGGGTAACAGCTCCCCGTTGACGAGATCGTATGCGCTGGGAAGCTGTCCGCGCAGCAGATCCCGGAACTCCTGGCGAGCGGTGGGAAAGTCGTTCAACGCGAAACTGAATTTGAGTGGGTCCGCTCCGACCTCAACGGATTCGAGCTGGCTTCCCCTGGCGCGTTCCCACAACAAGCGGAAGAAGCCGTGAAGCCGCTGCTCACCGAGACTCATGCCGGCCTTGGTCAGGTCGGCGGCGAGCTGCCGCACGATCTGCAGTACCACATCTTCAGGTTCCACGTCCTGGATGTCGAGCCATTGCTGAGCGTGCAGGGTGGAGACGAAGATTTTTTTGCCGGACGTGCCACCGGAGAGCGCACTCTCGACGCGGTTCAGCTCGGTGGTTTTCCCCGATCCCCGATGACCGGTGAGGAGCCGGACAACCGGCCGTTCGGGCGACGCGTCGCGGACAAAACTCCGGACGAACCGGGATCTCACATTCGCGCCGCCCGGGTCGAGCTTTTGTTGCCAGTCCACGTAGAGTGCGTCGTCGTCGGCGAGCGGTCGCAGTGGATCCAGCTCACGGTACAGCGCGGCGATGGGATCCACC
>JBOHFG010000374.1:0-2435 GCA_050699575.1 Pseudonocardiaceae bacterium
TCCCGCTTCACCACCTGGAACGAGATCATCGGCCTTCCCACAGCCAGCTGACACACCGCCGATCAGAGCTACCCCGCACCCCACGACACCTACTTCACGCTAGACCCCCAACAACTTGACAGCGCCAGTCAGCCTCCTTGAGGATGTCCAGCAGGCTGACCACGCCCCACCGCCGGATCACCTCGTCCTTGAGCTCATCCAGGTGCGTCGACGCCGGCTGCGCGACCGGTCGGGGAACGGTGATCCAGACTCCGCCCTTGCGGGTGCCGATCTTCACCCCGCCCGCCGAGCCGGTGCGCAGCGCCTTGGACAGTCGCGTGAGTGAGCCGTCGACCTTGGCGCGCAGTGTGGTGATGAACTCGCTGGCATCGGTCGGCTGGCGGATGGCCTCGTAGTGCACGTCGCGGTGCAAATCGAAATCGGGCGGCAGGTCGGTCTCGGGATTGCGCCACCTACCGGCCCCGACCACCCAGATCTCGCGGCGTCGGATCGCCTCCCGCAACGCCCCCAGCACGCACAATTCATACGGCACCCGCTCCACCCGGCCTCGGGCATCGACCACCGCCTCCCGCCACTCGGCGCGCACCACACCCTCCAACGGCACCCGCTCCGTGGGGTCGTAGCGCTTGACACGTCCCTCACGGTCCTTGTAACGGTGCAGCAACTCCACCGCGTCCATCACCGGCCGATAAGCGGTGTTGTTGCACCGGAAGGACAACGCGTCCAGCAGCCTGGGCACCATCGCCCGGTAGTGATGCGAGTAGGAGCCCTCCAGCACCGTGCGGACCCGCGCCTTGCGCGCGGCCGCGGTCGCCTTGCCCTCCGCCACCAGATCCCGCAGGGTGCCCTCACCCACCACCGGGTACAACGCCTCCCGCACCCGCTCATCCGGGTGATCCACGGCGGCCTCGGCCATCCGGAACAGCACCTGCTCCTTGTTCCGCACCCGCCGGAACTCCGCGACCAGCTCCTTCTCCACCCGACGCTGGGCGCGGGCGTTGATCCGGTGCACGAGCTGGATGAACAGCTCCACCAGCGAGTCAGTGATCTCGGTCAGCCGCCACCAGCACACCACCGCCAGCAGCGTCAGCCGCACCTCGCGCGGGTGGTCCCGACGCAGCGTCGAGGGGTACTCGGCGATCGCGCGGGCCCGCCACCGGGCCAGGCGCTTCTCAGCGGTGTCGGTGAACAGATCCCCCGGCAGCCCGATCGCCCGGACCCGACCCAACTTGCGGATCTCCACCAGCAGCGTCTCCAACCCCAACTGACCCGGATCCGCCTTCAACTCCGCGTAAAAGCTCCCACCACCCCCGGCATCACCCGCTTCAACCTCCTCATCCCCAGCGAAGTCGACACCCTCGGTGCCGTCGTCCTCGCCGATCACCGCCTCCAACGCCGCGATCGCCGATTCCGATAACCGCGCGACCGTGGTGGCACAGAACCGCTCGTCGGCGACCCGGTTCGCCGAACCGATGATCCGATCACAGATCAGCTTGCCTGGCGGCTCCATCTTGTCCGCGCGACACCGGGCCAGCAGCGCCACCCGCTGAACATCGATGTTCAACTCGCTGGGGCACACCTGCTCGATCAACCACGCCGTGAGCTTGTCCTGATCCCCGCGGGTCGCCTCACGGAACCCCAACGCGGCACGGATCTGCGCCCGATGGCTCTTGATCGAACGCCCCGACCAGTCGTAACCAGCGAACTCCGCCGCGTCCACCCGCACCTGCCCGGCCATAAAATCCACCGCGGCCTGCGGGATCTCCCCAGCATGGCGGGGAAAACGGGCCTCGATCTCGAAGAACTTCAGCAACAAGCAAAAGCCCAGCTTCGTGACCCCATACTTGTTGTCGATCAACTCCCGGTCCGCGTCACACAACGTCCAAGAATCGACCAACGCCTCAACATCCCACTCCCGCCGCACGACACCAACCTCTTACCAGCCACGCACGTCGGCGCCAGCCGCATGCTCATCCCCAGCGACCATGCGATCGTCCTCGTCAGCTGGGTCTTCCTCGTACAGCCACGGATCCCGGAAGACATCCGGCCCGAACTCCCAGTCCGACCGCGGCGGCCAATCCCGACCATCAGCCACCGAGATCGCCGCAGCCGCGACCGGCTCGGTCGGAGCGACCCGCTCCATCGACCCGTCATAGACCAACACCACCCGCGCCACATCGCGAGCCAGCGTGATGTCCTCGTCCTCGGCACCCACCACCACGGTGACCACCCGCTCATCCTCAACATGCTCGTCAACCTCGACGCACACCATGACCGGCATCTCAAAACGCACCCAACGCCGCACCACATCGACCTCCGCACCATCCACCCGGCCCACACCACATGAGCCAGACCCCGCGCACAGAGTAACGACCGAACCCATAGCTACCCGTCAGTAACTTTGCCCCTGGGCGTAGCTACCCAAGCACTGGGCC
>JBOHFG010000375.1:0-2214 GCA_050699575.1 Pseudonocardiaceae bacterium
GTCCCGTTTCCCGTTGTGCCCCATGGCCACCGGTTTGGCGCCGCTGTAGGGGTTGCGACTCCTGGCGACTTCCTGACCGTACCCCGCGTTGCGCGGGGCACCGGCCGCTACACTCCGGGCCTATGAGCGCCGCGTATGAGGTCTCACCCGACGATCCTCAGGGGGTTGCCGAGGCATTCCTGATGGCTGCCGAGGGGGCGAGGGTCCGTGTCGTTCGTGACGGGCGGCCCATCGCAGAGATCGTTCCCGCCGGGGCGCCGGGCACCGACGCCGAACGTGCTGAGCGGGGGCTGGCGATCGAGCGTCGGATGGCGGAGCGTTTCGGGGCTCCCACGCTGGCCGATTACCGCCGGATCTATAACACTCAGGGCTGGGAGTGGCCCGGCGATGACGTCGTGCGCCGTACCCAGGTCGTGGCGGAGGCATCCTGAGCCAGCCGCCCCCGCCCGGGGAGGTCTCGATCACGGGCAAGGTCCTCGACACCAGCGCGTTGGCCGTCTGGACCGAGGGCTTGATATCCCTGCGGGCATGGGTAGGTGTGGCCCGCACTCGAGGACTGACCCTGTTGCTGCCCACCCTGGCCCGCGTGGAGATCCTCACGTTACGGCCCGGCTCCGCCGGGCTGGTGGGCGAGTTGACCACTCACCCGCACGTGCTGATCACCGAGCTGTCCGAAAGCGATCACGACGCCATCGAAGCCCGGATCGCCGCGACCGGAACCTGCGACGTCCTCGCCACCTGGGTAGTCCATGCCAGTCATCAACGGGGATGGCCAGCTCTGAGCGCCGACCCCACACGACTGCGCCGCGTGGACCCCACCGTCGAAATCGACCTCCTCTGACTGTGTGATAACCCGTGGGTTCCGCCTCGCCAGCGCTCCTCGCGGTCACCACGTTGTCCCAGGTCACGGGGCTTGAGCAACAAAGGGCCTGTGACGAGGATCGGAACAGGATCCTGAACGGGCCTCGTCAGCGAGGGGTGCGGAGGGCTCGGAGTCCGCTGGTGGGCAGTTTGCTGGTGGTGTGGTAGCGGCCGTTGAGGTTGATGGTGGGGTGGCCGAGTGGGGAGAGCCTGGCGACGTCGACGGGGTCAGGGTGGTGCCCGTTGGCGACGAGGTGGTCGAGCGCGGCCTGGGTGCAGGCGGTCTGCCGCAGCACAATGATGTTGATCATGATGCCGAGGGTGTCCAGCTGGTTTTCTGTCCGGCTTGGCAGTGCTTGCGCAGCTGCCCGCGGTGGCCGTGGAAGACGTCGCGGGCCAGGCTGTTGCGGGTTTCGCCGCAGTTGAGCAGGTGGCGGATGGTGCGGCGGTACTCGGGGTCGCGGCAGTACTGCAATACAATACGTGCAGCGTCTTGATGATCCGGCCCAGTTCGGCGAGGGCGCGGGCCAGGCTGGAGGGGTTCGGGCCGCGTTGCAGGGTCCGCAGGATCGCTGAGGTGGTGACGGTGCCGGCCTGCTCGGTCTCCGGGCAGGCCCTGGCCACGGCGATGAACGCCCTGGAACAATGCACCGGGCGCCTCGGTGATCAAGACTTCACCATTATTGTCGGCGTTGAACAGGGGCACCGGTAGAAAAATCTACTCGTGGAGACGGTTCAACACATCGAACCGTCTCCACGAAGTCCGCCCCTCAATTAACGGGCGGGGTCAGGCGTGAGTAGAAGTCCACAACCCGCGCCGACCCCAGGATTCTTAGTAGCTATCCCAGCTGTGGTGCACACCCCTATGGTGGTGTACTGATAGCCATGCTTACGAATGTCGTTAACAATACTGCCGCCTCGACAACCCCCGTCGTCTCCACCATGCGTGCCGAAAGGACACCAGGTCGGAAGCGGCTGTGATGCGCTCGCCACGAAGCTGGCGTGGTTCGGCAGTTCCTGCGCCAAGGCCGTCCCGACGAATGCCACTGATCCAGCCGTGAGCGCACTCGCGAGACCGACGCTGACCAGAGCCTTCCGAACGATTTGGTTTAAATCCGGCAGATAAGACAGGAGCGCTGTCTGCGCGCTTGTGGTACTCGTACATAACGTCCTCCCCGGTTGACATGTACTACGTTCCTTATGCACGTCGTCGCCGGTCATGTTTCATCAAAAAGTTAGATTCACCCCCATTGTACACGCCGACCGACTTGAGCATGTCCAGCAAGATGTCGTGTGGCCGCCCTGACCGCAGCGGTCCTCGACGCCCGCCACGCTCCTTCCGGCCGGCTCCCC
>JBOHFG010000376.1:0-2527 GCA_050699575.1 Pseudonocardiaceae bacterium
CGTGCTGGTGAGCGTGGGTGCGGCCGGCTGGTGACGGTGATTATGTCAAGCGCGGTGCGTGTCAGGTGCTTGCCGTGGGACGCCCTGGCGACACGGTGTGACCAGCGCAGCCTGACTTGTTCGTGACCGATCACCGTACAGACCACAATGGACATTCTAAGGCTCTCACCAGCGGAAACGATCGGTATGGCTGACTCATGGCGGCTTTTGGGCTTACCTTGGCTGCACCCCAACAACGACCTCACCCACGACTTCCACCGCTGGTACCCCGGCTTCACCCACACCACAACAGACCGGCATGACCTCGCCGCGTAGCCTCCCCCAGTTTTTCCCGCTCTCCTGACCACGGCCGTCTAACACACGACACCCAGGACCGACCGATCCACCCTAACCATGCCCATGCGTGATCCGACAGCTCAAACTACCGAACAAGTTGACAGCCGTCGGGGACCCTGGCGGGTCGGCGTGATCTCGGGAAAACTTGCTGGTGCCGTCCGGTCGACGTCGACGGCTCCAGTTGTTTTCTCTTCAGTCCCCTCGCACCTCCTTTGGTTCTCAGCGCCTCACGGCGCACTGCGACCTCATGTCGCAACCACGGTTTTGGTCGGTCTCCGTGTCGGTGCTGGCGGCTGCGTCGGTCAGCTTCACGCGCTGCCTGTGCGGGGTGATGGTGAACCGCCAACGCGTGGCGGCGGGTCGGCCGAGGTGTTCCCACCGGTGGTAGGCGGTAGTGATCTCGTCCCAGAGCCGCCGTGGCCCGAACTGGTGCACGGGCCAGCGTCGGGTTCCGGGTTGGTAGTCAAACCGCGCCCAGGATCGGGTACCCGGATCGAGGAACCATGCGCACCAGTGACCGTCGTCATTGGTGGCGGCCACGTACTCGACATGGCAATCGGGCACCTGAAGTGCGATCGTGAAGGGGGCGTCGTCGTTGGCGACGTGGGAAGCGTGCAGATCGGTGTCGCTGACCTCGGGGACGTCGGTATCGCGCACCACATCGGTGATCTTGGGCCGGGGGATCCGCTGGTCGCGCAATTCCATGAACGAGATGGTGGTGTTGACCAGTCCCCCGGTGGCCGTGCCGTCGGAGTCGACGCTCAGCGACAGCAGCCCAGCCGGCTTGTAGGCGCTGCCCCAGGGGGTGACGACCAGCCCACCCAGTCGGGTCTGCGCCACCCACGCATAGGGCACCCGGGGCGCGGCGACGGTGGAGAGCACCCGATCGAACGGTGCCCCGGCGGGGTGGCCGCGCGCCCCGTCATCGGTGAGCACGGTGACCTCGCCGTACCCGGCGGTGGCTAGCGCGGCCTGGGCCCGCGCCGCCAGGACGGGATCGATTTCGATCGTCGTGACGTTGCCGGCGCCGAGGTAGTGCGCCAACAGTGCGGCGGTGTAGCCGGTGGCGGGTAGGACCGTCGCATTGCTGCGACGGTCCCCCCTCAGAACCGTGCGTGCCACTCGTCGCGGCACACGGCTCAAGCAAGTCCTACTGGCGTCGGGTAGGTGAAGTCCGCAGGTGCGTGTGGCGGCTGTTCTTGCCGCTTTAGGCAGTGCGCATGGACGAGTTGCTGTTTCGGAGCCGCACGATCGTGTGCTCTGATGGTTTCCGCAGTTGGTATTACCGCTTGGAAGCGGATGGCCTTGCGGATTCCGGTGATCCACTTTTCCCAGTCGTCCGGGTGTTGTGGTTCGGTGTCGGCGTAGAGCAGGTATTCGCCGCAGAGCGGGCATTTCCCGTGCTGTTGCCGCATCATTTTGAGGCGGCCTTCGCTGAGCGGTGGCTTGTGTTTCCGCCTCCGTTGTGCCCAGTATTCGGCAAGGTCGGGATCGTCGGGAGAGGCATTCCCGTTGACCATCACATGCCGGACGATCGGCGTCCAGGCGAGTTTGATGACGTGGCGTCCCGATGAGCTGTCACCGAAGATCCACTGTGCTTGCCTGGCGGGGTTGAACGCACCGAAGTAGCGGCGTCTGATCCACTTTTTCGGTTTGTTCGGGTGAGCGCGGATCGCCCAGCGAAACAGTGCCCACCAGAGGTAGTCGTCGATCTCACTGAAGATCCGTTTGGATACCCCGTTCCGGTAGTAAGCGGCCCATCCTCGCAGGATCGGGTTCAATGTTGACACCACGCCGAGCGAGTTGGTCCCGCGGAGCCTTCGCAGCTCCGTGCGGAGGCGGTTGCGGAACCGGGCCACCGCCGCAGGGCTCGGCTTGATCAGCAGCTTGCGGTTCTTGTAACGGCGGAAATTGTATCCGAGGAAGTCGAAACCCGCGTCGAGGGAGACGATGCGCGTCTTTTTCTCGTTGAGGGCAAGCCCTCTCGGTGTCAGCCATGCCGCAAGCCGTGCTTTGACTCGCCGCGCCTCGTCCTCTGAGTGGCATAACGCGACGAAATCGTCGGCGTATCTGACCAGGGCCGGGCTGCCAGGCACTGTTTTCCCGGCGTGAGCGCCGTGGGCACAGTATCTGACCCCTGCGGCCTCTTCCATTCCGTGGAGAGCGATGTTCAGTAGCAGCGGGCTGATAA
>JBOHFG010000377.1:0-1221 GCA_050699575.1 Pseudonocardiaceae bacterium
TTGCTGAGCGATGCCAGTTTTTCGAACGAGTATCCCGCGTTCGTTCGCCGTGTGCGCAGTTCGAGTCCGAGGGCGATTCTGTAGTCGGAAAGCGCGCGGCGGTGGACGTCGGGAGCAGTGTCGCTCATCGTGCCGGAACCTCATTCTGTCTGCGTTCTGCCTGGGGGTGGCCCGGGCCCGGGCGGTGCTTGGTGGCGGGGTCACGCCTGACGTTATGAGCGGGTATGCGGGGTGGATGCCCCTGTCGCGCATGATTTTTATGCGCCCCGCGCATACTGGTCGGTGAGCAGGGGGTTACGCTGCGCGGGCGCATCCGGCGGCAACGGCCGGTGACGGGGGGTGGGGGATGGCGTCTGCTGCTCGGTACTGCATGAGGTGCGGTGGTCGCTTGGCTCGGGACAGCCGTGCGAGCATGTGTGCGCCCTGTCGCCAGCTGAGTGGGATCGGGTCCGATCATGCCCCTGATTTCGGGGCGGACTTCTGGTACACAGATCAGATGCGGGACGCGTTCGCGTCTCGTGACATGGGGACGGTCCTCCGGGCGTACCGATACCATCCGGTGCATGGGCACAAGGCACTTCCGCAGGAGACGGTGAGCCGGTGGCTCGGCACGGTGACTCAGTCCCAGCTGAGCCGGGTCGAGTCCGGGCGGAACCGGGTAGACACGCTCGGCAAGCTCATCCATTTCGCGCGTTCGCTCAGGATGCCGGCCGACCTCCTGTGGTTCGAGCTGCCAGAGGAGAAAGCGGAGGAACCCAGGCGTTCCGGTGAGGTATTCGCCCTGCCTGATGGCCCGCTCGTGGCTGCTGCCAGCGTGCACACGGAGTCAGCGCTCGCCGATTCACTCCTGGAGGCGCTCGATGTGTACTCGGACATGGATAATCTGGCTGGCCCGCAATCCCTCGTCAGCATAGCACCACAGCAGCTGCGATTCGTCGAGGATCTCCTATCGAATGCCCGTGGCAAAGACCGCACACGGCTTCTGTATGTCGGGGCGCGTTATGCGGAGTTTGCTGGATGGGTTTATCAGGACGCGGGTGCGCTGGACAGTGCGATGCAGATGTCAGGTACTGCTCTCGACTTCGCGCACGAAGCGGGCGATGAGATGCTTATCTCGTATATTTTGATGCGGCGCAGCAGTATCGCCACTGATGCGAAGCGGCCCGGGCTGGCGTTGAAGCTCGCGGACGCCGCATTGGGCAACATGCCCCATCTTCCTCC
>JBOHFG010000378.1:0-33581 GCA_050699575.1 Pseudonocardiaceae bacterium
CCATTCTGCCAGAACCCGGCCCCGGACAACGAGGACTTGGGCCGCTGACTTATGAAACGGCCTCGGCATGAGTGGACACCATCCCCCGGCGAGCCGGATGCGACGCGGCTCAACTTCCGTAGCGCGAGGAGAAGGGACTCGCACACCGGAGAAGCATGAACGCCCAGGTCAGAGACCTCGGGCATGCCCAGTGGAGCTGACGGGATTCGAACCCGTGACCCCCGCACTGCCAGTGCGGTGCGCTACCAGCTGCGCTACAGCCCCTAAGCGATCACCACCGACCCCGCGTGGCGTGTGGCTCACCGTACACGAGGCCTGTGGTGATCCCCGAAGAGGACCCGGCTCAGCGCCGCACGCCGCTGAGCGCCTGGTCCAGCCAGCCTTCGTCACCGACTCTGAAGTCGATGACCGCGCCGTTCACCAGGACACTCGGCGTGCCGAACCGGTGATCGGATCGCAGCCCACTGATGTACCGGCTGGCGGTCTCGGTGGCGGCGGTGATGCGCGGCTCGGCGCCGGTCTGCACGCAGCGTGCAAAGCCGTCACCCGCGCCCAGGGTGCGGCCGAGCTGCTGGAGCTGGGCGCTGGTCCACCCACGACCGCCCTCAGCCGGCTGGGCGGCGAACAGGCTGTCGTGGAAGCGGGGGAAGATGCCGGCTTCGGCAGCGCAGAACGTCGCACCGGCGGCCAGGGTCGAGTACCCCGCCGGTTCCGAGCGGTCGTCGAGGATGGCGACCGGGTGGTACACCACCTTGGCCTTGCCGTCCGCGGCAGCTTGGGCGAGCCGCGGATGGTGGAGCTTCTCGAACTGGCCGCAGATCGGGCACAAAAAGTCCTCGTAGATATCAATGGTCACCGGCGCCTGGGGTTTTCCGGTCACCACGGTGTCGCCCTGCGCGGCCACCGGGTACTCCGGCCCCGCGGCGGCAAGCGGGATCGCCGGCGGGGGCTCAGCCAGCTTGTTGCGGTTCTGCAGCCACAGCCCGACCCCGACGACCACGGCGAGCACCACGACGATGGCGATTCCCGCGATCACCCCGCGGCTACCTCCGCCAGCTCCACGGGCCGCGGTGACCGCCTGCGCGGCCTGCCGCTTGCGCTTGTCCTCGGCCCGTTTGGCACCGCCCACGACATGTCCCTCCCTATTCATTCGGCTGGGCCCCGGTTGGACTCAACTGTGTGTCCGGATGTGCATGCAGTAACCACCCATCGACGCTCAGCGCAGTCCGAGGCCGCACTAACAGCCACAGCGCCAGCAGGACCGTGCCGACGTCGCGGGCCAGCTCCTGGGGATAGCGGGTGTCACCCTCGGCCACGTGCCCGCCACCGCCGAAACAGCCGCAGTCGATGGACAGTCCACGGGCCCACGCCTGCGCCACCGCGGTCATCAGCGCCACCAGCAGCACCGCCGACGCGAGCGCGATCCACCGGGTGAACGCCCCCACGAGGAGCAGGGTGCCCAGCACCAGTTCCAGCAGCGGCAACGTAGTGGCGACCGGCCCGACCAGGCCCCGGGGCAGCACCTCGTAGGCGCGCACCGCGATCTGGGTCTGCGCCGGGTTGACGACCTTGAGCGCTCCCGAGACCAGAAACACCGCAGCGAGCCCCAACCGCACCACGGTGCCCAGCCCATCGAAGGCGGGGCGAGACAGGCGAACCACCCGGTGAGAGTAACCAGTCGCTCGGGGGCCAGGTGAGGCTGCCCATCGCGAGGCGAACCTGAGCCCTGGTCGGGCCCAGCGCGGCTCGTACGGTGGGGCCTAGGGGTGGCACGGAGGTGCAGGATGACGGGTGATGAAGTCGGGCACGTCCACCGAGACGTCTCCGGTGGCTGGCTACGACCGGCCGTGTTCGGCGCGATGGACGGTCTGGTGACCAACATCGCACTGGTCGCGGGGGTGGGTGGCAGCGGGGCCAACACCCACCTGATCGTGCTGACCGGGATGGCCGGGCTGGTGGCGGGTGCGTTCTCGATGGCGATCGGGGAGTACGCGTCGGTCGAGACGCAGAACGACTCGGTGCGCGCCGAGGTGCAGGTGGAACACGATGAGCTGCGCCGGCATCCGGCGGCGGAGCAGGCCGAGCTGGCCGCGTCCTTCGTGCAGCTGGGGTTGACTCGCCAGACCGCGCAGCAGGTGGCCGAGGAGGTGCACGCCAACCCGTCGCTGGCGGTCCGGGTGCATATCAACCAGGAGCTCGGCGTGAACCCCGATGAGCAACCCTCCCCGTGGGTGGCCGCCGGCTCATCGTTCCTCTGCTTCGTGATCGGCGCGCTGGTCCCGTTGATCCCCTATCTCCTCGGCTTCGCCTCGCTGGCGGCCGGTCTTGCCGCGGGTGCCGCGGGACTGTTCCTGGCCGGGGCGGTCGCGTCCCGGTTCACCACCCGCTCGTGGTGGTGGAGCGGGATCCGGCAGGTCGGGTTCGGCGCGATCGCCGCGGTAGCGACCTACTCGGTCGGCGCGCTGATCGGGGCCGGCGGAGGTTGAGTATCCTTGGGTGGCAGCGTCTCGGGCGAGCGCAGCCAGACCACCGCGGCGAGCAACGAGATGCCGCCAGTCAGGGTGAAGGCTGCGGAGTAGGACAGCTGGTCGGCGAGCAGACCGGTCGCGACGGGGCCGAGGATCGCGCCGATGTCTGAGGCCATCTGCGTCAGCGCCAGCACCGGGCCGCCCCTGGCCTGCGAGCCGATCACGTCGGCCAGCGTGGCGCCCTGCGCCGGCGTGATCAACCCGGTGCCTGCACCGGCGATCAACGCGGCGGCCAGGAACTCCAGCACCCCGCTGGTGAAGCCGAGCCAGATCGTCGCGCCACCGGTGACGACCAGCCCGACCAGCATCGGCAGGCGGCGCCCGAGGGAGTCCGCGAGCCGGCCGGAGAACGCCAGCACGGTCACCGTGCCCGCGGCGAAGATCGAGAGCGCCGCCCCGGCCAGGGACTGCCCACGATGCAGCACCTCGACGACGAACAGCGGTACCAGCGAGACGCGGACCCCGAAGACCGCCCAGCCAGTGGCGAAGGTGGAGGCCAGCACGGCGCGGTACGCGGGGTGGCCCCAGGCCTCGCGCACCGTCACCGCGGGGATGTCCCCGGCCGATGCCACACCGACCAGCGTGGAACGCCGCAGGAACAACCACGCCACCGCGGCGGCGGCGAACAGCGCCACCGCATAGACCACGAACGGCGCCCGCAACGAGATCGCGGTCAGCCCACCGCCGAACAACGGACCGCTGACGCTGCCGAACAGGAAACTGCTGGACCACAGGCTGGTGGAGCGCCCGCGCAGCGCCGGCGGGGTGAGCCGGATCAACAACCCGATCGCCGAGACGGTGAACATGGTCGACCCGACACCGCCCAGGGCCCGCAGCACCAGCAGCTGCCAGTAGTCCGCGGCGAGTGCGCAGGCGCCGGTGGACAGGCCCACCACGGCGATACCCCAGATATACACCGGCCGTTCCCCGAGTACCGACACCAGCTTGCCGCTGACCGGTGCGAAGGCCAGCCGCATGAACGCGAACGCACTGATCACGCTCGAGGCCGCGGTGACGCTGACGTTGAAGCTGCGGGCGAAGCTCGGCAAGGCGGGCGCGACGATCCCGAAGCCCAGCGCGATCACGAAACTGACCCCGACCAGCACCCACACCTCGCGAGGCAGCCGGGGAGCCACCACGTCACAGAGCGGAGGCGAGACCGAATGTGGTGTTGACCTCGCTGGCCAGGCGGTCGACGTCGGCCGCGAAGGGCTTTGTCGAGGCGCCGGTGCTGGCCGCTTGCTCGAGGGCGTGCAGGTGCGTGAGGAGGCCGTTGCGGTGCTCAGCAGTGATCCACGGCGCCTGATCCAGCGCACGGGTGAGGTCGTCGTCGGCGCGCTGCAGCGCGAGCCGAGCACCCGCGTCGCCGCCGGTTCCCAGCGACGCCGCCCCGGCTTGGACGTGCAACGACAGGACACCCAGTTGCGACGACGTCTGCCGGGCTTGTTCCCGCACGGCCACCACCCGGTCGGCCGGCGTCGGTGCGGTGAGCCGGCCGGTGACCCCACCCAGCACACCACCGAGCACGAACGCCGCGACCGCGAAGATGATCAGACGCTGCTGACGCTGGGACTGTGGAGTGTAGAGAGCCATGATCAGGACCGCCCAACAATGACCGCGGCAGCACCGGCGCCGACCGTGTCCACGATCGCCTCCGGATCGGCCAGCTCCCGGATCCGGCCGTCCTGAATCACCCAGGTAGTGGGCTGCACCGTGATCGGCCCGACATACCGGATATGACGAGAAACCACCGCTTTAATTGTCGCCTCCCAAGGCTCATCACCGTCAACCAGGATCGCCTCGCCCCGCACGTCGAGGGCGGGGTCACCGAACCGGTCGAGCAGCAGCACCCGGCCCTCCAGTGCGCTCAGCCAGAACCGTCCGACCAGGTCGACCTGCTCCGCGCCGCAGGCGGCCCGGGCCACGTCGAGGATCGCCGCACGGCTCAACGGTGGCCGCCCGGGTACCACGCCGGAGCCGAGCACCAGGGCGCCCACGGCCACCGCGCGGATCGCGCCGCGATCGCTGATCTGACTGACCTGGACCTGCAGCGAGGTCGGTGACGCCCCGGCGGCGAGTGCCTCGGCCTCCACCTCCGCGATCAGCGCGTCGACGTCGGCCGGGGTGGCCCGGGACACGGTGCGTTCCCGCTCGGCGCGGACCAACGACAGCGCATCACCCATCGAGGAAATCACCTCGGCATTCGGGGGAATCTCACACTCCAGCCCGAGGGTGCCGGCCAGTGCCCGGCCCAGCACGCCGGCGCCGCCGCCGACGGCGATCAGGGTGGGCTGGGTGAGGTGGTGCTGCGCAGCTACCGCGGTAACGAGGTCCGCCAGCGCCTCGGTGGAGGCCTGCATCATCCGGCGTGCGAGCTCGGTGCCGGACAGCCCCAGTTCCTGGCCGCCGATGTCCAGCGCGGCGATCGCGGAGCCTCGGTGCCCGGCCGCGTAGTCACCGTCGGGGACCAGCCCGAGCGCGTTGGCGGCACAGGTGTTGGTCAGCGCGGCCATCGTGCCGTCCACCAGCCGCAACACCAGGTAGTCGGCGGGGTCCCCGGGCTTCGGCGCGAGCGTCTCCGCGCGCGCGCCGGCCAGCCGCTCCGGCACCAGGAAGCAGGAGTAGGTGAGACCTGCGATGTGCGCGCTGCGCGGTCCGACACCGTAGATCCGCCTCCGTCGCACCCGCAGCATCGACCCGCCGGCGACCCCGGCAACCTGCACGTCCAGCGCCCGGACCGCGGTGGCCTGGCCGGCGACCCGCACGTAGGACAGCGCGGGACGGCCCGCAGTGATCGCCGCGACGTTGGTGGAGGTGCCACCGACCTCGACGATGACCCCGTCGCCGATCCGCAGAGTGCGCAGCGCGCCGGCCACCGAGGCCGCCGGCCCAGAGTACAGGGTGCGGGCCGGCGCGGCGCGGAACCCGGCCAGATCGGTGGCCCCACCGTCACCGCGCATCACCATGACGGGGCTGGTCACCCCCGCGGCGGCGACTCCGGCCTGCACCACCTCCGCGGTGCGCAGCGCGATCGGCAGGATCGAGGCGTTGAGCGCGGCGGTGACCGTGCGCAGCTCGAGACCATACAGACCGGTGAGCCCCGATGAGGTGGTCACCGGCAGTCCCAGCTCAGCCGCCAGTACCGCGACCGCGTCCTCGCAGGCCGAGTCGTCGGGGGCGAACGCCTCGGCCACGCACACCGCTTGCGCACCGGCGTCAGCCAGCCGCACCAGCGCCTGCCGGGCCAGGTCGGCATCGAACCCGCTGGTGAGATCCAGGAACTCGTGGGCCACCACTCCACTGACCATGGTTCGCTTACGGGCCTTGCGCAGGTAGGGCGCCCGACCCAAACCGAGCACCCCGACCGGGACGGTGTCGCCCTCCAGCAGCGCGTTCACCGCCTGCGTGGTGGAGTGGGTGACCAGCTCGATGGCCTCAGCGCCCACCTCGGCGACCAACTTGGCGACCACCTCGACCACCCCCGCGGACACCCCGTCACGGTGGCCGTGGGTGGTGGGCACCACGGCCCGACCGGCAAGCTCACCGGTCACCGAATCGATCGCGACCGCCTTGGTGAACGTGCCACCGACGTCGGCGCCTACCCGGACTCTCACTCAGCCTCCCGTCCGCGCGCGGGGCCGCAGCAGCAACAGCCACACCGCTCCCAGCGCATACACGGCGACCAAGATCGCCTGGCTAGCCACGGTCTGCACGCTGGGCCAGTAGCCCAACGCCTGGGACAGGAAGATCGGCGCACGCGGCAACCCGGTGAGCGGGGTGAGCCCGACCAGATCGGCCGTCTGCAGGCTTCGCACCGCGTTACCGAGGAACGCCACCGAGGTCGCCATCAACAGCAGGACAGCGCCCACCAGGAACGTCTTCACCGGTAACCGCCGGCCCAGCTTGAAGATCAGATAAGCCACCACCGCCAAGGCAACCAGACCGACCACCAGACCGGCCACGACCCACCAGCCCAGCCCCTGACCGAACTCGACCAGCGCCTGGTAGAGCAGGGCGGTCTCCAGCCCCTCCCGGTACATCGCGGTGAACCCGACCAGCACCAGCGCGGTGGTCGACCCGACCGACACCGCGTTGAACACCCGGCTGCGCAGGAACTCCATCCAGCGACGATGCTCCAACCGGGCGATCAGCCAGAACGAGATGTACAACAGCACCGCCACGGCCGCGGTGGCCACGACCGCCTCCAGCACCTCCCGCCCCACCGGCAACACTGCCAGCACCGATCGCAGGATCAGGTAGGTCAGCGCGGTGGCCACCAGCCCGAGGACCACTCCCCACACGATCGGCTTGCGGTAGCGGGTGGACTTCGTGGCCTCCAGATATCCCAGCAAGGCGGTCAGCAGCAGCACTGCCTCGAGGCCCTCGCGGAAGATAATCAAAAAGGACTGCCCGGCGACCACGGCGGCCGCGTTGAAGCCGGTGTCGGTCAGCCGCCGCTCGGTGTCATCGATCAGCCGGCGCAAGTCGATGATGTTCGCCCGCACGACGTCAGCCGGCGCCTTATCCTTGATCAGCCCGCGAATCTCGGCGAACTTCGTCTCGGCGTCGGCGGTCAGATCCGGAGCCACCACCCGCAGCGGCACCTCGACGTACTCGAAGTGGTCCAGGTACCCGGTCTTGGCCTGCGCGTAGGCCTGCTCGACGTTTCCTTGCTTGACCAGTTCCAGGGTCTGGTCGATCGAGGCGCGTACCGCCGCGAGCTGGCGGATGGCTTCCTCGCGGGAGATCGCCTGCTGCGCGGCAACTCTGTGCGGGGCTGTGACCTGCAGCGAAGTTACAGCAGCGGGCGGTGCAGCCATGGCGGATGCGCCACCCAGCAAGGCGACGACCGGCATCAGGATGGTCAGTGCGAGCACCGCACCGAGCAGTCGGCGTCCGATCATCCCGAGTACTTCGCTAGGTATGCCTGCACCGCAGCGGAGATCGCGGTGGCACCTTTGGTCGCTGCCGCGGCATCCCCGTCGGTCGCTGCCTTCTCCAGCACTGTGAAGTTGTCCTCCATTGCGAGATAGGTGTTCGGGTCGTTCTGCTTGACAGTGTCCTCGATCGTCTTCCACGTCGGCTCGATCTGACCGTCGAGGCTGGTTGCCTTGGCCTTGTCGGTACCCGCCGATCCGGCGATCCCCTGGGCGATCTGGTCGATCTTCCGCAGGCCCGTGGCGACCGCAGCCGCTGTCGCCGGTTGCTCAGGAGCTGCGGCGGCCGACGTCGGCGCCGGCGACGCCGCCGGCGTACCAGCACTGCTGGAGCAGCCCACCAGCCCGACAACGCCGACAGCCACCAGGATCACACTTGCGCTTCGCCACGAATTGGTCAACATTGAACCCTCCGAATGCCAGAAGCCCGTCATCCCATCGAGTGGTATTAGGTTATGTATGCCTAACGAAAACTTCAAGAAGTCACCCAGAGAACAGGAGGTTAGCCTATGAGACCACACATTTGGCCTAATCGTAAGGCTATTGCTAACAATATGACACTTTTCAACTGCGTTCGGTAACCCGCGACAACCCGGACGGCGCAGCCGCGCGCCTCGGCCACCGACCAGGGCAGGTACTCGTGCCGCCACTGTGGCAGTCTCTGACACCGGCGCGTTCTATACATACGTTTGTATACGTCGTAGTATCGTCGCTGACGAGGGGCCGGAAGTGGGAGGTCTCATGGCGTTACGACGCGGTATCCGGTGGATATTTCGGCACGGGCTGGTCCGGCGAACGGTGCAGCGCCAGATGCGCGCCGGTGACCCGGGATCGCGGCTGATGCTCGACCCAGCGATCCGCGAGGATCCCTTTCCGTACTACGACGAGCTACGCGCGCAGGGCCGGACCGTCCCCAGCGGTCTCGCGTTGCTGTCCGCGCACCACGATGTCTGCCTGGGCGTACTGCGCAGCCCGGACTTCGGGCAGCTGCGCTTAGAGCTGCTACCTGGAATCCTGCAGCTGGGCATGAAGCTCGGCGGCCGCTTGGTGCTGGGGCCGATCGAGCCACCCTCCATGCTGGTGGCCAACCCTCCTGAGCACACCCGCTACCGAAAGCTGGTCACCCAAGCGTTCAACGCGCGGGCCATCGCCGCCCTGCGTCCCCGCGTCGAGGAGATCGCCGAGGAACTGCTCGACGAGATCGCGTTGGCGCCCAGCGGCCCCACCGTCGATCTGGTGGCACGCTACGCCAGCCTGCTGCCGGCCACGGTGATCGCCGAGATGCTCGGCGCACCGGTCGCGATGCGTCGCCAGTTCCTCGACTGGGGTGCGGGTGCGTCGCTGTCGCTGGACATCGGACTGAGCTACCGCGACTTCCGCCGTGCCGAGCTCGACATCGCCGCCCTGCACCGCTGGATGCTCGGCCATTTCGAGGAGATCCGCCGCGTTCCCCAGGACACCATCCTCAGCGCCCTGGTGACCGCGCACGACCAGGGCGATCAGCTGACCCTCGACGAGCTGAGCAGCATTGCGATGCTGCTGCTCGCCGCCGGTTTCGAGACCACGGTCAACCTGCTGGGCAACGGCGCCGTCCTGCTGATGCGCCACCCCGACCAACTCGAGCTCCTGCGGACTCAACCGCAGGGATGGACCGGCGCCGTACACGAGATCCTCCGCTATGACTCACCCGTGCAGCGCACCGGCCGCGTCGCGCTGCGGGACACCGAGATCGCCGGCCGTCAAATACGAGCAGGCTCGTTAACCATCCTGCTGCTCGGCGGCGCGAACCGCGATCCCGCGATCTTTCCGGACCCCCACCGGTTCGACGTCCAACGGCCCGAGGCAGACCAGCACGTGGCGTTCTCCAGCGGCATCCACTACTGCATCGGTGCCGCCCTGGCCCGCCTGGAAGGCGAGGTCGGGCTGCAGACACTCTTCCGCCGGTTCCCCGATCTCACACTCGCCGGTCCCCCACACCGACGCCCCACCCGCGTCCTCCGCGGCTACAACACCATCCCAGTCCGCCTGCGCAGCCGCACGCCAACAACCGTGTCAGTTCCACCCGCCCCAAGGCAGGCACTGCCCGAACGCCGGAGGTAATGGTGACTTCCGCGAACGTGTCCGGTCTCGCTCAGTCAAATCGGTCACGACCAGCAGCGGCGATCCGCGAAGAGGCCGTTGGCGGTGAAGGCCAGCTTGGCAAAGCGTTCGCCGATGCGGCGATGTGCGGCGGCGCCCGGGTGAAGCTGGTCAGGCAGCGGCAGCTCGGCGGAGTCGGCCTCACCGTAGAGGTCGCGGCCGTCGAGGTAGTGCAGGTTTGGATCCTTGGCCGCTCGTTGTTCTACGATCCGGGCCAGCTCGTCCCGGATGACGCCCAGGGTCAGTTTCCCGCTCGCGCGTTCCGTCGGATCGCCTGTGGCCCGGAACCGCAGTTGCCCTGTGCTGAGGGCGGTGAAGTCTAGGGCGCTAGGGCCAGGTGTGTCTTCGTGGATGGGGCACAGGATGGGCGAGACAACCAGCAGCGGTGTGGTGGGGTGACCTTCGCGGATGGTGTCGAGGAAGCCATGGATGGCGGGGGTGAAGGCGCGCAGTCGCATCAGGTCGGTGTTGACCAGGTTGATTCCGATTTTGAGGCTGATCAGGTCGGCGGGGGTGTCGCGCAGGGCGCGTGCGGTGAACGGGTCGAGCAGGACGCTACCGCTCAGACCCAGGTTGATCAGTTCCACACCGCCGAGACAGGCGGCCAGTGCGGGCCAGGTGGTGGTGGGGCTTGCGGCGTCGGAGCCGTGGCTGATCGCACTGCCGTGGTGCAGCCACACCCGGCGACCGCCCGAGGGTACGGCCTCGACCGGGGCGTCGGTGCGCAGGGCGACGAGTTCGGTGGTCTCGTTGTGCGGCAGCCAGATCTCGACGTCCTTGACGCCGTCGGGCAGGCCGGTGAAGCGGAGGGTGCCGGCCGGGCCCGGCCGATTCTCGGCGGTCCCGGTGGCCATGTCGATGGTCAGGGTGTTGCCGCCATTCACACTAGCCTGGCCAGCCAGGCGACCGTCAACGATCAGGTCGTACACGCCGTCCGGGCGGGGCGGGGCGCCTGCATAGACCCGCTTGGTGGGCAACGTGTCCAGTTCGACGGCGGTGGCCCGGGTGCGAAAGACCAGTCGTACGCCCGACGGCTGGGCCTCGGCCATGGCCAGTTGCCCGTCGGCGCACTGGGCGCGGGCCCGGGCAGGCAGCCGGTGCGGCAGCACACCGCACGCGGTGTGCTCCAGGTCGAGGGCGCCGCGCAGGAGGTCCGCGGTGATGGGTGTGGTGATCCAGTTGTGCTTGGTGTGCATTGTCTCAATCCATTGATCAAAATTCTCTGATTTTTCAGTCGTCGACGCGCTGATCGACCTCGAGGTGCAGTCCGTACTTCGTTCCGGCGGGCGACACGGGCTCCTCAACGAACGCCGTGCGCGGCAGGCATGGACTGATCTTGCCGGTGCGCCGCTCCACGCGCCCCGCACCGGCCGCTGCTGCCTCGAGCCTGGGGGCTACGCGACAACGTGACCACATACGACGCGGCGTACGTCGCACTTGCCGAGGTTCTTGGCGCCACCCTGCTCACCGCGGATGGCAAGCTCGCGAACGCGCCCGGGTCGACCTGGTTCAGCTCCCGCCAAGCTGAGAGCTACACATCAAGGGCTATGACCGGGACCTGCCCCGGGGCATGTGCACGCCGAAGACCGGATGTGGGTTCCCAGAGACGGGAACCCACATCCGGTTTCCCACCACCACAATCGACACCGACGAGGGGGTGAGATGCGCATCAAAGGGACGCTGCAGCAGCGACAGCTCGCCAGGGCGCTGCGCCAGCTGCGCGAGGACGCCGGGCTCGGCCTGGAGGAGGCGGCACCAAAACTGGACTGGTCGGCCAGCAAACTCGGCCAGATCGAGACCGCCCAACAGGGGGTGGACGTGCATGGCGTGCGCAGCATGCTCGACCTCTACCAGGTGGGCGGCGCACGGTGGGGCGAGATCATCGAGCTGACCCGGAGGCCAAGCAGAAGGGCTGGTGGCACGCCTACGGTCTGAAGCTCGCGGGATATCCGGCACTGGAGGCCGACGCCGCGGTGATGTACGACTACGAGTTCGGCCTCGTCCCCGGGCTGCTGCAGACCGCCGACTATGCCCGGGCACTGTTCCGCGGCTTCCGGCCGCAACGCACCGAGGCGG
Source organism: Pseudonocardiaceae bacterium (assembly GCA_050699575.1). Classification (GTDB taxonomy): domain Bacteria; phylum Actinomycetota; class Actinomycetes; order Mycobacteriales; family Pseudonocardiaceae. The sequence continues at coordinate 11,681 of JBOHFG010000378.1, forward strand.
AACTCGACCATCACGTGCAGCTGCGGCTTTTCCGCCAGCGCCGGCTCACCGAGGACCCGCTCCTGGAGCTGGTGGCCATCGTGGACGAGACGGTGTTACGCCGCCCGATCGGCGGGGTCGAGGTGATGCGGGCCCAGCTGCGGCACCTGGTCAACCAGGCTGCGCTGCCGTCGGTGTGCTTCCAGGTGGTACCGGTCTCGGCCGGCGCGCACCAGGGCGTCAACGGCTCGTTCAGCGTGCTCGACTTCGCCGACCCCAACGAACCGGCAGTCGCCTATACCGAGAACGCGGTGAGCGCCACGTACATGCACAAGGAGGCCGAGGTTCGCAAGTATAAACTGCTATTCGACCAGCTGCGGTCCGAGGCGCTGAGCCCGCGCGACTCGGTAGCCCTCGTCGAGCAGCTGGCCGCCGACCTGTGACCACGGAGAACGAGCGAGGCGAGCACCATGCAGTGGACCGATTTGCCCGGAGCGACATGGCGCAAGAGCAGCCGCAGCAACGGCGGTTACGGAGACCAAACCAACTGCGTCGAGGTCGCTGAGCTGCCTGGCCGGGTCACGATGCGCGACTCCAAGGACCCCGCCGGGCCCGTCCTGGCGTTCACCCGTGCCGGGTGGCTGGCCTTCCTCAGCAGCGTCCGCATTGGCACGTTCAGCTGACCCAGGCCCCAGTTCAGCGTTGCCACAGAATTCTTCTACACCTGATCCCACTGACCATGGCCGGCTTCTGGCCCACGCAGGGCGTCAGCAAGATCGGCACGGCCAAGTGGAACCTAGTGCAGGCTTCCCCCGACCTGTTCGCGGCGCACGATCGTGAAACGACCGTGGCAAGGTCGGGGAGGCGTCGGCCCTCTGCGGCACGGGCTCCTCGATGAGCGACACGCGCGGCAGGCATGGACTTAAGAGCTACGCATCGAGGGCTAAGCTTCCCGTATGGGATTTGCGGATACAGAACGGAACAGGGCGGCCGTGCATGAGGCCGGGCACGCCCTCGTTGCCGCCTCACGCGGCCTTGGCGTCGCCGTCATAGAATTGCATGGTGACGACGGCGCGGGCGGGATGCGCCTCCGCGATATACCATCAGAACTCGACCGAGTATGGATCTTGTATGGCGGCCCGTTCGCCGAAAAAGTGGTTTTTGAGAGATGGACACAAACTCCCATACCACCCGAATGTGACGAGCTACTCATAGCGCATGGCATATGCCGACAAATAGGAATTAACAACACCATCGGGATTATGGACCAGGTTGAGGAATATCTCCGAGAGCAACAGGTTCGCCTCGAGGCCGCAGCAGCCCGGCTATTGGAGGCCGATGCGGTGCACGGTGCCGAGCTTGATGAACTACTTCGGGAAGACGGCGGATCCGACCATGGTACAAACCAATGATGCTGAGAACCTAGGTCGTGGCCTGCGTCGGCGTGCTGGCCCTACTAACAGGTTGCGGGTCCGCCCCACCACCACCGGCGGCGCAAACAGACCGGGCAACTTTCCGCGAGATCTATCGGGAATTGGTGGAGACCAACACCACCGCCTCGGCCGGCGACTGCACTCTGGCCGCACAGAGGATGGCCGATCGCCTGAAGAAAGCCGGTTATCCGGACAATGACCTCAACGTCTTCGTTCCACCAGACCACCCGAAAGACGGCGGCTTGATCGCTATCCTGCACGGAACCGACCCAGCGAGCAAAGCGATCTTGTTGCTGCCCATATCGATGTGGTCGAAGCCAAGGCCGAGGACTGGGGCCGCGATCCGTTCAAGCTGGTCGAGGACAACGACTATTTCACCGTTCGCGGCGCCAACGATGACAAATCCATAGCCGCAATCTGGGTCGACAGCCTGATTCGCTACCGTGCGGAGGGATTCAAACCCAAACGCGATATCAAGGTTGCACTGACGTGTGGCGAGGAAGGCGCCGCGCAAGTGAATGGCGCCGAGTGGCTGATGCAGAACCACCGAGATTGGATCGACGCCGCTTTTGCCCTCAACGAATGGGCCAATGGCATATTAGATGATCAGAATAACCGGGTATCCTTGGAAATCCAGACCGACGAAAAGTTTATCAGAATTTTACGCTGCACACCATGGATCCCGGTGGGCACAGCTCACAGCCCGGGCCGGTCAACGCCATCCAAACTCTGGGTGCCGCGTTGACCCGACTCAATGCGTTCACTTTTCCGGTGCAGCTCAATGAAGTAACCCGAGCTTAGAAGCTGTAATTAAATGACTTATTCAAGCAGTGACTCGATGGTGTAATTCCAGTCACTATGGAACTCGTGCCGACTGAGGGGTATTGATTTCTTCTGTTGATCGGTAAGTTTAATTTTGATGGGGTAGGGGTTGGGATCGAGTTCGCAGCGAACAGTCAAGCCTGTAGTGGTCGTGGTGTTAACGATGAGGTTGACGATGGTTTGGTATGCTTTGAGTGGTCGTCCGCGCCAGTTGCAGGTAATTCTAGAGAAGAGCCAGTGTTCGATCTTGTTCTATTTGCTAGTTCCGGGTGGGTAATGGCAGACGATGATGTCGAGTCCGGTCGCTTTAGACAGTCGGGCGAGTTCGAACTTCCACAGCCAGGGGCGGTGTCCGTTGGACCCGCCGCCATCGGCGGTGATGAGAATCTGGCGGGCATCGGGGTATTTTTCCTTACCCATCTGTTGCCACCATTTTTCGATGGTGGAAACGGCGAAGACCGACGTGTCGTGGTCGATACCGACCGAGACCCAGGCGCTGTTGTCACCCAGATCGTAGACCCCGTATTGAATTGCTTTTCCGTCGGCCTGACTGGGGAAGTCATAAGTGGAGATTTCAACTGGTTCGCCTTCGGGGTACCATTCGCTACCTGCCTGAGCGAACTTCCCGACCAGTTCTTTCTTTTTTGTGTCGACGCTGATCACAGGGTCGACACTGGCGAGGAACTCCCCGGCGAGTGTGTTGACGTACCGGAACTGGGCGTCACGGTCAGGGTGCTGGTGTCCTTCCAAGGTCTTGCAGGTTCCCTGCAGACTGTACTTGAGGGAACGAAGGATTTTCGCGACCACGGAGTGACTGACGGTGTGCCCCATCTCCGTCAGTTCTGCGGCGAGGTTGCGCGTCGATTTCGTGGTCCACCGCAACGGTGACTCAGGGTCGCCCCGTGTTTCGGGCTCAACTAACGAGTCCAGTGCATCAACCAGTTCCGGATCGGCGACTTCGGCTTTCTTGCGCCCACCTCCGGGCGCCCGGACTCGATGGCTGGACCCTTCAGGAATATCGCCTTCCAGTTCGGTTAGACCACGCCGGATCGTACGCCGGGACGCTCCAGTGGCCCGCTGTACCGCACTGATTCCACCCCAGCCCCACGATTTCGCCTCGGTCGCCATCGCCACACGACGATCCCGCTCATTCAATCGCGGCAGCAAATCCGCCAAGCGTTTCGGCAGAGCGAGTTGGCCGGCGGTGCCACCGGTCAAGCCATGAAGGCGCTGGTCAATAATCCGAACGACACTGCGGCGGCAGCGATCCTGTCGACGACACCGCTCTACAACGCGATGATGCGCACCACCTGTATGGTCACCACAATTCAGGGCGGACACGCCGCGAATGCTCTGCCACAGCAAGCCCAAGCAAATGTAAACTGCCGAATCTTTCCCGGCACGCGGGGTGCCGAGGTGCGCCAGACCCTGCGCAACGTCGTGAACGACCCCAAGGTCACGGTCGAACCGGTTAAGCCGTACACCCCGGCCGCACCGGTACCTCCATTGTCGGAGGCAATACTCGGGCCCGTCCGGGAAGTGTCGTCGACGATGTGGCCGCACGTCCCGCTGCTACCGACCATGTCAACGGGAGCTACCGATGGTAGATATCTCAATCAAGGGGAATCCCCACCTACGGCTTGAGTGGCAGATTCTTCCGCCCCGGTGACAACCATAACCACGGGCTCAACGAACGCATCCCGGTCCGTTCGCTCTACGAGGCGCGCGACTTCCTCTACGAGATAACGAAGCTGTACACCAACACCTTGTGAAGGCTCTCCGCGATCACCAGCCCCCGCCACAGGGTCGGTAGATGCGCCGTGGCCGTTACTATCCCTATGGCAGTCACCAAAGACCACCATCGCCCACAAATTATGATCAACAACTCCGCAAATGCCAGATCGCACATGCGCTAGACGCATCCAGCAATACCATCCGCGCCTCGCTCGGTGGCAGCCCACGTGCTCCCACCGGACAGGCGCCCCGGTCAGGGTGCGCTTGCTGAGTAACGTGCCGCATTGTCGGTGGTGAGCGATATCGTCGAGTGCGGCCAAGGCGGCGTCAGCCAGCTGCTCGTCCACCGCGTTCAGCGCCAAGAGATCGGCGGACAGCCAGCTAGTCGCGTAGGGGTTGCAGGTCAACAGTTGTGTCAGCCGCCTGCGCCGCCCGCGCCTCATCAAGGGCCGCCATCACATCGGAATGATCAACTCGTTGCGTGCCAGCGTCCTCAAGCCAAGTTCGGGCGGTGGCCAGGTCGAGGGCATCCTCGATCATCGGGGCGAGCTCCCGCCACAGCTCCCACGGCACAATGACCGCCTGCGGGCGACGATGCGAGCCGAAAATGATTGGCTCGGCGGTCGTGCCGGCGCGGTCCAAGGCCGCCGCGATCTGGTTCAACCTCGCGCGGGCCTCGTTCGTGGGCAGCGCTGTTGCACCGCCTGGCTGCGCAGCCTCCCCACAACGCGACTGGCGACGATGATCGAGCACCCGGACGCCGTTGACCGCGACCAGCCGATCAGCCCAGCGGGCGCGCGAGGCTTTGGTGCCGCGCTGCTACGCACTTTGCTCTCGCTGGTCAAGTAGCCAGCGCTGGGTGTGGTGGCCGTTGCCCGTCGGCTTGGCCACCACACTGGTGCTTACCCGACGACGATGTTCACCAACCGGCCCGGTACGACGATGACCCGCTTAACTGTGCCAGTGCTGACGGCCTGCTGGACCTCGTCCGACTGAAGTGCCATCTCGCGGATAGCGTCCTCAGTGGCGTCTTGGGCCACGCTGATGTGCCCACGAACCCTGCCGTTGACCTGGCAGGCCAGTTGGACCGTCTCGGTGCGCAGCAACGCCTCGTCCGCCTCGGGCCACGGCATCTTCCACACATGCTCGAAGGTGAGCCGGTAGTAGCATTCGCTGGCGATATGCGGCGCGAACGGAAACAGTAGCGACGCAGCCGTGCTCAGCGCGAACTCCGCCGTAGCGCGGTCAATCCCGTCTTGCAGGGCCTTACTGCATTCGTTGGTCAGCTCCATCAGCGCGGCGATGGCGGTGTTGAACGCGAACTTGCCGGACATGTCATCGGTGACCTTCTTGATGGCCCACGCGACCTTGCGGCGCAGCGCATCGTCCCGCTGGGGATCGGTCGCGCTACCGATCGTCGGGCCGTCCGCGCCCACGACCTGGTCGGTGAAGCGCAGCAGCCGCCGGAGGAACCGGTACACGCCTTCCACGCCTGTGTCCGACCAGTCCGCGCCCGCCTCCGGCGGCCCCATGAACAGGACATAGCAGCGGGCCGTGTCGGCACCGTACTTCTCGATAATCGTTCGAGGTGGTACGACGTTCCCTTTGGACTTAGACATCTTGGCGCCGTTGCGAGTGATCATCCCCTGGGTGAACAGTGCTCCGAAAGGTTCCTGGACCGGCAGGTGATTGAGGTCGGCCAGCGCCTTGCACAGGAACCGCGAGTACAGCAGGTGGAGGATGGCGTGCTCAATACCGCCGATGTACTGGTTGATCGGCAGCCAGCGGGCGACCGCACCCTGACCCCAGGCCGCCTGGTTATTCTTCGGATCGCAGTAGCGCAGGTAGTACCAGGACGAGTCCACGAAGGTGTCCATCGTGTCGGTCTCGCGCCTGGCCGGCCCGCCACAATCCGGGCAGTTCGTCGCCACCCAGTCTTCGGCGGCTGCCAATGGGGACTTGCCCTTGGGCTTGTAGTCCTCGATGTCGGGCAGCCGCACGGGCAACTGGTCGTCCGGCACCGGCACCATGCCGCACGAATCGCAGTACACGATCGGGATCGGGCATCCCCAGTAGCGCTGCCGGGACAGCAGCCAGTCACGCAGCTTGAACTGCACCGTTCCGTCGCCGTGGTCGTGCTGTTCCAACCACTCGATGATCGTGGTCTTGGCCTCGGCGACGTCCAGGCCGTTGAGGAACCCGGAGTTGATCGCCGGGCCGTCGCCAAGGAATGCCTCGCCCTCGAAGCCCTCGGTCGGCTGGACGGTGCGGATGACGGGCAGGCCGAAGGCGGTGGCGAAGTCCCAGTCGCGGGTGTCCTGGCCGGGGACGGCCATGATCGCGCCGGTGCCGTAGCCGATCAGGACGTAGTCGGCGATGAACACCGGGACCTTCTCGTCGTTCACCGGGTTCGTCGCGTAGGCGCCCGTAAACACGCCGGTCTTGTCCTTGCTCTCCTGACGGTCAAGATCAGACTTGAGCGCGGTGGCCTTCCGGTAGGTCATGACCGCTTCGGCCGGTGTCGCCTGGTTCGCCGTCCACCGGCTGTCGACCTCGGCGGGCCATGAATCTAGCACGATCTCGTCGACGAGGGGGTGCTCAGGGGCCAGCACCAGGTAGGTAGCGCCGAACACCGTGTCGGGGCGCGTGGTGAAGACCTCGATGTCGGTCCCGCCCGCCGAGAACCGAATCGTGGAGCCTTCGGAACGCCCGATCCAGTTCTGCTGCATCAGCTTTACGTGCGACGGCCAGTCCAGTGAGCCCAGATCATCCAGCAACCGCTGGGCGTACTGGGTGATCCGGAAGAACCACTGCTCCAACTGCCGCTGCTCGACTAGGCTCCCGCACCGCTCGCAGCGCCCCCCCACAACCTGTTCGTTAGCCAGCACCGTCGCGTCCTGCGGACACCAGTTGACGGCCGCGGACTTGCGGTATGCCAGCCCGGCCTTGAACAACTGGAGGAAGATCCACTGAGTCCAGCGATAGTACTCGGGTTGGTGGGTGCTGATCTCACGAGTCCAGTCGATCGAGATGCCCCACTGCTTGAATTGCTCACGGAACGACTCGATTGACTCGTTCGTTGATACGCGGGGGTGCTTCCCGGTCTTGATTGCGTGGTTCTCGGCGGGCAGCCCGAAGGCGTCGTAGCCCATCGGGTGCAGCACGTAGTACCCGCGACGCCGCAGGAAGTGCGCGACCGCGTCGCCGACCGCGTAGTTCTTCAGGTGGCCGACATGGGGCTCGCCGCTGGTGTACGGAAGCATCTCCAGCACGTAGGCACTCTTGTCCGCAGACGCGGTGTTGGATACTTCCCAGGACCGCTCGTCCCGCCACACCTGCTGCCAGCGCTCGTCGATTACGCGAGCGTCGAAGTCCTCGTCCGAGCCGGAACTGGGGACAACTGCGGTCATGCCCGCTGACCCTTCACCCACAATGGTTGCCACCTTGGTCACGTCGTCGGCTGTTTGCGTCGACACCCACCGCAAACACGAAAAAACCCCTCGCACGCGAGGGGTAGCCGTGCTGTCGTTGTCGCCTCAGCACGGCTGGATACGGAGCGCAGCGCCTACCCACACCATACCCGCATGCCAACAGCACTGCGGCGGCGACCACGTAAGGCGAGTCCGAGCTGCCTGGCACGAGGGCACTGTGACCAGCGAGCCCACCGCCAGCGAGGACGACCGCCCCGGCGAGCGCGCCGTGGCCTGGAGGTGAGTGCCCGCACCTGGACCGGTTGGCCCGGGCTGGGCGGACCGGGGTGGCGGCGATCGGGGTGGCTCAGGAGTTCCGGTGGGTGTTCACCGGCACCACCTACCACGCTGACGAGGGTGGTGGTGGGCGAATACTGAGACAGAACCTCACCGACAAGGTGGCCAGCAGACGCGTAATCGAGACCAATAGTGGTCGCGTCGACGGCGTTCCGCTCCGTCACACCACCCCATAAACCGCCAAACGCTCATCAAGCACACGGACGGCGGCAATATGCTGCCAGGGCTGCATACCAGCACGGACCTGCACCAACCGCTCGATCAACCGAACAGAACTGTGGCCTGCCGCAATCTCTCCGGCATCTCCGAGCAGCCGTGCCGCTTCGTCGATCTCAGTGCACTGCACATACGCCTCACCGAGGCCAATAGTAGCGAAGCAAAATTTCCGGAAAGAGGATCGATCCAGGACTTCGAGGGCTTGCCGTCGATAGAAAACAGCGCGATCAAGCTTCCCGAGTTCAAGGTGGCACCCGCCGCGAATCGAGATACAGTCCGCTTCATTATATGTAGGCACGCAACCGTATGTCACCGGTGCGATCGGCCCACTATCCGACTGCAACCGCATGGTCGATACCGGTGCGCGGTATGCCCTGCCAGGTCGCCAAATGGCTCATCTCACACAGCACAAGCGCACCAAGCCCGGTGTTCTCCGCCTCGTGCGCCAGCGCGCGGGCATCCTCGTAGTAGTACCCGGCGTGGTCGAACTGTTTCAGAGTAAGGTGGGCCCCGGGCGCGGTGCCAGTGTTGGTGAGCTGCGGAGTGAACTGGAACTCACCAACGAGGACATGGTCCACGCCCGTGACGTGACTGATGACCACGTCCGCGCCTGGCACCTGGCTCAGGTTCGTGCCGAGCAGGACCGCACCCAGGAAGAGGTTGCCCACGTCATGGGCGTCCACCAGCCCGCGTATCGGCTATCGAACGGGGCGAGCTCGATGTCGGGCACTGTACGGGCAACTGCCTCACGGTAGACGGCGTGGTCGGCGCGCAGGCCACGCGCAATGACCTCGACTGTGGTCGGTCCCTCCGTCTCGGCGATGGCCGTGGGGTGGAACTGCGGGTCTCGGGAGCGGTGGTCGTCCGGGCTGAACACGCGGGGCGGGGCGGTGGGGTCGCGCAGGAGGGTGAAGTCGAAGATGTCGGTCTCCTGCGGGCGGTAGAGCGGGCTGAGCAGGTTGTACCGCACGGTCACGACATCCGGCCGGACGGCGTGGAACAAGTGCAGCCAGCGACGAGTCTGGGCGGTTTGGTGGTCGGTGCCATCCGCCCACTGTTCAGCGAAGACGTGTGGAGCGCGCATTCCGACCGCCCGGATCAGGCCCTGCTCGCGCAGCTCCTGTAGCACGTCAACTGCGCCCGGGAGGTATTCGTCGTCGGGGCCGAAGTCGCTGCTATGCAGGAAGTAGACGTCCAGGTGGGTGGTGCCGAGGTTGTCCAGGGTCGTGGCGAATTGCCGACGCATCTGCTCGGGGTCGTAAGGATGGCGGGCAGTGCCAGCGAAGTAGCCAACTTTGCTGGAGACGATCAGCTCGTCGCGGTTCACCTGGCGCAGGAGGCGGCCGAGCAGCCGTTCGGACTGACCGAGACCGTACACATCGGCGGTGTCGAACAGAGTGACCCCGAGTTCGTGGGCGCGCAGGAGCCCGGCGTAGGCAGCGTCGGGGTAGTCCAGGGCGAAGTTGCGGTCGATCCACAGCTGCGCCCAGTACGAGGCGACGCCGATGCGCCAGTCGGCAAAACGGGCCTCAACCCGTCCCATTGAGGGCTGGAGGTTGTCGGTGAGTCCGGCGGCTTCGGCCTTGCGAGTGTAGGCGGCGGCGATCAGGCATTCCATCGACACGAGCATGTAGCTGATGCCGGTGTAGAACGGCCGCCCTGTGGCGTGCTCAGTGACCCACTGCTCGTCGCGGACCCCGTCGACGATCTCCTCGACGCTCAGCTCGGGTTGTAGGCGCAACAGCAGGTCGGTGCGTCCGGTGAAGGCGTAGGTGGCCGCCAACTCGTCGAGTGTCATGAGCTGGTCGAAGGTGATGTAGGTGAAGCGGGGCGGTACCCCGAGCGCGGTGAGGGTGCGGATAGCGAGGGCGTTTTGGGTGGCGGTGGTTTCCTTGTTGAACCGGTCCAGGATCGAGGTGACCCCGGACTCGACCCCGAACAGGCAGCGGCGAAGCCCGCGGTCGACCAGGCCGCGCCAAAGGTGGCCGCGCTCGATGTGCCAGTCCCGGTCGTGATCAGGCGGACGGCCTGATCGACGCGGCAGGAGGTCTCCCACGTGAACCCGGCCTGGTGCAGGGTCTCCGCGACCGCGAGCGCCCGGGTGACGGCATCCCTGCCGCGGCCGATGAACTCCTCATCCACCAGGTACAGGGTGCGGCTGATGTGCGGGTACCGGTCGAACACCGCGCCCATGTCCTTCAGCAGCCACGGTAGGGCGTCCGGGGCGGCTCCGGCCCACTGTCCTTTGTGGCCGCGTGGGCAGAACGAGCAGTAGTTAGTGCAGCCCCGGCTGAACTCCAGTTGGGCGACGCCGTTGTGGGCGAAGGTGCGTTCCAGCAGGTCGAGTTCTGGCCACATGTCGGTTTGCTGCCGGTTGGCGACGGTGGCGGTGCGGCGTGGCCCGATCGACAGGTGCCCTCGCCGCGGGTGGCACCCTGGTAGCCGGCGCCGCGGATGTGCTGCATCGCGAGGTCGTCGTGCCAGTGGGCGAGCACGTCGGCGATAGTGGGTTCACCTGCTCCGCGGCCGATGATCAGGTTCGGGTAGCGCTCCAGCAGGATTCGCTCGTTGCGCGCGGTCAAGCTGCCGCCAGCCACCGCCATGGGCGGGTTGTCGATGCTGGTGATCTCGTCGAGCAGCCGGATCATCAAGTCGTGCTGGCCGAACGTCGCCGAGACCCCGACGATGTCGACCGCGAGGCCTCACTCAGGGCAGAGAGCATCCGAGGCCGGCGAAGGTGCATGACCGGGGCCTGCGCCGCCGCCACTTTACCATCCCGCGGCTTCGTCGCACGGGGCGTCAAAGTGGTACCATCATCTGGTACGAAGGAGTGATGATGATGGCAATGTCAGCAAGCGAGGCCCGTAAGCGCCTGTTCCCGCTGATCGAGCAGATCAACGATGACCAGGAGCCGGTAGAGATCGTCTCAAAGGCGGGCACGGCATACCTGGTGTCCGCCGACCAGTGGCGCTCACTCATGGAGACAGCCCACCTACTCCGGTCCCCGGTCAACGCGGAGCGCCTGCTGCGCAGCATCGCCGACGCCGAAGCCAGCCGCACCGAGGTCCAGGAGTTGCTCGACCCGCAGCACGACGTCGCGTGAAGGTTAGCTTCACCCGCGACGGGTGGGAGGACTACACCTCCTGGGCCAACGAACGGACGATCCTCACACGGATCAACCGCATGATCGAGGAAGCGGCGCGTGACCCCGCAACGGGAATCGGCAAGCCCGAGCGCTTATCACATAACTTGTCCGGCTACTGGTCTCGCCGCATCACCGACGAACACCGCCTCGTCTATCAGCTCCGGGACGAAGAACTCATCATCGTGCAAGCGCGATACCACTATCAAGGGTAGTCAGGCAGGTCGAGCCACGACCGCCTGCGGGCGACAACTCGCACACTAAAGACAACGAGTGTCCAGGTCAAGAACCTGGACACTCGTCTGTGGAGGTGCTCGCCGCTTACTCGCACTCGGCGCAAGCTACTGACCTGCGGCTTTGCCACACCGCAGCGCTCACCAGCCCTGTGTGCCCCGAGACCGAACGCGAAGCATCCGTGAAGCCTGCGCGCCGCCTCGATGAGCACGACATCACCAACCTGATCACCGCCTACCGCGAAGGCACCATCGCCGCCTCACTCACCGCTGCCGTAGCCGCTCATGCCCGGCGTTCACCGCGCTCACAGTGTCGAACAGCGGCGTGAATGTGGACAGACGGCATCGACCCCGCGAAAGCGGTGATCTCATCAGCGATCCGCCGCTGACGGTCCGCGGCCCGTGGTGCCCTGTATGCCGCGACGACAGAGTGCTACTGGTGACCCATCTGGCTGCGTGGTTGTGCACCGAGATCAGCGGCCATGACGCGGGGATGGCCGGGCCGAAGGCGCGTTCCCGGGACGTGCGTGAAGGGTGGTCAGGCTGCTCAGCGGCCACGCCTGGCTGGCGAAACTCCGAACAGTGTTAGTGACGGCAGTCACGACACACCCTTCGTGGAGATGTTTCACCGCAGGGGTGAGGCCCCGGCCGGTGTGGTGGCACGGAGGAGCTGGATTCCGGGTGGAGGCCCACACGTGGGGGTCGGTGCCCCTGATCGGGGTCGGTCGGGTCCAAGGGATTGGGCGTCGCTTGGGCTTCGTCCACAGAATCCCCACAGCCTGTGCACCGCTGATGCACAGGCTGGAGGAGTTGTCCACACGATGTGGAGGCCGTCCTCGCTGGGACCACCTCTACGGTGTCGTGCCGTGAGTCAGACACCGGCTTATGACCAGCTTCGTGGCGAGCGAATCAACGCTGATGCCCCCGCCAGCGACGCTGACCCGCAGATTGATCACCCCGGCAAACATCGCCTCCGGGATGACCCGCCGGGTACGGGGGCGGTATTTAGCCCGTTAACAGGGCCAGGTGCTGATCTCGGCAGAGGCTGGTCCGGGTTTTGGGCGGGTGACTCCGAGCGCCCCGGCAAACACCGCATCCGAGATGACCCTCTCGATCTGGCTTCGCGCATGCAGTAGGTCGGCAGCTCCGGCGCCGAGTGGGTGGTCACAATGCATCCTCGCTGGCCGCGCCGGCGACGGTGGGGGTGATGGCGTAGTTGGCCAGGGAGCGAGTCGGGACGGGTGGGCAGGTCGATGACCAGGGTGTCCCCCTGCCGGGCGGGGCTGGGGTGCACCCACGCTGGCGGCCAGGATCGACCGCACATCCGCAGCGCACCAGCGCCTGAACGCGCTCGCCCGACCCAGGGCGGTGAGAGTCGCCGGTTCGCTGCGGATAGGTCCATTGGCCGACGAGAAGGCGACGATGCCAGGCGCTCAGGGTGCCCGGGGTCACGATCCGATGGCACCGCAGCTGACGGGCAGCATGCGGGCAAGTGCCCAGAGCACTACGCGGTCGGGCCAGCACGGAGCTGGTCTGGCGACCCAACACCGCGACCTCGTGGCGCAGGACGAGGATCTCCACATCCTTGGCGGCGGAACTGCGAGCGAGCAGCCCGAGCCAGCCGAACACCAGTACCGTGACATGCCCCTCGATCAAGCCGCTCAAGAAACCGGACCGACTGGACTGTAATCGGGTCCCGGTGGTCATTCACTGTTATCTGGTGCTTGGTGGTTTCTTCGTGATCGATGGGCCTGTTGGGCGGAGGTCGTGGCGGTGAACAACAGTTCGGTCAGCACGCGCTCGGCTGTGGTGGGATCGGGGCACAGAGTGACCAGGAGAGTGCCGAAACGGATCCCGTTATCGGCGTCGACCAGGCGGGTGATCTCGGGCAGGGTCGTGGGAAGCGTTGGCGCATGGGGGCTGTTGATGTCGCTGCGGACCTCGCTGGCTAGCACCGTGAGCGTCCTGGTGAGTTCGTGCGTGTTGCCGGTGAGATGGTTGAGCAGCGACGCGGTGAGGCGGTGGGCGCGTTGCTCGGCGGGCTTGTCGGTGGCGCGGGATAGGTAGTTGGCGAGGTGATGATGCGCCGTGGAGATCTCGCGGGGGTCGGGGTGGACGTAGCGGAGGCGTAGCGAGATGCGCTGGAGGTCGACGGCCTCCAGCGGGTGATCGTGTTGATCTTCTAGGTCGGCGCGGGCGCCATAGGCCGCAGCGAGCTGTGTCAGGTCACCGGCGGTGTCTAAGACGTCATGGCAGTCGCGCAGGAGGTAGTCCAGGTCGGTGAGCCGGCCAAGATGACACAAGGGAATGTGGTCGTTGAACCGGGCGCGAGCGATTTCGGGGGAGCTGGCGCCGCGCCGTCGCTTGGTGTCAGTAATCTCGTCGTTGAGATCGAGCGCGTCCTCCCAGCGCTCCAAGACCACTGCGGACAGGCGGCCGATGTCCAGAACGCCTTCCCGGACGTTCCACGGGTTCACACGGTCGTTGTCGGCGCGCTGGTCGGGCAGCTCGGCCATCCGGGTCCGCAACCCGGTCACGTCGAGGAGGACCTGCTCATGGTGGCCCAGCAGACTAAGTATCTGCAGTCGCCGGCCTTGGTCGCTGAGTTGGGTCCAGCACCCAAACCCGGCCTGGCTGGTGTGCTCGATCTTCTGGTCGGCCAGGGTGAGAGCCTCACCGAGCCTGCCCTGGTCACGCAGCAGCGTGACTAACTCACCGGCGGTGGTGGAAGCAAGCTGGTATTCGCCGTCGGCCCTGGCGTGGTCGTAGGCGCGGCTCAGCAGGGTTTCGGCCTCACCGGGATCCACCCTCCGCAGCGCGGCACCGAGCACGACGAGGTCTTTGATAGTGCCGGTGGCCTCGGCGATGCGCCGCAGCAGGGGAATGACGGCAAGTGAGGTGCCCGGGGAGTAGCCGTGCCGGATCAGGGTGCGTTCGAGGAGGCAACTGGCGGCGTTCCAGTCGTGTTGACGCAGCAGGTAGCGGGCGGCGGCCAGGCCGGCCCGCAGCATGAATTGACTGGTGTCCTTGCCGGCTTGCTGCTGCGCTATCCCCCAACCGCCGACGACGGCGGTCCACCAGGCGGCGAGTTGCGCGTCGACCGCGGCAATGACCGACTCCGGAGTCACCGCGTGGATAACCTCGACGATCCCAGGGTGAATCCGGTAGCGCACAGACCCGTCCCGATCAGCGGAATCATCGATCGGGTCGGTGACAATCAGTGCGGCGGTGATCAGTGCAGCGACCCCGCAGGCAAGTGGTGGTGGTTCACCGGGCTGGTCCACACGTCGCCACAGGGCAGGCCAGTTCGCGTCGATGACGGTCGTGTTCCGATCGGTCTGTTCAATCCGGCACAATACTTGCAGCAACAACCGCGCCGGGGCGGGCAGCGTCGCGACGACCGCGCTGGCCCACACAGTGAAGATCTGCAGCAACTGTTCAGCGTCCAGCCTGGTGTGGCCCTGGGTGAGAAACGCTGCCAGCGCCGCCCCGTCCACCACCGCTTCGATCTCAGCCAGCTGGAAGGCCAGCCGGGGCAGGTCGGCAGCGGCCGCGTCGGCGAGCTCCAACAGCTGGGGATGACCCTGGGCCAACATCAGCACGCAGCGGCCCAGCGCTACCGTGTGCAGCACCGCGCGCAGGTTGGGCAACCTGCGGACCAGCCATAGCGACTCGTCCCGGGACAGCGCGTGCACCGGCTGGATCAACACCGTGTCGGGGTCCAGCCCCACCGGCACGATCCGGCTGGTCAGGATCACCCGCGACAACCCCTGATGGCCGGTGAGCGCGCCGATCACCAGCACCCAGCGACGGTCACGCCACTGCCCATCCGGCATGAGCAAAGTTTCGAGATTGTCCAACACCAACAGCAGACCCGCGTCGGCGAAGACAGCGGCGAAAATGGGCAGGAATTTCTCCAGACGCTCCAGGCTGGCAATCTCCTCAACCATCACCAACCCGCGATCCCCCAGTTGCGCGTCCAACACCACCGCCAACAGGCGCAACGCCTCACCGAACTGGTCCGGATCGGTGGGCGCCGACCAGAACACCACCGCAACGAAACCACACTGGTAACGGTAAGCCAGCTCCACCGCGCACGTGGTCTTGCCCGCACCGACCATCCCATAAAACACTACCGCCCTACGCCCGGAAGCCGGGGCCAACACGGTACTGGCCGCAACCATCACCTCAGCACGCCCGACAAACCGCGCCGGCTCAACCGGGAACCAACCCACCGCCTCGACAGCAGAGACGAGGACCGGCTTCACCCCGACAGTGGAGACAACCACCGGCTTCCCGAGCGGAAGGTCCAAAGGCAGCTCGACCACCGAAGCCCTCGGCCTGTTCAACCTGATCACACGTGCCAGCAGTAGCGCAAGCAGAACAGCCATCACGACCCAAACGAGACTCCCGAGCACGAACACCACAGCCGTGGACACCGAACCCTCCAAAAGGGGTGGCTGAAAACCGCCGACAACCCGACTGGCGCCGCCCCGAACAACCTCACCTGCCAGACCGAACCGCAGGCCAAGGTCACAAACCAGCCACGAATACTACCCCTGAAAACGCTACCCACCAAAACCACTATCAGCCTATCAAGTTCCCGATTAGTGATGGTCTGTACTTTTTGTTCGACCGCCACCCCAACACCCCAGCTCCAGTAACGGCACGCTTGTCCGCACAACCACACAGGTTGCCTGCAACCTCGTTCCCCAAGCGCCACCGGATCCAGACCAGCTGCCGGTGCAACCGCAGCGCTGCTGCACCGGTTTTCCTCGCCCTACCCGACAGGCCCACAGCGGGGTCCGCTTCGGAGATCCACGAACAGATAGGGATGAGCGGCAAAGATCCACACGACATCGCGCCACCTGAGCACCCGCTCATCGACATGATCGGACGTCGTTCGCTCATGCGGCGCAAGCAGGATGCGGACCGCAACTCTTCCACAGCGACAAGAGAAGGGACTCGTACATCGGAGAAGCATGAACGCCTAGGCCAGAAACGGGCGTTCTCAGTGGACCTTCTTATAGCTTACTCGAAACGCTTGGACCTCCTATCTGCCCTGGTCAGCGCGGTGAAGCGCTTGCGGGCCAAAGATGCCGATGAGTCAGAGACGGGGCGTAACGTCCGTTCCGAGCAAGCACCGCGCGTATGGCGTGTTAGTGACCGACTGAGTGAGGCGGACCTGTGCAGCTTGGTCTCTGGCTACCTCGTCGGGCTCACCGCGCGTGAGCTCGCCGAGCGGTTCAAGATCAGTAAGAGCAGCGTTAAGCGGCTCCTACGCGAACGGGGCATTCGGCGGACAGCCTTCATCGCGTGACGCCCTCACAACATGTCCGGAGGTTAGCTACCTCCCGACCTACAGCCTCGACGGCACCCTGCAAGTGATCCACAGATCGGGCTCACCTGCCACACCCATCGCGGCATGACAGGACGTTTGACACTGCGAAGGTCATGGGTGTTGGAGACGTTCCATGATCAATTTCACGAAGTGGTTCATGTCGGCCTGTAGGCAAGCTTCCTGGCTGTGTTTGCCGGTGCAACCCGGGGCCCACGTGCTGCCGTCGCCGTAGTCGCTGAAGTGATACGGGATGCCCGCCGCGGTCAGGTTAGCCGCCGTCACCAGGGCTGTCTGTCTAGCTCGGTTCTCGACCAGGGCCGGAATCGGGTCGACCGTCAGGTTGCCGCCGTCACCGGTGTACATCGCGACGCCCATGCCGCGCAGCGGTTCGACGTGTTGGGCGGGACTCTGCGCGTTCCAGACGTTGTCCCGGGGCCGCACCGGTGGGCCGAAGATCGCGTCGGTCGGGACGGTCGGTGTGCCGTACTCCGGCGCCTGCTCGGTGTAGACGACGGCGCTGCGCATCTCCTGGTTCAGCAGATCGAGGCCGCCGGAGAAGCTGCCCACATAACTGAACAGGTCCGGCCGGTGCTCGGCGTAGTGGAACGCGCCGAAACCGCCCATCGAGTGGCCGGAGATCGCCCTACCTTGCTTGGTGGGGATAGTTTTCAGGTTGGCGTCGATCAGCGGGATCAGCTGGTTGAGGTGGAAGGTCTCCCAGTTCTGGGGGCCGAGCGCGCCGGGGTTAACCCAGTTGGAGTACCAACCGCGGCCGCCGCCGTTGGGTGTCACGGTGATCAGCGGAACGCCCTCAGTCGCTCGCTCGGTGATGACCTTGTTCCTGGGGGCTTGCGGGTACTCCGGGCCGCCGTGCAGGGTGTAGTGCACCGGGTCGCGGGTGGTGGCGGCGGCGTACCCGGTCGGCAGGGTGACCATGATGACGTGCTCGCCGGAGACCTGGCCCGGCAGCACGGGGTAGGCCGGGACCTGGTCGGACCGTACCGTGAAGGTGAACGTGCGTTCGGTGGCGCCCATCCACGCCGGCTGGCTGATCACGGTGAGCCCGAAGCCGTCGTCGAAGTGTGCAGGCGCGGTCGCGGCATGCGCGGCGGGCCCGACGAGTCCGGACGCGGCGGCGAAACCGACCAGCGCGGCGACCCAGCCGAGCGGCACGACCAGGGACAGGGCCTTCACACGGATTTCCCCCTTGTGGTGTCAGCCACACCTTCTGTATGTACGACAAAAGAACCCACCAAGAGCGGTGACCCGGTATCAACGGAAACATACTGTAACATGTAGGTGACTGTGGGTATCGATACGAGCAGCGGTCGGCGACCTGGGTTAGATGCTGGGCATGATCACGAATGCGATTGGTGATCATGAGAGAAGGGCGGCGTGCGGCGATCTTCGGTGTTAAGAGCGGCCCTGGTTCTTGGCGTGCTGCCCCTGCTGTTGAACCTGGCGACGAACACCGTCACGACCCCGGACAGCTGGACGCCGTGGGTCTGGGTGGTGACCGTCGCCCTCGCGATCGCCGTCGTCCTCGTCGAGGCGCGCAACCGGTCCGGTGGACCGACCGCGCTCATGGGCGGCGGGACTGGACTGGATGCCGTAGCCAACTGGTTGGCTACGGCGGTCGGTGCGCAGTGGCGGCGTGAAGAGGAACGACGGCGGGTGCATGACCCGTTTCCCCTGCCCGTGCGCTGGCACCATGCACCCGAAGCACTGATGGACCATACGGCCAACGTCCACCGTGCCCCCGCCGGAACCACTCCCGAACCGTTGGATCTCACCGGCGAGTTGGACCGGATCGTCGAGATTTACCAGCTGATACCCTCCGGGCGGCTGGTGATTTTAGGCCAGGCGGGGTCAGGCAAAACGATCCTGGCCTTACGGTTCGTCGTTGACCTGCTTGACGCCCGCGCCACCACTGACCCGGTACCGGTGATCTTCAGTCTCGGCTCGTGGAACCCAACCACCACCTCGTTACGGGACTGGCTGGCTGACCAGCTGATCCGCGACCACCCTGGGTTGGCCGCACCCGGCCCCGCTGGCGACAGCCTGGCCACCGCTCTGACCGGCACCGGCCGTATCCTGCCCATCCTCGACGGGTTCGACGAGATCGCCCAAGGACTACACCGGGCCGCGCTGACCGAGCTAAACGCCACCGGCATGCCTCTGCTGGTGACCAGCCGCCCCGTCGAGTACATCGATGCTGTGGCGGGAACCGATGTGCTGACCTCCGCCGCTGGTATCGAACTGACCGACCTCACCCTGACCGACTTGGTCAACTACCTACCGCGCACCACCCGCAGGGTAACCTCCACCGGCACCGCTACGGTGCCGGTGTGGGATCCCGTCCTGAACGAGCTGCGCGACCATCCCCACAGCCTGGCCAGCGTCAATCTCACCGCGGTGCTGGCAACTCCGCTAATGGTCGTGCTTGCCCGCGCCATCTACAGCGACACTCCCGACCACAATCCCTCGGTACTGCTGGGCAACTTCATCCCCACGGTCTACCAGCACCAGCCCGGAGATCACCGGCACTGGGACTCTGAACGTGTCCAGCATTGGCTGGGCTACCTCCGCCCAGCACTTGGGAGGCGACCTTGCCTGGTGGCAACTGGGCAACACCCTGCGTCGCTCATCGCGCATGCTTCTGGTCACGGTCGTGGTCGGGCTGATGAACGGGCTCGTGAACGCGCTCTTGTGGGGGGTCGTGTTCGGGCCCGGAGCCGGACTCATCGCTGGGCTCGTGGCCCTGCTTGAAGCTCCCCTGGACATCAGATCCGCCGCCAGCCCGTCTGGCCGGCTGCGGACAAACCGCATGACCGTGATCTTCCAGTTGCTCGTGTTCGGACCCCTGTTCGGGCTCATGATCGCGCTCATGGGCTTGCTCGTGGCCGGACTCTTGCCAGGGCTCGTGGGGTACGGGCTCGCGGACGCGCTCCTATGGGGGCTCGTAGGTGCGCTCGGGGGCGGACTCGGGTACGTGCTCAGTGTGACCGCGTGGGGCCAGTGGGTGATCTTATCGCGCATATGGCTGCCGCTGACCGGGCGGCTGCTCTGGGCACTGCTCACCTTCCTGGACGACGCCCATAAGCGAGGCGTGTTACGCCAGGCTGGTGCGGTCTACCAATTCCGTCACGCCCGACTCCAAGACCACTTACTGTAAACCGCGTCTCCCAGGCACGCCGCGACCTATTCGCCAGCTCCGCCTAGATCAACCGCTCATCGGCATGATAGCGCGTCTCCGGCGTAGGTGTTGGTACCGCCTGCCCGCAGTCCAATGCGGCTTGACACGAGGTGTGCTCATCAGCAGATTGGCCCTCGCGTATGCCGTGCGCAGTACCTGCTCGCCCCACGAGCTGCCGTCGACGCGGCAAGCGGTAACGCTACCGGAGGACCTCAGCCACCTCCACCCACGACTTGCCCTCACAGGCTCACGCTGTAGGCGACTTTCACCGCTGGCAGCTTGACGCTACCCAGCCTAACCCGACCAAACCAGCACAAAAAGTTCCCCGGCCCGTCGGGATCATCACGTGAGCGATCACGACCGCCCCGGGTGAGCTGACGCCGGAACCATCGGCACAGTACTACCCAAGGCACCAGGACCGGGAAGACGAGCCACCCGGGCGCGGTAGGTGCCTGCCCGGTCTGCCTGCACTGTCCTCCAACAGACAGGCGGCAAGAGCACCGGCAGCACCGATCCCCGTACCGCGCCTGCCCCCTGCACGGTGGCTCGCCCCGGTCCTGGGTGCCGCCTAGGCGTAGCGGCAGACGAGAGGCGGCTTGAACACGTGCAGCACGGGGACAACCAGCCAAACCAGAGCTTTGAGTGGTTCCAGCGCAGTGACGGCACAAACATGAACAACCACCACCACGTGCCGCGCGGCATCAGGCACAGCGTCCGGCCAGGAGCACCCTGTCCCAAGACCATCCTGGTAGCGATCATGACCAACGGCAGCTACCTGTTGATGGGCTACCCGCAGGGCGGACCCACTGCCTTGGTGGTGAGTGACGATGTCGGGCCGCTGTGGCAGGCACTTCACGCAGCGTTCGGCAGTCCCCCAGACGAGGATTCCACCAGCAGGAATAGAAGTAGCAAGCACACCGACGCAGTGCCACCCGGACCCAGAACCCCACACGGAGACAGACCGTGATCGAAATAACCGACCGCGTCCCCGGCGAACGCTCCCGCCTGACCGTGCAAGGCCGCCGCACCAACGACACCAGCACCTGCACCCTGGTAGTGATCCACGAGGACAACGGCACCTGGGCCATACACGACCTGGGCAAACCCGGCGTCCGCCTACCCACAACTGACATGATCGCCCTGGCCGAGGCAATCCTGGTGCGCGCCCGGTGAACACGACCGGCAACAAAAGCCACGACCAGGACCGAACACCACCACGAGGCCTACCCCGCAGCTTCAGGCCCCACGTCCCCTGTCCCGAGACAGTGCTCGTCGTCGTGATGACCGACAACAGCTACGTCCTCGTGGGCTACCCGCAAGGCCAGCCAACAGCCCTCGTGACCGCACCGGACGCCGGCTCTTTGCACCAGGCACTCACCGAGGCATTCGGACCCGCACACCCCACAGACCAGAGTGCCAGCCGGAATGGCACCGGTACCAACACCAGCAGCGATAGAAGCAGAACAAGAGCAGCGGGACAGCCGCGCTGGGAAGCGAACCTGAACCCATCACTACCAGGACGGCTGGACATGACCCGCGCAGACCACGAACTATTGATGGAATCAATCCGGGAGCCCGATCACCGCAGCTTCCCTGCGGGCAGGGTGCGTTGTGAAGCGCTTCCTCCAAGAGCTGGCCGGACCGGCGACGCTGGACGCCCCTCGAACCCGTCGCCGGTCTGGTCTCCCACGGTGTGTCGAGAGGAACCACTGATGGCAGGCAGACACCGGCTCAAGGGTCGCCGTGAGCAGCATACCGCGCTGAACCCGCCTATACGCGGATCTGCCATGTGCAGCCCAGCTGATCTGTGCTGACCAGATTCACCGATTCGCACGGAGTTATAGTAAGCGATCCAAATAAGTCGAAGCAATTATTTTTTACATGGCCGTATTGTCGAATTTCGTGCCCCATGAGGCTTATGCAAAAACCTCCTTGAAGAAGTACAGGCCGATAGCGGCACGGAATGAGGATAAGAAGGTCTTCAATGGCCTTCTGTAATCCGTGAAGAGAATCCTCCATGTCTTCAGGTTGGCGACGG
>JBOHFG010000379.1:0-2378 GCA_050699575.1 Pseudonocardiaceae bacterium
TCGGGGTGCTCGGCGCCCAACAGCCGACGCCGCTCCTGGAGGGTCTGCTCGTACAGCGGGATGGCCTGCTCCAGCCGCCCCGCCGACCGGTAGGCGCCGGCGAGGTTGTTCGCCGAGGTCAGGGTGTTGGGGTGCTCGGCGCCCAACAGCCGACGCCGCTCTTGGAGGGTCTGCTCGAACAGCGGGATGGCCTGCTCCAGCCGCCCCGCCGACTCATAGGCGCCGGCGAGGTTGTTCGCCGAGGCCAGGGTGTCGGGGTGCTCGGCGCCCAACAGCCGCCGAGAGTCGCTCAGCATTGTGTGTGCCAGCGGGATGGCACGGGCAAGGCTTGCGGATGCGGTGAGCTGGCGCACCGACCAGGCACGTAACCCCTGCAACCGTTCGACGACGCTCGGTGTCTGGGGGATATCGCTACCCGAGTCGCTGTGCTGGTAGAGAGCGTCAATGTGCCCTATCAGCTGATCGCCGTCGTGTCGGCGGTCCCAGGCTTGCGTCTCGGGGAACACCGCCGCCTCCAGGACCGCCACCGCGGCCGCGATCAGGTCGACATACTGACCGTTCGCGCGGTGGCGCTCGCGCACGACCCGGGCGACCAGCCGGTGCATCGTCACCGCCACCCCATCGATGCTGTAGGCGATCACCGCGCCCCCGGCCAGGCGCTCCACCCGGTCATCCAGCGCCTGGATGTCCCCGCCGGTCAGAGGGCTGAGCAGCTCCCGGACCACACCCTCGGGGGACAACAGCGCCAGCACCCCCGCGAGTTGAGCCAGCTGTGGATCAGTGTCGAGCCCGACCTCGGAAAGCGACAGCAGGATCGTCTCTGCCACCCCGCGCGGGTAGGGCTGCCCGGGGCGGTGGGTGAGATACCGCTCCAGCGGGAACTGACCCACCAGCCTCAGACACGCCGCGTAGCAGGCCAGTCGTCGGGCCCGAATGACCGCCGCCGCCTGGGTCAACGCCAGCGGCAACCACCCCAACTCCTGGGCCAGCTCGGCCGCGCCGGCCTCGTCGTCCAGACCAGTCTGTAGCTTCAGAAACTCGATCGCCTCAACGGGAGTAAAGACCTCCACCGCGACGGTGCGGCCCAGGTTCTCCACCTCGGCGCGGGTTGTGGTGATCACCACCTGAGTCGGGCCGCCGGCGGGGAGATGACCGACGACGGCATCGACGTCGGTGAGGTTGTCGAACACCAGCAGCGCCGGCTCGCTCCTGACCGGCCACCACGACCGCAGCCGGTCGATCCCGGTCGCGACGTCCTCGCCCTCACGGCGTAATCCGATCGCGGTGGCCAGATCATCCAGCCCGGCCAGGATTGTGTCAGGGTGCTCGGCGTTGATCCAGGCCACGATCGGCCACCGCTCGGTGATCCGCCGCCGCGCGTAGGCCGCGGCCAGCTGCGTCTTGCCAACCCCGCGCTGCCCGGTCAACGCACAGAGCACCGCCACTGGCGACGACTCGGCCGCCACGCTCAACGCCGCAAACAACTCCGGCCGGGGCTGGAAGCCCGGCGGGGGCGCGGGAATCGTGCCCCGCACCAGCTGCCCGACCACCGGCTCGACCGGCTCCGGGGGCTGCTGGAGATACACGACCCCGCCCCCGCGCGGGGCGATGAGAGTGCTACCCGGCCCGACGTGCTCAGAGTTGTCCTCCACGCGCACATCCCGCCCGGCCGTGACCTGCGACAACTCCACAAATGAACCAAGTGGCCTGCCCTGACGGTACGCGGTCGGATCGGGCCGGCCTCCCGCTACCAAGGGTCCGAGGGCCGCGGCGGACGACCAGCCCGTACCCGGCTAATCTCCACATCCCCGCTCACGGTCCAGTCCCGCCCTCGCACCCCGCTCCCGTCGGCCTCGATATCGCTCAACCGCACATTCGCCGCCCGCAATCCGACCAGATCGACACCGATCACCGACCCGACCTCCGGATCGTGCTCGCACACCGCGTCGATCACCCGCCGCGCCACCGCCACCAACTCCGCGTCCCCACCTGCACCGACGGCGGCCAGACCCTCGGCCAACGACTCCCGCTTGGACCGCGAGTCCGGCTTCTGCTCCAGCGGCCCCACATCCAGCCGATACTGATCAATTATCAGCCTCTTCAACACCCCGTAGGCATCCCTGACCGCCTTCGCCGCAGTGTCCTTCAACCCCGCCCCAGCACCAGCACTGACCGCCGACACAATCGCCGTCACCGCATCCACATCCACGCGCAAAATCCTCATGCCCCACCCTGACCCCGGTCAACCCCCAACACCCACCAGCCCCCGGCCAACATCCGCAGAGGAACCCCAAACAGACACCCCACCCCGGTGGGCATACCCATCGAAAAAGGAGGCTACCTCGATCATGGCAGCGCTCCTGCGCTAAGCCTCTCTG
>JBOHFG010000380.1:0-2180 GCA_050699575.1 Pseudonocardiaceae bacterium
TCCGCGCGGCGGCGGCGGTGTCCAGCGCGGTGGGCGTGTCGCCGCGCAGGAATGCCGCACGAGTTGCCCAGGCTGCCGCGTAGGCGGCGCACGCCGGATTGCGGGCGTCGTGACCGGCCCGGCGGGCACGTTCGAGGTAGCGTCGGGCCCCGTCAGACTGGCCCATATCGATGAGGTAGCAACCGATCGAGGTTGCCATGCTGCTGTCCACGAGCCTCAATGACTTGCGCAGCCCGTCCGGGCAGCCGCCGAGGAGATGGCGCACGATCCGGTGCTGTGCGAGGACGGTATCGAGTACCTCGCAGGGGCCGAGGGTGTCTTCTTGACGCTTGCAGTAGGCGAGTGTGGTGGCCAGGTTAGTCACGACGCGGGCATCTACCCGCCGGGGAGCCTCCAGAGCCTGTGCTACCCGGGTGCACTCGTCGGCGTCCAGGCCAGACAGGCCTATGGCCGCCAGCGCCCACCTAGCGACCCGTAGAGCCTCGCGACGCCCCAAGGACCGTGCCAATGTCGCGACCACCTCCCGCATCAACCCCTCGGCCAGCCCACCGTCCGCACCCGCCCCCGTCCACGCATGGCGCCCGCTGCCCTGGTCACACTCCAGCGCACCATGGCAAGGCGCGGACGAGGCCCTGAGAGCGTCCGCGTCGGGCTGTGCCGCTGCTTGCCGTGCCTGGCGCTGGTGGGTACGCCACCGACCACGGTAGTCCTGTTCGGCCCGTGCCAGCGCGGTGTGCTCGTTGACCAGGGCACCGTCCGCGTGGCACACGTCGTCGGTGATCTTCCACAGCCGTCCGGGCATTCCGCGGGTGCCGTGTTCGACCTTCGAGATCGTGCTCCGGGTCCGGCTGAGGGCCTGAGCCAGTTCGGGTTGGGTGATCCCGGCCGCGGTGCGGTAGGTGGCCAGGTGCGCACCGAGGCTGTGCCGCAGGGTCTTCAGCCGCACCCGGTCAGCCGCCAATTCCCCCGTCTCGACCGTCACAGCCGCCAACTCTAAGGGGTGCCACACCGGGGTGGCGGCCTGAGCGCCTGGCGCGGTCCGCCTTCTCCCGTCACTTTGGTCTCAGCTGTCACAGTGCGCCATGCATCTGGTGCCAGGCCGCCGCGATAAACCCATTGAGAGGCGGTGGGCGCGGGTGACAGCAACGAGTGCGTGCCTGCGTGCAACCCCCGAGTCCCCGGCACCAGGTGCCTCCACCCCCCCAGGAATGAGGTGATCACCGGTGGGGCCCCATCGAGCCCGGGTCCCGTGAAGGGCGCCCGATGATGCTGCCGTCCTCGCCGGATCCCTGGGTGCGCGGGCTGGAGCCGCTCTACGGCGAACCGGTGTCGGTGCACCCGCCCTACCACGTCGCGCCCGGCTACCGCCAGGACCGCACGGAGCGTTATCACGCCCTGCTCACCGCTATTGGTGAGGGCATCGAGCTGGGTTCCTACGACGTGCAGGTCCTGGGCTGGCTCGCCGAGGAAGCACCCTGCATTGTCGCCGCCGTCTGCTCACTGCTGCACCGGGTCCGTGCCGTCGCGCTCCGCGACGGGGCTGCGCTTGGTGAAGGGAATCAGAACCTGTGACCGGCCACGTCGCCATCATCCACCCAGGCGGGATCCCGCTGGCCAGCACAGCTGTCACGGAAAGCAGGCAGCTCCCGCTGTCTGGCGGGGACAGCGGTGGTCGCCGGTGAACCCCGTTGACCCCGCTCTTTTTGTCCGTGATGACATGCGTGCTGCCCTGGATGCTCGTGGCGTGGGCATGGTGTACCGGTTGCTTGGGCGGACTGGGGTGAGTCAGCGCCGGATCGCGGCGCTGACCGGGCAAGCCCAGCCGGAGGTGTGTGAGATCCTCCAGGGTCGCCGGGTGCGCGATGTGGAGGTCCTCGAACGGATCGCGGACGGGCTCGGGGTACCCCGGGGGTGGATGCGCCTGGGCCCCGGTGAGGATGGGCGGTCTGCTGGGCAGGAGGTGGCCGAGGACGTGAAACGCCGCGCCCTGATTTCCGCTACCGCGGTTGCCGCCCTGGGCCAGGTGGAACCGGGGTCTGGGGAGCCGAGCGGACTGCCCCTGCCGACGGGGCGGCTGCCGTCGCGGCTGGGTATGTCGCATGTGCAGGCTGTGGTGGCGGTCACGGGGCAGCTGCGGGGGGTGGCGCGGTATTACGGTGGGCAGGGCGGTCTGTTCGGTG
>JBOHFG010000381.1:0-5039 GCA_050699575.1 Pseudonocardiaceae bacterium
GCTAAGCCGCGCTTCGCGGACAGCGCGGAGCAGCGTGCGCGCCTGGATGGGGTTTACCACCGATCGCTTGTCGATCGCACCGGAGGATTTGGGCTGCTTCCACTTGAACGCTGGGAGTGGGTTCACCTGGATGAGGCGGCGCTCGACAGCGTACTCAAGCGCGTTGAAGAGCACCCGCCGACGCTTGCTCGCCACACTCGGGGCAGCTGCCGATCCGTCGATACACGTACCTATCGCCGCGAGCACTGACCGCAAGACGGCAGGCTCCGACAGCTGCGATACCGGTTTTGTGTGTGACTCGACCCAGCGCAACGTATCGTTAACCTCGGGCGGTCGACCTGGATCACCGCGCCGGTTGGTGTTGAATGCCCAGCCATGCAGCGCGGATCGCACCACCACTCCCTCCGGACCCCCGCCCCCCTGCTCCATCAACGCGACGGTGATAGAAGTCAACGCTTCGGAGATGCTGCGGCGGTAGGTAGCCGCCGCAGTGGGCCACTTCATATCCATGTAGTCGCAGGCGAACCCGTACCAATCCGCGTCGTGGCTGATCCGCGTCATCGAGAGCGGACGACCGGTTGCTATCTCGAATGCCTCTCCCCGGCGCGCGGCGGACATGAGTTCCGCCCGGTAACTCTCCGCTAGCGCCGCCGTACGGAAAGGTTCCTTGAACGGTTTCCGCGCGACGAACCACCGAACCTTATAGGTTGTCACCCGTGCACCTCGATAGACATCTGTTTTCCAGAATTTGACGTCATAGCTGGTAGCCATCAGGCGGCCTCTTCCAGGGTGGTGAGCCAGCGTTCATATTCGGTGCGGTTGATGCGGATGTCGCCGTTGGGGAGTTTGATGCAGCGGGGTGCGCGGCCTTTGGCACGCCAGTCATAGAAGGTGGAGCGGGAGATATCGAGGTCGGCGCAGACGTCGGCGATGGTCAGCCGGGTACGGGCGTTGTGGCGTGCCGCTGCCATGGCGTCAGTCCTCCTGCTCGGTGACGGGGCGGGGTGGGTCCTGGAGAGCCGCTACAGCCGCGACAGCCGCTACATGCCTGGTCAGCACGGTAGCGGCTGTGGGGGGTGTAGCGGATGTATCCGCTACACGTGAATTTGCCGCTACGGGGCTGACCTGCGATGTAGCGGCTGTAGCGCTTGTCGCGGCTGTGGTGGGTGGGGGCAGGTAGCGGTCCCAGGCGTCGGCGAGGCCCTCGGGTGTGGTGGTGCGGTAGCCCTTGACCACTTCGCCGGCGGGCGTCCTCAAGTCGTGTGGCCGAACCCCGTATCGGCTGAGTTCTTTGGCGAGACGCCGGGCATCGAGGGGTTTCCCGTTCAGGTCACCCCAGGGTGATTCGTCGAGGCCGCACAGGGCGGGGAGAATGCCGGCGGTGGCCATCCTGTCCGTACCAGCCCGGGTGAACAGCTCGCGCAGGTCGGCGAGCAGCCGGACACCGAGTGAGGTCAGTTGCGGTCCGGTATGAAGCACAAAGTGTCGGCAGGCGGCGCGGGCGGTGGTAGGCCAGTGCCCGCCTGCGGTATCAGCGATAGCCAGGAGTGGTTCCCAGATCTCGGCCGAGCGGTCGATGACTCCCTCGGGCATTACGGGCTGGGCATCGCCAAGCCGCGCACTGGCGGAGTCGATCCACGCGGTGAGTTCCTCTCGGAGAGGTTGGGCTTGGCGGGCTACTTGCCTTTCCCGGAATGGCTCGACGGGTTCGTCGGTGCGGCGGCGGCGCATGTGGATGGTGATGGCGCGGGTGGTGATAGTGGTCGGCATCGCGCCAGCGATCCCGGCGAGCGCGGCGGGAGCGTAGACGGGGAAGCGCTCGACTTTCA
Organism: Pseudonocardiaceae bacterium; assembly: GCA_050699575.1. Classification (GTDB taxonomy): domain Bacteria; phylum Actinomycetota; class Actinomycetes; order Mycobacteriales; family Pseudonocardiaceae. The sequence goes on from JBOHFG010000381.1 coordinate 1,830, forward strand.
TGGTTTTGGCGTCGCCGACGCAGCGGGCGATGGTGGCCGAGCGCTTGTATCCCGCGTTGAGCAATCCCCGAAGGTCTTCGTTGTTTCCCCCATTTTTCGGGTTGAAGATCGCATCAACCTCATCGAACAGGATCGTGATGGGTCCCATTGAAACCAACCGAAATAACGCCGCTGGGGTTGCGGAGATTGTCATCTCGGGTGCCCGTACGAGGTATTGGGCGACTTCGAGGACCCGGGTTTTGCCGGAGCCGGGTTCGGCGGAGTCGAGGATCAGCCGAGGGGTGACGTAGAACTGCTCACTGGCGTGGGTGTGGGCGTACCACAGCGCCAGGGTCGGCGCGCAGTGTTCGGAGTGGAACACCGAGAACCGCGCCACGAACGCGGCCACCGCATCGAGCACCTCATGCCCGGCCCGCACGACGGTCCCGGGTGCGGGCTGCCCGAGCCAGCCCAGCGACCGGGCTGCTGTGGTCCCGGACGCGGTCAGTGGTGTGGCGGTGTGCTGGTCGTGCCAGGTCCGCTGACAGCCCTCGGAGCAGAAATCCGGCGAGGGCGACGCGCCGACGGGCTGCGCGCAGTGCTGGCAGTCGTGGCCACCAAGGGCGGCATTGATCGCGGTCAGTGCGGTGCTGATGTCGGGTCTCATGCCGCCCCCTGGTCGCTGGTACGGGGTGTGGTGCGGCGCGGGTTACGGGCTCCGGCGGTGAGTCCGGCGGTGATGACCCGGGCGATTTCGCGGGGTGTGCAGTCGCAGTCGGCGCTGATCAGAGCACTGGCGGCGGCGGTGAGTTCAGCCCGCGCGGTGTCTTCGTCGAGTAGTCCGGCGCCGATGAGTTGGCCGAGGGCGTAGGCGGCGCGGCAGAGCACCGCGTTGTGCTGCCCTGGTGGTGCCGTGCGCACCCGTTGGCACTCGCCCCGGACGGCGGCGGAGGCGTATCCGCTGGGGTTGGTCGTGGCCGTCTGGGCGGGCGCTGAGATCACCGTGGGCGGTACGGGGGTGAGGGCGTGGTGTAGCCAGCTGGGCAGTTCAGCGGGGTCCCGGTCGTCACCCAGTTCATATCCGCTTGGGGGGACCGGGCTGCCGGGTGCGACGACGTACCCCCCGCAGGCCCGGGTGTCGATCTTCCTTATCTACAGGTGTCGCCGGTCGTCGGTTACGTGAGGTTTTGCCGTGTTTCGGCGTGTCCCTCGCAGATATCCGTGGTGTGTGAGGCATGTTCGTTACGTTCGGTTGGTGTCCCTGAGCTTCGTGGCTGAGCGAGCGTTCTCGCCGTCGGGTGAGCTGGTGTGGGTGGTCGTCGATGGCGGTGGGTTTCGGCTGCATGAGGAGGCGCCCACGTTCCTGGTTGGGCTGCGGGCCCGGGATTTGTCGGTGAACACCGAACGGGTCTATGCGGGTCGGGTCGCGCTGTACTTGAGTTACTGCGCGTCGCGGGGACTGGAATGGACTGATCCCGGATTTCTCGGTCTGAAGGGTTTCCAGGATTGGTTGGTTACCGAGCCGATGCCCGCCCGGTCGGCTCGGGTGGGTGTCGAGCTTCGGTTTCGTTCGCGGGGTACGGCGAACGCGGTGATGACCTCGGTGTGTGAGTTCCTGCGCTTCGGTGTGACGCATGGTTGGGTGCCGGCCCGGGTGGTCGCGGCGCTGTCGGAACCGAAGTTCTTGCGGCATTTGCCGCCGGGTTACGACCCGGGCGAGGATGACCAGTTCCGCCGGGTGGTGAGGCCTGTGTTCCGGTTCGCGGACACCGAGCGGGGTTACGAGGCGCTCAGCGGCGAGCGGATCGAGCAGCTTCTGCGGCTGACCTGTCATGCCCGGGACTTCTTCTTGATCCTGCTGTTGCTGGTGACGGGGATGCGGGTCGGTGAGGGGTTGGGGCTGCGCCGGGAGGACATGCACCTGCTGGCCAGCTCGCGGACGTTGGGGTGCGTGATCGACGGCCCGCATGTTCATGTGCGGCGGCGCCGGGACAATGCCAACGCGGCGCTGGCGAAGTCCCGATTTCCGCGCGCGATCCCGGTCACCACGAGGCTGGTCACCGCGTATGCCGAGTATCTGCACGAACGCGACGGCGTCGAGGCGGCGGCTGGCTGCGACATGGTGTTCGTCAACCTGTTCCGGGAGCCGCTGGGCGCCCCGATGAGCTACTCCAACGTCAAGGACATGTTCGACCGGCTGGCCCGCACGGTCGGGTTCGCGGTGCGCCCGCACATGCTCCGTCACACCGCCGCGACCGGCTGGGTCCGTGCCGGGGTGGACCTCGACATCGTGCAGCACCTACTCGGGCATGTGTCGCCGTCGTCGATGCAGCCCTATCTGCACGTCAACGACCAGGACAAACGCGATGCCGTGGAGCGGGTGGCCGCAGCCGGAGTGGCGGGCCGATGACCAGCACGGCAGCGGCCGAGACGCTGACCCGACCGCCATTCCCCCTGGACACCGCAGCGTGGGGGCGGTGGCTGCGAGATCGGCTCGATCCGGGCTGGCGGCCCGGCGAGTGGGAGGCCGCGACCTGGTTGTTCAGTGGGAACCCGGACAACCCGGCCACCTCGGTGACGCGCTGCCGGACGGTGGCCTGTTCAGCCCTGCTCCAGGGACGCACAGTCCGGTTTTGCGAGGCGTGCCACCACGACCTGGCCGGATCCGAGGTGTCCGAGCAGGATTTCATCGCGACTCACGTGCCGGTCGGGCGCCATTGCTCACCGGGAGGGGCGCGAGAGGCGTGCCTGGTCTCGCGGGACGACGCCACCTGTGCCCGCCCTCGATTCGCCCGCGGCATGTGCCTGTCGCATTACGTGTCCTGGCAGACCTACCGCCGCCGCGGCGAAGTGACGGGGCAGGTGCTGGAGCCGGTGGTGTGGTCGCGGCTGTTCGCCACCCCGTATCCCGACCCGCCGCCGTCGTGTCTGGTCGCGGCCTGTCCCGGGTCCGCCTCGGGCAGGGGTGGCCTGTGTGGCTATCACGTGCGGTTGTGGTGGAAGGCCGGCAAGGTCGGCGAGGCCGGCACCCCGAAGCAGTGGGCGGCCGGGCAGATCCGGTATCTGGCCGGCTACCAGTTCTCTTTGATGCCGCTGCCCGAGCTGCTGCGGTGGGAAGTCCTGTTCGCGTTGCAGCACCGCGACGAACCCCGACGTTCGCTGCACCCGGGTCTGGTCCGCTCGGCGGTCACCGAGCTCGGCCGGATGCGCCTGACGACGCTGGTGGCCGAT
>JBOHFG010000382.1:0-1126 GCA_050699575.1 Pseudonocardiaceae bacterium
CCAATGCCCTGACGCCGGAAGGCTTCGGTAACGTACAGCTCCTTGAGGTACAGCGAGCGTGTCACGCCCGCAGCTGGCCAGAGGAACGAGTACGCGGCCATCCCGATCAACTGCTCTCCGTCCCAGGCCAGCAACACATAGGCGGCTTTGGGTTCCTGGAAGAGGCAGGCTGCTATTGCTTGTGCCCGCTGGTCGGACGATTCGACCTCAGGTGCACCATAGAAGCGGTCAATATCTTCCATCAAGACCGTGAGGGCTGGAACGTCGCGCGGTTCAGCTTGTCGAAGCTCGACCATTTATGCCTTATCTTCCGGCTCGGACAATGGCGGCAGCAGATCATGTAAATCCTGCACAGCAGGCAGTGCCCGGTACTTAGGCGGCAGGATAGAAACAATCTCTCGTACTCGCAAGGCGATAATACCCTGACGTTGTTGTTCGCTCAGGGGCGTCACGGCCTCCTCCATGACTACTACGGCAGTAGTAACATCGCCATCATATGCCAGGCAATGCGCCCGATCGAGCCGGATCATAGCGCGGTCCATATAATCGCTGGCAGGACACAGGGACAGCGCTTGCTCCTGGGCCTGGCAGGCCGCATCCGTGTCGTGCAGATGCGTCAAAGCATTACCTTCATGGAAGCGCAGCTGAGCCTCATTGTAGTGAAAGGCCGAGGTGCCGATTCCGTCCGCATCCATGCGGGACAGACAGGTTTCGGCCCGATGCAGGGCAGCGCGTGTCTCATCGGTTTGACCGAGCGCGGCCTGCGCCCGCGCCTCAAGGGCGGCGGCTAACACGAATCCGACAGACGAAATCTGACCACTCAGCACCTGGGCGTGCTGTGCAATATGAATTGCCTCAGTGAAGTCACCACTGTAGTAATACCCGTACGCCTCCTGCGCGCGCACCCATGAATACGTCAAAGGATCATCGGCTTCATCGGCAGCCAGCCGAGCCGTGCGTGCCCACCCCCGGAAAGCGGCTCGCTCATCCAGCTTGATCAGAGTCAAGCACATCAGCCCGGCCATCTGCGCCGTGCATCTGGTAATACGCCGGAGGGCGGATGCTGACCGGCAGCGCACCAACGCCCCGTGTAGTTCTCCGAGATCGGCGCTCAGATCATCGAGCA
>JBOHFG010000383.1:0-2437 GCA_050699575.1 Pseudonocardiaceae bacterium
GCTCGGTGACGCCCGCCCCGCCATGCCCGACGGCGTCACCGACCGTTCATCCGAGATCTGGGAGCCGCTCCTGGCTATCGCCGACACCGCAGGCGGCCACTGGCCTGATACCGCCCGCAACGCCTGCCGACACTTCGTCCTCGACACCGGATTACACATCACCTCACTCGGTGTCCGGCTCCTGGCCGACCTGCGGCACGTCTTCACCGCGCACGGCACCGACCGCATGACCACCGCCGACATCCTCACCGCGCTGCTTGATCTCGAAGAATCCAGCTGGGGTGATCTCCACGGCAAACCCCTCGATGCCCGCAGGCTAGGCCGCGAACTGGGCAAATACGGTGTCAGATCCAAAGACATCAAGGTCAACAATCAGGCGCTCAAGGGCTACCGCGCCGACGGCGCCGACGGGCTCGCCGACGTATGGAGCCGGTACCTGCCACCAACCGCGACCGCCGCGACCAACGCTACCGCGCAGCTCACCACGGTCGCGGACACAACCGAGGTCGCGGATACGAACGCGACCCACCCGAACACCGCAGATCCGCCGGTCGCGGACACAACCGCGACCACCACAACAACCGCGACCCACCTGACCAGCCAAGTCGCGGCAGTCGCGGCAGTCGCGGACATCACCAACCCCGCAGTACCCGCACCAACCAGCCCAACTCCGGGAGGACCGCGACCGTGAGCACCTCCGCCACCCAGCCCGCCACCCCGCTGAACCTTCAGCTGTACAAGGTCTCCGACGTGATGCAGACCCTGAGCATGAGCCGGACTGTCGTCTTCGAGCTGCTTCGATCCGGTCGGCTGCGGTCAGTCAAGCAAGGACGAACCCGGCTCATCCCGGCATCCGCCATTCGCGACTACATCGCGTTGCTGGAGAAGGAAGCCGAGGCCGCCTGATGCCCAAACGACGGAGCAGAGGAGACGGCGGACTCCATTGGAACGAAGCCCGGCAACGCTGGATCGCAACAGCCAGCCTCGGCTACGCACCGGACGGAAAACGGATTATCAAACGGGGAAGCGGCAAGACGAAAGCCGCCGCAAAAGCCAAGCTCACGGAGGTACTGCGCGACCACGACGACGGCCTAGCCATCGCCCCGACCGGCTACACCGTGGCAAACGCCGTCAACGACTGGCTATCCTACGGACTCAGCGGACGCGATACGGGCACCATCACCACCTGCACAATCCTGAGCAACACCCACATCATCCCCGCCCTGGGCTCCAGAAAGCTCCGAGACCTGAGCGCCGAGGACGTCGAAAGGTGGCTCGCGGATAAAGCGACAACACTCAGCACGCGTACCCTCCAGGGTCTGCGTTCGTGCCTGAACCGTTCGATCAATCGAGCGATGGCGCGCGACAAGGTGAAGCGGAACGTCGTAGCGCTCTGTTCCGTCCCGACAGGCCAGCCCGGCCGCCCATCCAAAGCGCTAACAGTGGCTCAGGCCGAGACCGTGCTCGCTGCCGCTGAACACACCCGGATGCGCGGCTACATCGTGCTATCCCTCCTCACCGGCGCCCGGACAGAGGAGCTTCGCGCACTGACCTGGGACCACGTCGACCTCAACGGGAAGCCGGACAACGAGCCCCCCGTACCAGCACACGTCGCAGTGTGGAGATCGGTAAGAGCGGGAGCCGACACCAAGACACGGAAATCACGGCGGACCCTCGCCCTGCCCAGACGATGTGTCGAAGCACTGGAGGCGCACCGATGCCAGCAGAACCAAGACCGGATCGCGGCCGGGACACGATGGCAGGAACACGGCCTCGTGTTCGCCTCCCGGGTCGGCACACCACTCGACGCTTCTGACGTCCGCCGCGAGTTCCGGCGGGCAATCCGCGGGGCTGCCGAGCTGGACGCTGCGGAGTGGACGCCCAGGGAGCTACGCCATAGTTTCGTGTCCCTGCTCTCGGACAGCGGCGTCCCGTTGGAAGAGATCTCCCGGTTGGTCGGCCACCGCAGTACCGCCGTGACAGAGCTGATCTACCGCAAGCAGATCAGGCCAGTACTCCAGCACGGGGCGACAGTAATGGACCAGATCTTCAAACCGTAGTCACGCAGTTAGTCACTCAGCTGTTCAGGGGCTAGTTCCGAACCCGCTGGAACTAGCCCCTGACCTGCTGTTTTGATGGTGGGCGATACTGGGATCGAACCAGTGACCTCTTCGGTGTGAACGAAGCGCTCTCCCGCTGAGCTAATCGCCCCTCGCTGCCGCGGCAGCGCGATCACCATACAGCATCAGGCCAGCGGCGAGCGCACCCAATCCCACTGCAGACCGACCCACCCGGCGACCAGGCCGAAGGCGTTCACCAACCACAGCGTGACCAGGACGATGGCACCGGTCAAGGTGATCACCGCCAGCCGGACGACGGGCGACTGCCGGCGTACCCACTCGGTCCAGCCGTCGTAGCAGCCGCGGGCCCAGTGAAG
>JBOHFG010000384.1:0-1202 GCA_050699575.1 Pseudonocardiaceae bacterium
CCGCCCGAGGTACTCGGCGAGCAGGTCTCGAAACGCCGTGCTGGTCCGGCGTGCCGCGGCACTCGATCCCAGTTCACTGCCCAACGCGAACTCGCAGATCAGCCGCAGCGACAACTCGCTGAGGTCCTCTTGGAGCGCCACCTCCCCAGCGGCGGCTGCCCAGCGATCGGCCACCTCCAGGGTGATGCGCGTAAACGCGTCGAAATGCGCCTCGTGGCAGCGGTGGTTACCCAGCGCGGAAAGCAGCAGCCGCCGCCATGGCACGTGTTCCCGCTCAGGGATCGTCTGAAGGTTTCCCGCCTCGAACAGCGGGGAGAGGAACTCGAACAGCTTTGCGGGGCGCCGGTTGATCCGCGAGGTGACCGCGAGCAGGTCCGGGTCCGCGACGGACACCACCCGGGTATCCAGCAGTGCGAAACGCGCGACCGGGCCGTACCGTTCGTGCAGTTCCAGCTGAAACGTGTGTAGCCCGCCCGCAGCCACGATATCGGCCAGGTTGCCGTTCGGCGGTGTCGACGGCGGGCCAGGAATTTCCCACCAAGATGAGGCCACACCCCGATACTTGGCCACCGAAGCGCTGGTGGCAAGCGGAGACCGTTCAGATCTGGGGGAGATCATCTACCCGAGAGGGGTCGGCTATGCGGCGAGCTCGACCGGGCCGCTGTGGTGGGTGAAGCCCGGATACCAGAGAGTGAGGCAAACCGTGGGAGGCGAAGCTACGAGCGGGTTGGTCTGTGAGTCCAGTGCTGGTGAGTTGCTCGTGGAGCACCCGGATGCGGACAGCATCGCTGCCCTGGACTTCAGCACTTACCCCCAGTTCAGCGCTGTCTCCCACGGTTTGTCTCGCGCTCGGGTAGATGATCTCCCCCGGATCTGAACGGTTTCCCCCGTCACTGCTGGCTGGTCTTGTTCTCGGTGGTGGGGGTGCCGGCGAGGATGAGGTAGAGCAAGCGGCGTGCCTCGGCCAGGACCCGCTGGGCAGCCTGCACCTGCTGCGGGTCGCCCAGGGCGAGTTGGCGGGCTGGGTGGCGCAGCTCGTCGAGGGCGTTTCGAAGGTTGCTGCCGCCGCCGCAGCCTGCGGTGAACTCGGTGAAGGGGTCGGGCATCGCGTCGTGGTGGGTGTGCAGGTATGTCTGGCCGGTGTCGGTGAGGGTGGCCAGTTTGCGGCCGCCTTGGGCGAGGGTGGTGATCAGGCCTTCGTC
>JBOHFG010000385.1:0-1020 GCA_050699575.1 Pseudonocardiaceae bacterium
GCATCCCCGACGCGACGCTCCGGTTGTTCTCGAAGCGGCACGCCGACATCAAGGAGATGCTGACCGCGCTCGGGTATGACGAGCAGACCGCGACCAGGGCGCAGGACCGCATCGCTGAGCAACGCTCCCGCGGCAAGAAAGGCGAGGCTGTCGCCGCCGCTGACGCGACGCTGCAACACCTCTGGCAGGGCGAGGAACTCGCCACCGGCCGGGACCCAGCCGAGCACATGCGCCGGGTGATGAACGGCGGCCGTGACCCGGACGACCCGGCAACCGGCACCGGGCCACAGCCGGAGGACCCGAGTGGCCCGGACCGCGGCGCACCCGCCACGCGGGAACAGACCGCCGGGGCGACTGGCGAGGGGCGGTCGCGGGGTGAGCTCGTGCCCCGGCCGCGAGAGGCCGGGCGGTACCGCGACGCCACCGCAACCGGACCCCCAGTGGGGGCCGTCGCCGACGGGTCGCTCACCGTGGCCGAGATCGCCGAGGCGCTGCTCGACCCCGACACGGGGCTGACCGCGCACAGCCGACGGTTCACCCGCGCCGACGCGCTGTGGCGGGTCGCTGACGCGATGCCCGAGGGGTTCGGTTCCCCCGAGGCCATCGAGGCGATGACCGACGCGGTCCTCACCCACGCCGGGTTCCTCACCCTGCCCGGTCACGGCCGGGAGGTCGAGGGCCCGAACGGGGAGAAACGCCGCCTGGGTGCTGAGCACATGCGCAACGCGAAAACCTGGACGACGGCCGATGTGGTGGACGCCGAGACCGTCATCCTGCGCGCCGCACGAGCCAGCGACCCAGGGCAGTCCCCGACGCGCGTCACCGAGGAGGACGTGATCCGGCTCGCGGTGAGCACCGTTGAGGCCCAGCAGCGGTACCCGCTGTCCGGTGAACAGCGCGAGGCGCTGCGGCGGCTGGTGGGCACCGGCCGGATGCTCGACACGGTCAACGGCGCGCCGGGCACCGGGAAGACCACGCTCATGCGCGCGGTCCGCGTGGTGTTCGAGGCCGCCGGCTACG
>JBOHFG010000386.1:0-1715 GCA_050699575.1 Pseudonocardiaceae bacterium
TGACATCCCGGGGGCGCACACCACAGATCCGCTCACAGTCCAGAGCAATTCGCCTTCGCAGCGACGGGTGGTTCGCGACGACGAATCCCAGCCGGAAACCGCGGGCTCGGGTCAGCATCCGGCACAGGGTCTCCAGCTCCTGGCCGTTCTCCTCCGCGAGTGTCGTGGCCGCCGCGTTCATCGACGCCTGCCCGGCCCAAGCAGTCCTAACAACGGATTCCGGTCATACCAGTGGCCGTCTTCGTCCTCGTAGGCCAGCACGAACCGGTCACGCAGCAGCTCGTTCCAGACACCGGGATCGTCCCCCACCTTGTCATGGGACTCATGTACGCGGGCCAGCAGCTCCCAGTCCAGCGGGCGCAACGGCACGGCAAGATCCGCAGCGGCGCGCCGCAGCCCACGCTGGGTGATCGCCCGGCTGATCGGCAGCTCCGCGGCGCGGTGCAGGATCGACTGCAACATCACGAACAGCCCCCGGATATGCCCACCCGAATACCGCAAGACGTCCTCCAGCAGGTCCGGATCGGCGAATACCTCATCGAGGCCGACACCCGCCTTGTCCGTGCGCCGCTGGACGATCTCGCGCAGCACCGCCACGCCCGCGGGGAACTCGCCACCGTCACGAGTGGTGACCGGGACCGCGGGAAGTGCCAGGATCTCGCTGCCGTAGGCGTCCTGCAACCGGGCATGCGCACGACTGTAAGCCAGCTCGATCGGAATGGTGTAGAGCACATCGCAGTTCAACGCCCGCAGGGCTCCGACGTGGTCGAGGAAGAGGTTCTCGTGATTGGTGTAACCGTTGAGCTGCTTGCGCGGAATGCGGTCAAGCTGATCGACAATGATCGCGATGCTGGTGTAGCCGCCGTGCTCCGGCTGCGCCAGCCACGCCCGCGCCTGGCGCAGGATCTCCGTGTTCGTCAGGTCGTAGATCGTCGGCAGCAGGCCTTGCAGCAGGGTACGGAACTCCTTGCGAGCGGTCGGGAACGCCTCGAACCGCAGACTGACCTTCACCGGGTCGATGCCCACGTCAACCTTGTCAAGGTCAATCCGTCCCTTGAAGAAGTCGCGCACGCCCCCCAGAGCGCCACGGAATTTCGTCTCCGCGAACGAGAAACCGGCCTCCGCGAGGTCAACAACCAGCTGGCGAACGATCTGATAGACCAGATCCTCAGGCTGGACATCATCGAGATGGACCCAGCGCTCAGCAAACAGCATCGACACGAACACCCGGCGACCGCTGATGCCCTCCTGAAGACGCTGGCGCACCCGGTTCAGCTCAGTCGTCTTGCCAGCGCCACGGTGCCCGGTAAATAGGCGAGTGACCGGCCCAGGGCTGCGGGTGATCGAGTTCACCAAACGCACCTTGACGTCATCGGCGGTGTCAAGCTGATCCTGCCAGTCCACGTACAGGTCGGTTTCGTCCGCCTCCAGTGGGCGCAACGGATCAAACTGGGCCGACAGCGCGGTCAACGGGTCCACGGCGAGATCCTACTGAGACGCCACTCACCAATGCTGATCCCAATACCTCGACCCGCCGGATCTGGGCTCTACTGACGTTTCTGTGGGTGGTTTTCATGATCGTCCGGGAAGTGGTGGGCAGAGTCCGCCGCGGGTGAGGTCGGCCATGGCGATGAGTGATTCGGGGCTGTGGTAGCCATACGCCCGTCGGGTGAGCAGCCGCAGGTGGGTGTTGGTGGCCTCGATGCGGGCGTTGG
>JBOHFG010000387.1:0-61501 GCA_050699575.1 Pseudonocardiaceae bacterium
ACAAGCTGGGTCGGATTCAGCGCGAGTTGCTCCAGGACCTGGGTCGCGAGCCCACTCCGGAAGAGCTGGCCAAGGAAATGGACATCACCCCGGAGAAGGTGCTGGAGATCCAGCAGTACGCCCGGGAACCCATCTCGCTGGACCAGACCATCGGCGACGAGGGTGACTCGCAACTCGGCGACTTCATTGAGGACTCCGAGGCCGTAGTCGCGGTGGACGCGGTCTCGTTCACGCTGCTCCAGGACCAGCTGCAATCCGTGCTCGCCACGCTGTCCGAGCGGGAAGCCGGCGTAGTGCGGCTACGATTCGGCCTCACCGACGGTCAACCACGCACACTCGACGAGATCGGCCAGGTCTACGGAGTGACCCGAGAACGCATCCGGCAGATCGAATCCAAAACTATGTCCAAACTGCGCCACCCCTCCCGCTCCCAAGTCCTGCGCGACTACCTCGACTAGTTGGGGGCTCTTCAAGGACTACCAACCCCGGTCGTGCCGGTCTTCAGCGACCGGCAACCGAGTGGCATGCGCCGCCTCACGCGGTCTTGAGTTCGTCCTCAATGGCGGCAGCAACCCGTTGTGCGGGCAGCCTGAGCCGGACCGCCACAAAGAAGATCACGAGACTGAACACGGCCACCACACCCAGGTCAACCCACTCCGGGATAAGTTTCGTGCCGTCGTACTGTCCGTTGTAGGAGATCACTGCCAGGCCAGTGAACCAGGGCAGAATCCAGATCAGTGACTGCGGGTCCAGCGGCGGTCGTTCCATCGGGCGGCCCACCGCGAAGGAGATCCCGAACACCACGTAGCCCGCGGCGATGGCCAGCATCAGCTTCTCTACCACGGTCCAGGATGCCCAGTAGATGATCTCGTTTGCAGCGATGAAGGCCAGCGGCGCAAGAATCGAGGCAGCCGGCAACCTGTACGGCCTGCTGCGATCGGGGTCAGTCTTACGCAGTGCCAGCAAGGCGATCGGCGCGAAGGCATACATGGCCATCGTTGCGGAGGTGATCAGCCTAACTAGGCTTTGCCAGCTCGGGAAGGGCAGAAAACAGATCAGACCCACGATGCACGACAGGATGATCGAGGTGTACGGGACACCGCGACTGCTGATCCGGGTGACACCCTTGGGAACGAAGCCGGAATGGCCCAGCGCGTAGGACAGCCGCGCGGAAGTGCCGAGATAAACGAGGCTGGTATCCGCTGGTGAGATGACCGCGTCGACGTAGAAGATGACCGCCAGCCAACCTAGGCCAAGGCTTGTGGCCAGCGTGGCATACGGCCCGAAGCCCCCCTTGCCCACCGGGTTGGCCCACCCGGACACGAGGTTGCCGGGGTTCAGGGCGCCAATGAAGGCGATTTCCAGGGCCAGATACAGCAACGTGCCTAAAATGACCGAGCCGATCATCGCCCGCGGCACGTTACGTTGCGGGTTGCGGGCCTCGCCGGCCATCTGCGTGGCTTGCTCAAAGCCCTGCATCGCGAACACGATACCCAGCGGCAAAGCAGCAAATATACCGTGGGCGCCGTAGGGGGCAAATCCGCCACCAGCGGTGAAGTTGTCAGAGTGAAACGATACCTTGGTCAGCACGACAATCGCCAGGACCGGTACAGCGATCTTCCAGAGCACGGCGATCCTGTTGGTCTCCGCTAACCACCGTACCCCGAGGATGTTGATGACAGTGAAGAGCAACATCAGCGCGACAGCTACGACTAACCCCTTGGCAGCAAGCTCACCTGTGTCCTTGACCAGTCCGTGCCAGGTTTGTTCGAGGTAGCCAAGCGTGACCTCGACTTCGATCGGAACAATTGTCACGGCCTGTAACCAGGCTATCCAACCAGCCGTGAACCCCCCCAGGGAGCCGAACACCCACCGCGGCCACCGTCCGGTTCCCCCCGCAAACGGATAGGCTGCACCAAGTTCCGCGTGTACCAGCGCCAGCAGCATGATCACCGCACCGGCCAGCACATAGGACACGATCGACGCGCCACCCGCCAACGTGGCCGCCGTCAACCCACCCAACAGCCAGCCCGACCCGATGATTGAACCCAGCGACACAAACATCAGCGCCCAGAAACCAACGTCACGCCGGAAACCCGGTGAAACCTCGGATGCCTCATCAGGCACGAGCGTGTGCGCCATGATCAGAAGTCTCCTTCCCGATGTCGGGCTGCTCCGCGGGGTGGCGGGTTATTACTTTCCGGGCGGGGGCCTCCTTGGCCGCCGCGGAGCCGGAGTCCGGGAACTCTCCCGGGGGCGCAGCGTGTTCAGCAGCCGGTAAAGAACCTCCTTCGCCGCTGCCCGCCGATCAGGATCAGCCGAGTACACGGCGACCAACGCCAACGTGACAACCAACACCAGCGGCAGACCGAGCAGCACGCCTACGACGACGACAAGGACCGGTCCCAGCGCTGTGGGGAGCACGGCAGCGACCAGTGCCGAGCCCACGGCCTTGGCACCTACGACCAGCCACCGTTCCACGGCCCTCACCGCTCCACTCGATGCGCCGGGTCTCGCAGGGCCCAGCGCAGCAATGGCGTGCGAGCCAGTACCCGCAGCGCATACCCCAGCCGCTTCCACCACGGCAGCGTGAGAAACTCAGGATCAAGAAGCTCGCTGCGGAACTCCTCCCGGTAACGCACCCGCTCCGACGCAGGCAGCATCCGGACCGCCAATGCCACTACTCGCCCTGGCATCGAGTTGGCACTCCGAGCTACCTTTTCTTTCAGCTCGGGCGTCACCGAGTGAAAAACCAAGTAGACAGTGAGGCTACTGGCGAGGCCGCTGTAGCGGGCGAGGTCGCGGGCGAGGTCGCGCGGAAGATCACGGTCGAGGTCACGGACGCGGTCAACGGCGGGCCCGCGGGCCCGATCACGGGCGTTCGCCAGCTCGCGGGCGTGGGTGGCAGCGCCCCCGAGGACGCTGGCCAGCTTGCGGGCGTGGATGGCAGCGCCCGCCCGGGCGCTGGCGAACTCGCCGGCATCGTCGGCACCGCGGGCACGGGTGAGGGAATCACCCAGTGCACTGGCCGCATCCCGGGCATCGTCAAGAATGTGGTCGCCGTTGAGCCCCAGCGCACCGCCGAGGGTGTGCGCGGCTTCGACGACAAGGTCGAGATCAAGCCCGAGCTCAGGATCAAGGTTGTTGAGGCGGCGAGTGAGATCACCAGCGCGGTTGCGGTCCAGGGGCCCGAGAAGATCACGAACCCGGTCGAGGCCCCAGCTGTGCCGCTTCACGGGGAACCCCCATTAAACGCAGGACGTAGCACGACGGTCCCGGGGTTATCAACCCGAGCGAGGGCGGCGCGGGCAGACACTGCTCCGGTGCCGTTAAGGTGGTAGTAGCGGCGGCGCGGTCGGCCCTCCTTGACCGGGTCAATGTCCTCCCAGGAACTCTCCAACCATCCCACACGCTCCAACCGGGCGAGGATGGGATGGATGGTCCCGCTAGCCAACTTGGCGGCCTTGCAGATCTCCAGCCCGTACATCTCCCGGCCAGGCTCATCGAGCAACGCCTGGAGCACCATCCGCGTCGGCAGTGTCATCCGCGGACCTGCATGTTGTCCCATGCTTTTACTCTACCAAGGTCCTAGGTAGAGAACAAGGACAAAACTTTCTCAGGCTCGGCGCAGGTAGGCGATGCGTTTTTCGAGCTCCTGGGCCGTGGCCATCGCAGTGGGCGGGCCGCCGCAGGCGGTGCGGATCTCCTGGTGGATCGCCCCGTGCGGCCGGCCGGTGCGGTGGTGGGCCATCGCGACCAGGGTGTTGAGCTCCCGGCGCAGCTCAACGAGGCGCTCCCGCACCGTCGGCGGGCGAGCGGTCACGGACGGAGCCGCTGAGAGCTCAGCGGAGCGCCCAGAGGAACGCTCCGTCGCCCGGGCCAGCTGCTGCTCCTGGCGCCGCCGCAGCAGCGCCCGCATCTGGTCGGGTTCCAGCAGCCCGGGCAGCCCGAGGTAGTCCTGCTCATCCTCGGTGGTAGCGAAGGCAGCAGTGCCGAAGGACGCCCCGTCATAGATCACCTGATCCAGCTCGGCCTCGGCACCCAGCGTGGTGAACGCGCGCTCTTGCTCGCCGGGCTCGTCGCGCTGCGCGTTGGCCTGCGCGAGTGCCGCGTCGTCCCAACCCTCCTCGGCCCGGTGCGGCGCACCGAGCACATGGTCGCGCTGCTTTTCCAGCTCACTCGCCAGCCCCAGCAGCACAGGAACACTGGGCAGGAACACCGTCGCGGTCTCCCCGGGCCGCCTGGACCGGACGAACCGGCCCACCGCCTGGGCGAAATACAACGGGGTGGCCGCCGATGTCCCGTAGACGCCGACCGCCAGCCGGGGCACATCGACGCCCTCGGACACCATCCGGACCGCGACCATCCATCGCTCGTCGGAGTCGGCGAACGCGGCGATCCGGCCGGAGGCCAACGGATCGTCGGAGAGCACCAGCACCGGTTCCCGACCGGTGATCCTCTGCAGGATCCCGGCATAGGCCTTGGCTGCGGCGTGGTCGGTGGCGATCGCCAAACCGGCCGCGTCGGGTAACGCGCCGGCCCGGAGTTGGGTCAGCCGGGTATCCGCGGCGGCGAGCACCGCGGGGATCCACTCCCCCGCCGGGTCCAGCGCGGTGCGCCAGGCCCGAGCGGTGTGCTCGGCGGTCAACGGCTCCCCCAGCCGCGCCGAGTACTCCTCTCCCGCGCTGGTCCGCCAGCGGGCCTCCCCGGAGTACGCAAGGAACATCACCGGCCGCACCACCCCATCGGCCAGCGCCTCGGAGTACCCGTAGAAGTGGTCCGCGGCCGAACGCAACGCGCCGGCGCCATCCGGTTCATACCTGATGAACGGGATCGGTGTGTCGTCGCTGCGGAACGGGGTGCCGGTCAGACCGAGCCGGCGCACCGCCGGGGTGAACGCCTCCCGCACCCCGTCACCCCAGCTCTTGGCGTCTCCAGCGTGGTGGATCTCATCGAGCACCACCAAGGTGCGGCGGGTCTCAGTGCGCACCCGGTGCAGGGTCGGGTGCGCCGCGACCTGAGCGTAGGTGAGCGCCACCCCGTGGTAGTCACGTGAGGTGGCACCCACGGTGTTGCGGAACTCGGGGTCCAGCGCCAGACCCACCTCGGCGGCCGCGGCCGCCCACTGGTGCTTGAGATGCTCAGTGGGAGTGACCACAGTCACCGCGTGCACGGTCTGGTCGGCCAGCAGCTCGGCTGCCACCCGCAAGGCGAAGGTCGTCTTGCCCGCTCCCGGCGTGGCGACCGCGAGGAAGTCGGTCGGCCCGGTGGCCAGGTACCGGGCCAGCGCCCTGCGCTGCCAGGCGCGCAGTGGCCTGCGTGCGGAGGAGGCAGCGGCGGCGGTCTCGTCGGGGCGGGACACAGCAGGCGACGCACTCCTCTACTCGACCGGCACGGACGCATCTTTGAGTGGCGATACGCGTCTCCACTCACGAATGATGCAGCCGCACGCTACCTGCTTCGGCGGGTCATGCTGTGCGCACTCCAGTAAATGGACCATCCTGGGAGGTGACATGGATGCTTCTGTCGAGCCCACCGCCAGCGGCGGCGGCACACATCTCGAGCCCGCCACCGGCGAGCGGGTCCGACGCGGTCCGCAGCGCCTGATCTCCCGAACCGCCGCCAAGGCCTGGGATGACAGTTTCGTCTCAATGTCGGCCCAGGCGGCGTTCTGGATGACGCTGTCGCTACCACCGCTGCTGCTGGGGTTGCTGGGCAGCCTCGGATTCGTCACCAGCCAGTTCGGCCCAGCTACCGTCGAGGCGGCGCAGCGGGAGATCATGCGGTTGGCCACCACCGTGTTCAGCGCCGACGTGGTCAACCAGATCATCCGCCCGACAGTGTCCGATATCCTCACCCAGGGGCACAGCTCCATCGTCTCGGTCGGGTTCGTCATCTCGCTGTGGGCCGGTTCCTCGGCGCTGGCCTCCCTGGTGGACTCGATCACTGCCGCCTATCAGCAGGACAACGTCCGCCACCCGGTTTGGCAGCGGATTTTCGCGCTGCTGCTCTACGTGGTGGCGCTCATCGGATCGGTGCTCGTGCTGCCGCTGACCGCGCTGGGCCCGGATCTGATACCCACACTGCTTCCGGAGGCAGTGCGACCCACGGTGGCCCAGTTGGTCGGCATCTTCTACTACCCCGGGCTCGGTGCCTTGCTGTGGATCGGGCTGGCCACGCTCTACAAAGTGGTGCTCCCCATCAAACTTCCCTGGCACCGGGGGCTGCCCGGCGCGCTGCTGGCGATGGTGGTGTTCCTGGTCACCAGCACCGGGCTGCGGCTCTACATATCCTGGGTGTCCGGTACCGGGTACACCTACGGTGCACTCGCCACCCCGATCGCCTACTTGCTGTTCTCGTTCTTCATCGCCATGGCGATCGTGCTCGGCGCCGAGTTCAACAGCGCGATCGAGGAGATCTGGCCCGCTCACCCGACCCGACGGGATCGCCGACGCGAGCGGCGGCGGATAATGGCTCGCCTCGCGGCGCGGGCCCGCGGCCAGTACGTGACGACCACCGGTACGGTGGCGAACTCCGCACCGGCAGTGCCGTCACCCGCCGAACCCTCCACGCGTTGCTCAGGACGCCGATCTTCCTGAGCAACGCCTCCTGAGCACCCCGACAGGTCTGGACGGACTGGCCTCAGCCGGCGTCACCGCCCTTGGGCATCGACTCGAAGATCTCCTTGCACTCCGGGCAGACCGGCGAACCCGGCTTGGGCGTTCGAGTCACCGGGAACCGCTCACCGCACAGCGCGACCACCCGTGACCCCATGACGGCGCTCTCCGCGATTTTTTCCTTGCGCACGTAATGGAACATCTTGGGTGTGTCGTCATCGGTGGTGTCGGTCCCCTCAGGGCGAGTGTCGACATCGGGCAACGTGTGGGTCAGCGTGCTCACATCGTCCATGATGCCGCATTGCCTGAGCTGGGCGCGACGTCAGTCCGCGTGGATGACCGTGCCCACGTGTTCTCCCTGCAAGGCCTTGGTGAGGTTGCCGTGGGTGCGGCCGTTGACGATCTGAATTTCTTTCTGGTGCTTGGCATGGGTCATGAGCTCAAGCACCAGGGTGTCAACCGGCAGCGAGGCGAGGTTGCGGGCCAGCAACTCAGCGGTGCTCACTCGGGGGATGAGCTTGGGCGGGTTGCCGTCGGCTGTTGCCGGGTCGCCGGTGAACACGCCATCGACGTCCTTGAGGTAAATGATCCGGGCGGCACCGTAGGCATCGGCCAGCAGGAACGCACCGGCGTCCGTGCGGTGCAGCGGGATCTTACCCACCTCGGGAGGGAACTCGTAGAGTCCGTAGGGCGGGAATCCGTTGGACACCACGGCCTGGCTGGCGCTCAGGTGCACCGCGAGCTGGTGCGCGATCGCCGCATGGGGCAGGTAAGACACGCCCTGCTCGGCGAGCAACGCCGCGATGAGGTGCCCGTTCTGCTCGGCCGCGACCGAGACCAGCGCAGCCAGCACACCGGTCGGCAAACCCAGATCAAGCCCGACGCCCAGGACGTGGCGGCCCCGGATACCCGGTCCGGTCAGGATCAGCATCCGATGCTCCGGCAGAGCCGCACGCAGCTCCTCGACGATGGGCAGCACCGCGTCGCGGCCCATGTCCATGATCGAGCGCCCACCGATCACGACGACGTTCAGCCACGGCAGCAGCGGGATCACCGGGCGCTCCAGCGGCCGCACAAGTTCCCGGTCGAGCAGGGTCTGGCGCATCAATGCCGAGGGCACATCTTTCGTTGCGAACAAGGGTTCGGGGTAGGCACGCGTGTTCGTCATGGTGTCTCCTGAGATGACAGCGCTCACGCCACTGAAATGATCGTGCCGACATGTTCGCCGGCCAGTGCGCGGGTGATCAGTCCTGGCCGTAGCCCATTGATGATCTGGACCGATTTCACGTGCCGGGCCCGGCGCATGAGCTCCAACACCGGGCGTTCGATCACGAGGTCCGACAGATTGCGGGCGATCAGCTCATCGACGGTGATCTCCGGGATTAGTTGGGCATTCGGGTCGGTTTTCGGATTTGCCGTATAAAGCCCGTCCTCGTCTTTCACGAAGATCATGCTGCGACAGCCGTAGACCTCCGCGACGAGATAACACCCGGCATCCGTACGGTACGGCGGAATCACCCCTTCGTGGGGAACGTGCTGCCACATGTCATATGGAGGCATCCCGGAGAAGATGGCGGCACCGCACTCGGCCAGGTACAGTGGCAACGCACCGAACGCTGAGCCACCCACCACCGGCACACCATGGCGAGCCATCAAGTACCCGAGCATCTGGGCGTTCTGCTCGGCCACCGCGGCCCCGACGTCGGTCAGCACACCGGTCGGCAGGCCGAGCTCGGCTGCCAGGGAGTACACATGCCGAGCCCGGGTGCCGGCACCGGTGCCGATGAGAATCTGCTGGCTTCGTCTGACCTCCACCAATTCCTCGACTACCGGGTACACCGCCGCCCGACCGCGGTCGATCACACTTTGCCCGCCGATTTTGAGCACGCTCACCTCGGGTAGAATGGCGTAATCGGGCGTTATATCACTTGCCCGCATGAGTTCCGGGTCACTTAACGACCGATCCATCAGCAACGAGCCCAGAGAAGCTCTGGTCACGGTATTTGTCATGTGATCCTCCCCCGCGCTATGCGCCGGAACTGGTACTGATCACTGACCCTAGACTGCGACGACACTCACCGGAGAGCACCGCAGGCGAGAGTGGCCCCGGACGTGCGGTAGCGGCGGTGCGAATTGACCGCGCGGACGTCTGACGTACCACGACATCATCCGCCGCAGCGGCGTTGTCCATCGAACGAGTGATCTTCGTACCATTCGTGTGACGCACACGGTCAGCCGTCGATGACGGGGTGGTCGCGACTTTCCAGCTCGCGACCCGGAAGATCCGGCCCGGGCAGACCACGCCCCAGGCTGTTGACGTGCTCGGCCTTGCGGGGGGCGCGGTCATTGGCAATGAGCACCGCCATCCAGGGCAGCGGCACTGAGAGCAGAACGAGGCCCAGCGCGAGCCACCAGGTCTGGTAGAACACGCCGGCGAGCACAAGGCACGGGATGCGGGCCGACATCAGGATCGCGTACTTGCGTCGGCGCTGGGCGTACTGCTCGGCGTAGGACGGCTCGGCCGCCGTGATCAGCACAGCGGCATCGTCTGGCCGGCGGCCACGCTCATGCGGACCCCGCGCACGCTCTCGCCCCGATGTGATATTCCCGACCTCCTACTTTCTCGCGGCCGCATTGATCTGTTGTTTGTACTCCCGAACCTTGGCCAGCGACTCGTCGTCGGTCACATCGGCCACCGATCGATACACACCTTCATCACCGTAGGGGCCGGCCACCTGCCGCCAGCCGTGGGGCTGCACATTGCGCTGCTTGCCGAGCAGTGCGACGAGGATCTGCGCCTTCTGGTTCCCGTAGCCAGGCAGCGCAACCAGCCGGTCGAGCAGCTCGTGCGCGTCCGAGACATCCCGCCATAGCCCCGTCACCTCGCCGTCGTAGCGCTCAACCAGCGCCTGACAAAGATCTCGCACCCGCCCGGCCATCGACTTGGGGTACCGGTGCAGTGCGGGCTGCTTGGCGAACAGCTCCGCCAGCGCATCAGGGTCATAGTGGGCCAGCTCGTGGACGTCGAGGTCGTGACCCAGGCGCTGCTGTAACGCATAGGGGGCTGCGAAGGCCCGCTCCATCGGCACTTGTTGATCGAGAAGCATGGCCAGCAGCAACGCCAGCGGGTCCCGCTCCAGCAATGCATCGGCAGGTGGATCCTGGCTCAACACCATGCTCACCAACGGCCTCCTCGGCAGTATGCGCACGTTTCATCACCAGGCTACTGCTCGGGAGTACTCCCCTGCCCGGCGCAACGACATCAGATGTCGAGACCGACCAGGCCCATCACCTCGGCGCGCCAATCCTGGTAGGCGGCGGCCGCACTGGCCCGCTCCTGCGGGTCACCATGGGGGTGGGTCTCGTCGTGACCGCCCAGCACGTAGTGCACGATCTCCTGGTCACTGCGTTGGCCGCTGACCACCTTCACCTCGACGTGCCTGGTGGCAAGCTCGGCGCGGGTGGCGTGCGCCAGCAAATGCAGCAACGCCAACCGGGAATGCTGGTCATCGGGCAACGACGTCTCATCCGAGATGTTGCCGGACACCAGCACCACGGTCGCACCGGGAGCCAGCACCGGGAGCACCCGGTCGACCGCCGTGAACCGGGCCAGCAGACCCGCGGACAGGAACGAGCCGACCCGCGCAACAGCGGTATGACCGTCCGGGTGAATGGTGATCGGCAGCTGGATGTAGAAGTCGACGCCGTCGCTGGCCGGCTCACCTGGCAGCGCCGCGGGGTCAGTGATGATCACAGGGTCGGAACCTGCGGCCTTCAGCAGGTGAGCAAGCCGTTGCACCCGGTCGGCAGACCCACTGAGCAGCCCAATATGCGACATTGACCCCTCCTCCAGCGCAGCACACCAATCGGTGGGCTGATCACTGTTGTCAGGTCATCGTAGGAGCTGGTGGCCGCAGCTGGCGAGAGCACTGGGGAGTGGTTCAGCTCTTCTTCTTGTTGACGGCACCCTGCGCGGCCCAAGCCGCATTACTGCTCACCGACTTGCCGGCAGCCAGCAAGCACTTGACGTACTCCCGCTGCGTAGTCAGCACGTGAATATAGAAGTTGTACAGGTTGTCCACGACCTCCTCGGCGGTGGGCAGTCCCTTCTCCTCCGGGGCCGGCATCAAGCCCACGAACTTCTGGACACTGTCCGCCCAGATGTGCACGACGTTGCCGATGGCTTCCCGAGTGGCCTCGGTGACGGTCTCCTGCGCTGTAGTCATCGTCATCCCTTACCTTGCCGTAGCGGGTACGATAACCAAAGTACGCAGTATTGATAGATATGTCAATCATCCCGGGCGCTGGCGAGACCTATCCTCGATGAAGCTGCGGTACACCCCGAGCAGCGCTTCGCGCTGAGCCTCGGTGAGCTGCGGATCGCCACGAATGCTGTCCTCCGTGCTGGCCGGCGAGCCGGCAGCAACGTCGGCAGGGTCTTCGGCGGGGGCGTCGGCAGGGTCTTCGGCAACGGGATGGCCCGCCGTGGCCTGCGTCCACCCCGCCTTAGCCAGCAGCTGTGCGGGGGTCAGCCCCAGCGCCTCGGCGATCGCCCGCAACACCGTCATCGACGGCTCGTGCAGACCGCGCTCCACCTGGCTGAGATAGGCGTTGGAGATCCGGGTCAGCGCCGCCATCTCGCGCAACGACAGGTCGGCCAGTTGCCGCTGGGCCCGAATGAACGCGCCCAATGCCCCGAGCTGCGCCTGCCAGGGGTCGGACATCCCGCCACCTTCTCCTGCACCTGCCATGGCTCACATCATCCCGCGACCCAGCATCCAGTGGTGGCCCCCTCCCTATGCAGCAGCCTTATGCAGCCACCGCCTTCACGTCCCGAGCACGTAACTGCCCGGGGCGGCTTCCAACGGTGGGTGCATAGTGCTGCCCATCGGCGGTGGGGCCTGCTTCTTCCCGGCCCGCCTGGCTATCCATGGCGTCCAGTCCTGCCACCATGACTTAGCGACCTCGGTGGCCTGCTGGCGCCACGTCTCTGGGTCCTCGGGCAAGGTATCCGCCGAGCCAACCCAATGTTTGGACTTCGGGTTCGGCGGGTTGACCACGCCCGCGATATGCCCGGAGTTGGACAGCATGAACCGGACGGTGCCGCCCACGAGCCGGGCACTGGCATAGACCGCCTTCCACAGCGCGATGTGATCCCGCTCGGCAGAGACGAAGTAGCTGTCCTGGCTGATTCGGGTGAGGTCCAGCCGCTCCCCGGCCAGCTCGAGCTCGCCTTTCGCCAACCGATTCTCCACGTACAAGGACCGCAAGTACTCAGTTTGCATTGTCGCGGGCATCCGGGTGGAGTCGGAGTTCCAGCTCAGCATGTCGAACGGCGCCGGCTCCTCACCCAGCAGCCAGTCGTTGACCACGTAGTTCCACACCAGGTCCCTGGCTCGCAGTAAGTTGAATGTGGTGGCCATCTGGTCGGCCGGCAGGTAGCCCGTGCGGGCCATGCTGCGGTCCATCCGCCGGACCGCGGCTTCGTCGGTGAACACGCCGAGCTGGCCTGGCATGGTGAAGTCGAGCAGCGTGTTCATCACGGTCAGCGACCGGACCCGGTTCTCCCCGCGGGCCGCAAGCCAGGCGAGCGTGGCCGCGGCCATGGTGCCACCAAGGCACAACGCGGCCAGGTTGGTCTGCTGGGCACCAGTGATCTCCTCAACGACCTCCAGCGCGGCCAGCTGACCCTCCCGCAGGTAGTCACTCATGGTGAGCTCGGCCAGGGTCTCGTCCGGGTTCCGATAACTGATCATGAAACAGGTATGTCCGTGCTGCACGGCCCACTCCACCAGACTCTTCCCAGGAGCGAGATCCATGATGTAGTACTTGTTGATCCACGGCGGGCCGAACAGCAGCGGCACCGCGTGCACGGTCTTGGTCTGCGCCTCGTACTGGATCAGCTCGATCAACCGGTTGCGGAACACCACGCTGCCCGGCGTGGCGGCCAGCTCATGGCCCGGACGGAACTGGCCCGGGGTGACCTGGCGGGGCATGCCTTTGTTGGTCGCGATGTCGCGGAGCAAGTTGCTGGCTCCGCGCACCAGGCTGAGGCCCCCAGTGTCGAACGCCTTCTTCAACGCCACCGGGTTGGTCAGCAACCAGTTGGTCGGCGCGGCGGCGTCGAGCACCTGTCGAAGCGCGAAATCTGCCTTGCGCCGGGTGACCTCATCCAGGTCAGCAGCGGCCAGCATGTTCTGCAGGAAGCCCGTCAGCAGCTCATGCTGCTGACGCACCAGGTAGAACAGCGGGTTGCTGGTCCAGGCCGGATCGGAGAACCGCGGATCCGGGCCCGGCTCGACAGGGCCTGCATAGTTCAACCCCATACTGCGCAGCGCTGCGGCCATCGCGGCCTGGGCGCTGCGCATGCCGTACTCCATCACCGACCAGGAGAACTCGGCCGGATTCCCGCCGGCCGACATCGCCAGCCGGCCCAGTGCCAGCCCCAGCCCGGCAGGGTCCAGCTCGGCCATCACAGCCACCTCCATGTCAGCCACTTGCCCTCTAACGCGCAGCGGGTTCTCCGCATGAAGCGTCCCGACGCAGCGGCCGCAGCGCAAGTACCTCCGACCGGCACCAAGGTGATCGTCGCAGCTCACAACCTGAGAAGTCTCTGAGGGTCCGTCGGATCGGGCACTTCACCGGGCCGTCGTTCGTCATGCCAGGTGAGGACCCGGGAACGGAAACCGGGCTCCCGACGTTGTAGTGCTCATCGCCGCGGGTACCCGATGGCCAGACTCGTGCAACGTCGCGCGCCGATTCGCCGAACGCACTGGGGTCGGCACGAGGATCCGTCGCAGGAAGGAACCTGATGACCGCCGCGCAGATTATCGTGGAACTGGATGCTACTGCTCTGGAGGCAGACCTCGACGCGCAGAGTCCGGCAGCCGATCTGGTCCGGGTTTACCTCAACGGTATCGGGCGCACGGCGCTGCTCAGCGCACAACAGGAGGTCGAACTCGCCAAGCGCATCGAGGCCGGCGTGTTCGCACGGCACATCCTGGATACCGCGGCCCGGCTATCACCCAGCCGGCGGGCCGATCTGACCCGGCTGATGCGGGACGGCCACAAAGCGAAGAACCACCTGCTGGAGGCCAACTTACGGCTGGTGGTGTCCCTGGCCAAGCGCTACACCGGCCGTGGAATGCCGCTCCTGGACCTGATTCAGGAGGGAAACCTAGGTCTGATCCGCGCTGTGGAGAAGTTCGACTACACCAAGGGCTTCAAGTTCTCCACGTATGCCACCTGGTGGATCCGGCAGGCCATCACCCGCGGCATGGCCGACCAGGGACGCACCATCCGGCTTCCGGTGCACCTCGTGGAACAGGTGAACAAGCTGGCCCGGATCAAGCGCGACCTACACCAGCAACTGGGGCGGGAGGCGAGCCACCAGGAACTGGCCGACGAGTCCGGTATCCCGGTCGAGAAAGTGGGCGACCTGCTGGATTACTCCCGGGACCCGGTAAGCCTGGACATGCCGGTCGGCGCCGAGGAGGAGGCCCCCTTGGGCGACTTCATCGAGGATGCCGATGCTACCGACGCCGAGTCCGCCGTGATCTCCGGTTTGCTGCAGGACGACCTGCGCCGGGTGCTGGCCACTCTCGAAGATCGCGAGCAGAAGGTCATCCGGTTGCGCTATGGCCTCGACGATGGCCAGCCGCACACGCTGGACCAGATCGGCAAACGCTTCGGGCTCTCCCGTGAGCGGGTGCGTCAGATCGAGCGCGAGGTGATGGCCAAACTGCGCCATGGAGATCGTGCGGAGCGGCTCCGGGCCTACGCCAGCTGACTCGCCTACAACGTCAGCGAGTCACCGCACGAATAGCGGCCACGAATGGCGGTCTTGACGGCGCTGCGCCTGACCGGCACTGTCAGCTCAACGTGTGAGACAGAACACATGTGATGCAGACCACGCGACGTCAGGCTCCGGCTGTCGCGCTCCCCGGAAGGTCGGGCTCGTCGGGGGTCCGGCCTTCCGACTGCACCGCGAGTTCGCGCGTCGGTCAGAGCCGAGGGTCCTCGGGATCCAGGCCGTGCAGCGGGTAGATCGCTCTGCGAGTCTCCCGGATCGCCTGGTCCAGCGCTGTGTCCCCAGTTCCGTCCCAGGGCAGCCAACGTGGCTCAGCGCCGTCGGTCATGGACGTCGGCAGGTGCGCGCCGCGGGCCACGGTGGCGGTATGGGCCATCCACTCGGGGGGCACCGGAGTACTCGGATCTATCTCGCGGTCGAGCACAATGCCCAGCAGATGTGCCCACGACCGTGGGACCACCCGGAACAAGGAATACCCGCCCCCGCCCAGGGCTAGCCAACGCCCGCCAGCCGTTTCGTCGGCTAGGTCAGCCAACACGCGGTGGGCAGCCCGTTGACCGTCCACCGACAGTGCCAGGTTGGCAAGCGGGTCCTCGGCGTGCGTGTCTGCACCATGTTGGGTCACCAACACCTCCGGCCGGAACGCACGCAACAGCGCAGGCACGACCGCGTGAAAAGCTCGCAACCACCCGTCGTCGCTGGTGCCCGGTGGAAGCGGCACGTTGACCGCTGCTCCCTCAGCACCGGAGGCCCCGATGTCAGCGGAGTTGCCGGTGCCCGGGAAGAGCGTCGCGGGGTGCTGGTGCAGCGAGATGGTGAGCACCCGGGGGTCGTCGGCGAAGGCCTCCTGCACACCGTCACCGTGGTGTACATCGATATCGACATAGGCCACCCGGGACATCCCGCCGTCCAACAGCCGGCGGATTGCTAGCGCACAGTCGTTGTAGATGCAGAAACCCGAGGCGCGGTCACGCATCGCGTGGTGCAGCCCACCGGCGATGTTGACCGCCCGCGCCGCACGGCCAGTGAGAATCTCGTCGGCGGCGAGCAGTGAGCCACCGGCGACCAGCGCCGAGGCCTCGTGCATGCGAAAGAAGATGGGATTGTCCGGGGTGCCCAAGCCGTGCCCGACATACCCGCGGAGTGCCTGCTTGACCGCGGCGAGGTAGGCGTCGGAGTGCACTGTTCGCAGCTCGTCGTCAGTGGCCGGCACGGGCGCCAGTGGCTGCACACCGTCCAGGACACCCAGCGAACGGGCCAGCCGGATGGTGAGGTCCAGCCGGATGGGATTCAACGGGTGACTCCTGCCGAGGTCGTAGCCGAGCAGGGCCTCGTCCCAGACGACCACTGCCCGGGGAGAACTCATGACCCCGCACGCTACCGGCCGCGGTGGGGTCGCGCCCTTACCCAGGGTTCGGGCCGGTGACCACCGGGCGGTCGGGATCAGTACACCACTGCGACCACGACCCGACGTACAGTGCCGCCGGGCGCTCTGACGTGGCGACACCAGCGAGTTCGAGTCCGAGCACCAACGCACACGCGTTGATCCCGGAACCACAGTAGGCACCGACCTCAGCACCGGCGACCCCCCACCGTTGCGCAAGCTCACGTAGCCGCATTGGCGATAGCCAGCGCCCCTGCGCATCGGTCAATTCGCCAAACGGTGCGTTGACTGCCCCGGGTATATGGCCGGCCCGCGGGTCCACCGGTTCGGACTCCCCGCGGTAGCGGTGTGCTGCTCGAGCGTCAAGCAGCACACCGCTACGGGCCAGCATCGCCGCCTGCGCCGCGTCGAGCACTGGCATTCCCCCCGGCCGCACCGTGATCGTGCCGGCTTGCGTGTGGACCACATTGGCGGTCACTGGCAGCCCGGCCGCTCGCCATGCCGCGATCCCCCCGTCGAGCACCGCGACCGCGGGGTGCCCTGCCCAGCGCAGTAGCCACCACAACCGGGCCGCCACCGACCCATCCGCCGCGTCGTAGGCGACAACCGGGGTAGTCGCGTGGACACCAGCGGCGCGCAAGGTGGCCTGTAACGCCGCCGGGTCTGGAAGCGGGTGCCGCCCGCCCGGGCCTGGCGGACCGGCCAGGCCGGTGTCCACGTCGAGGAAGACCGCACCGGGCAAGTGACTGGCGTGGTAGTCAGCGCGACCGGGCGGACCGGTGAGCGCCCACCGCACGTCCGCCACGGTGGGCGGCTCGGGGCCATCGAGCCGGTTAACCAGCTCCCGAGGCGTGATCACAGGATGCATGCCGTCAATCCTGCCGGTGACAACCAGCGGGTATTCCACAGTGTGCTCGGTAGGCCACTACCATGGCGACAAAAGAGGGAGACTGGTGTGAACGATCTCATCGACACCACAGAGATGTACCTGCGCACCATCTTCGAGCTCGAAGAGGAGGGAGTGGTCCCACTGCGGGCGCGGATCGCCGAACGCCTCACACAAAGCGGGCCTACCGTCAGCCAGACAGTGGCCCGCATGGAACGGGACGGTCTGCTGACAGTGGCTGATGACCGACATCTCGAGCTCACCGCAGCGGGCCGTAGCCGCGCCACGTCGGTGATGCGCAAGCACCGGCTGGCCGAGCGCCTGCTCATCGACGTGATCGGGTTGGAGTGGGAGCAGGTGCACACCGAGGCCTGCCGCTGGGAGCACGTGATGAGCGACGCTGTGGAACGCAAGCTGGTCACGTTGCTCGGTAACCCGACCACGTCGCCATACGGTAATCCGATCCCCGGACTCGACGAGCTCGGAGTCGGACAGCCTGCTGCCCCGATCGAACCCGATCTGGTGCGGCTGGACGACGTGGCCAGGCGCGGCGGTGGCACAGTCGAGGTGCGACGCATCGCCGAGCACGTGCAGCTGGACCCCGCCCTGATGGCCGATTTGCACATGGTCGACGCAGTACCCGGCAACCTGATTGAGGTGGCTGCCCAGGCCCGGGCGAGCCACCCCGTGGTGCTGTCCGGTCGGGGGGCCACAGTCAAGGTGGACGGTGCCCTCGCGCACGCGGTATTGGGCCGTCGGCGGTGACCCGGCCCCATCGGATGCGGTTGCTGGTCACCGGGGGTGCTGGCTACATCGGCAGCGTCTGCGCCGCGCGGCTGGTCGAGGCCGGACACGACGTCGTGGTCCTGGATGACCTGTCCACTGGGCACCGCGACGCGGTACCAGCCGGTTGCCAGTTCATCGAGGGCGCCGTCGAGGATGCCGGCCCGGTGCTGGCCGAGGGCTTCGACGGGGTGCTGCATTTCGCGGCCCGCTCGCTGGTCGCGGAATCGGTGGCGGCTCCGCAGCACTACTGGCTGGGCAACGTGGTGGCCTCGGTACGGCTGCTTGAGGCCATGCGCAAGCACGGCACTCCTCGGCTGGTCTTTTCCTCTACCGCGGCCACCTACGGGGAGCCCGTGTCGGTGCCGATCACTGAAAATGCGGCCGCCGTGCCGACCAACCCCTACGGGGCGACAAAGCTGGCGATCGACCATGCCATCGGCTCCTATGCCATTGCTCACGGCATCGCCGCCGTGAGCTTGCGAT
The DNA here is from genome assembly GCA_050699575.1 of Pseudonocardiaceae bacterium. Taxonomy (GTDB): domain Bacteria; phylum Actinomycetota; class Actinomycetes; order Mycobacteriales; family Pseudonocardiaceae. The sequence goes on from JBOHFG010000387.1 coordinate 17,967, forward strand.
ACTTCAATGTCGCCGGCGCCTACGGCCGCTACGGCGAGCGGCACACCGTCGAGACCCACCTCATCCCGCTGGTACTACAGGTAGCCCTCGGCCGCCGAGCGAAGATCCTCATGTTCGGCGACGATTGGCCCACTCCGGATGGCACCTGCATCCGCGACTACATCCATGTGGTGGACCTCGCCGACGCCCATGAGCGGGCACTGGAGCAGGCTGTTCCTGGCGAGCATCGGATCTACAATCTGGGCAACGAAACCGGCTTCTCGGTACGGCAGGTAGTCGAGACCTGCCGCCAGGTCACCGGGCGCCCCATCCCGGCGCAGTCCGCGGCGCGGCGACCGGGTGACCCGGCGGTACTCGTCGCCTCCAGCAATCGAGCACGCTGCGAACTGGGCTGGAAGGCGGAGCGGGCTGACCTCACCGTGATCGTGGCGGACGCCTGGAAGTTCGCCTGCGGCGCCACCTGAGCGCAGCCGTCGCGGATCGCCCCTCATCGCTTCCGTCGCGAGCGCCGCTGAGGAGACCGGTGCGGAGGTCGGCGAAGGGCAGCAGCAGCATCCGCCGCGACGCTACGAAGCAGCTCCGGGGGAAGTCCGCCCTCCAGCGCAGCCCGCAGCAACCCGGACAGCGAGTGCTGTGGGCAGGCTCCTAGCGCCGTGTCCAACGCGACGCCAGCGAGTGCACCATCCCCGCGTAGGTACGCGGTGAACGCGAGCAACGCCGCCGGTTCGGCCCGCTCAGGCGCCGGAGTTGCCCGGACCAGAGCCAACCAGAGCTGCTCGGCGGCGGCCGCACCGGCACCCGAGCACCAGGGCAGGCAAGCGTCCCGAACCCGGTGGTCACACAGCGCGGAGGCGACCTCGGCGACGACTCCGTCGCTCAACACCAGGTCACCGGTAGCCGCTACTCGAAGCAGTTCCCGTAGCCGCGTGAGTCGTTGAGTAACCGCGTGGTCACTCAGCGGATGATCGGCGTCGCCCGCGTCCAGCAGCAGCGCTCGACGCTGCAGCGCCGCGGGGTCCTCCGCAGCCACGAGCTCGGCCATTTCCTCCCGGCTACTGAAGGTCACCGCACCGGCCGCAACCGTCGCGGCGGCCAGCGGGCTGGTCGCGGGATCGGGCACCGTGCCGACACACAGCGGATCGTCGTAGCAACGCCATGGCGCACCGCGCACCGTCTCCGCAGTCCACGCGGCATGCACCACGGGGAGCCCGCCACCAGTCAGCACGTTGTCGATGGCGTCGACCAGCGCGCGGTGCGGTGGGTCGCCATCCGGGCTGGGCTCACCCCCGATCACGATCACCGCGACACCGGTGGGCCGCTGCCGCGCGATCGGCGCCAGCAGCTGCTCAGCCAGCAGCGGGGCCTGGTCGCTCTCGACCAGATCAGCGCGCAGGGTCAGCCCAAGGTTCCTCCCGCGCAACGCGAGGAGGACCACTGAGTCACGCGGATGGAAGCCGAGCAGATGAGGGACGGCGGCGATCAGCTCGGACGGGTCGGATAGCCGGATGCGGCCGGCGGCAGTTGTGCTCATACCGCCGAACGTTCCTCGCGCAGCGCCACGAGGGACAGCAGTGCGCTTGCCGGCTGTGGACTGCAGGGGTGAGTGTGGACTACTCCCCGTCAGAGCCGTCACAGACCACAGGAATGTCGGAGGAGGAGGCTATCCTGTCGCGCCGGGCCGCCCGTCGGCTGTTCGGCGGGCCCGCGGTTTTCGGCAGACGTAGGTCACCGCCGGAGGCAGATTCCACCAGACCGTGCGGGTGGTGAGCACCTCGTCGAATACCTCACCGAGCAACGTCCGGAACTGACGTGCCTGGGGCATCGACAGCGCATGCACGTAGGCGACGGTGGTGAAGCATCCCCCTGGCCCCAGCGAGCGCGCTGTCGCGTCGATGATCGCGCGCTGCGCGTCCGCGGCGATCAGCGACCACGGCAGCCCGCTGATCACGGCGTCCACCGCGGGCACCTGGTGCTCGGTGAGCAGCCACTCCAGTTTTGCGGCGTCCCCGACGAGTACTTCCACACCCGCGTGCTCAGCGCGCAGGTAGTTCGCCAGCCTCGGATCGATCTCGACCGCTACCTGCCGCCCCCGACCACCGAGCCGATACTCGATAGCAGTCGTGACGGACCCGGTGCCCGGCCCGAGCTCGACCACGACCGGCTCCCCGGCACGGGGCACCACGGCAACCAACCGGGCTGCCAGTTGCGGGGAGCTCGGCGCCATCGCGCCCACGGTGGCCGGCCTGCGCAGGACGGCAGCGAGAAAGGTGACGACGTGTCGCGACAGCAGCGGCATGAGGCCAGAGCCTGCCCGCCTCAACACCTTCCTGTGAAATCGATCTTCGTCATGGGTCCAGGCCGTCGACGGCGCTGCGGGGGGATGGATCTGCCGGCACGCCGCGTTGCAACCAGTGCGGTGTACATACTGGGCGGCCCCGAGAATAGGGGCCGACTGAGCTGAAGCGAGGAGGCAGTCAATGACTGCCGAGCTATACCGAATCGACGCAGAGCCTTCGACCCAGGCAGGTACGGTACTTGTGCATGCCCTCACCGGATTTGTCGATGCCGGCCAGGCCGGGAGCCTGGCGGTGGCACATCTGCTGGCACATCTGGAGCACCGGGTGGTCGCCACATTTGACGTCGACCAACTCCTGGATTACCGCTCTCGCCGACCGACAATGATTTTCGACGAGGACCGTTGGACCAGTTACGAGCAGCCCGAGTTGGTGCTCTACGAGGTGCGCGACTGCGCCGGCACCGCATTTCTGCTGCTCACCGGCCCGGAACCAGATCTGCTATGGGAACGGTTCGCCGACGCGGTTCGCGAGTTGATCGAGCGCTTCGGGGTAACGTTGACAGTGGGTCTGGGCGCGGTGCCGATGGCGGTCCCCCACACCCGGCCGGCGACGGTCACGGCACACGCCACACGTCGCGAGCTGATCCCCGGCTACCAGAAGTGGTTCACCACCATGCAGATCCCCGGCCATGCCGGAGCGCTGGTGGAGCTGCGGCTGGGTGAAGCTGGGCATGACGCGATGGGGTTTGTCGTGCACGTGCCGCACTACCTGGCGCGCATGGAGTACCCAGAATCCGCCCGTGGCCTGCTGGAGCACCTGGCCCGCAGCAGCGGGTTGAACTTGCCCGCGGAAACGCTGCGGCCCGCCGCACAGCGGGTTTTCGCCGAGGTCACCGAGCAGGTCTCCCGTTCCCCGGAGAGCATGTCGGTGATAGCCAGCCTGGAGGCGCAGTTCGACGCCGCCCTGGGCAAGTACGATCGACGCTCACTGCCGCCCATCGACGCCGAGATGTTGCCCACCGGCGACGAGATCGCTGCGGAGCTCCAGCAGTTCCTCGCCGAGCAGGACGGCCCCGCCGAAAGTTAAGTGAACGAGATCAGCTGTTAGTGCCTTTGCCGATGGCCTGACAGCCCGCGATGGGGCGTAACCCCGTCCTGCACACAGGCCCAACAACCGCCGTTCTAGCCCCACCCGCCAGAACATCAAGTACTTGACGTACTTCTGGCGGGTGGGATGCCCGAACCTTGGCTATCCAGTAGGGTGCCGAGCGATGAGCAACCGCTACCTACCGCGAAATCAGCTGCACCCCGAAGTGGACCCGCAGGATGAGCAAAGATAACACGATCCGGCTGGTTGCATCTTGACTCCGCAGGTGAAGCACAGCGGAGCATCGGCGTGCAATCCCTGTTTAGCCTCGATCAGCTCCATCGGCGAGTGCACCGCACGCAGCACCGGTTGGGCCGCCGCAGCAGGCTTACGTCGGCGATCAGCAGAGCCCGCGAACTGCGCCGAAGGCACATTGCCCTCTGCCGGAACCTCGTAGGTGCCGGTCTCCAGCTGGCGAGCCCGTTGAGTGGCTGAGTAGATGCCCATTGCGGAGCGCGTCTCAGCGGGCAGGAAGTCCAGCGCCAACCTCCGGAAGATGTAATCCATGATTGACTGCGCCATCCGCACATCCGGATCGTCGGTCAGTCCTGCCGGCTCAAAGCGCATGTTCGTAAACTTCGAGACGTAGGTCTCCAGTGGGACCCCGTACTGCAGGCCTACCGAGACTGCTACCGAGAAGGCATCCATCATGCCGGCCAGCGTTGAACCTTGCTTGGAGATTTTCAGAAAAACCTCACCCAGACCGTCGCCCGGGTAGAGGTTTGCGGTGATGTACCCTTCGGCGCCGCCCACCGTGAACGACGTCGTGGTGCCGGTACGACTCTTGGGTAGCCGCCTGCGGACCGGCCTATACTCGACCGGAGCGGGCGCCGCTGCGATCGTACCGTCCCACTTGGACGTCTTGTCATCCCGTTTGGACACCGACAGCGGCTGGCCTACCTTGCAGTTATCGCGGTAGATCGCAACTGCCTTCAAACCCAGCTTCCAGCCCTGAGTATAGATTTCTTCGACGTCCTCGACAGTCGCGGTCTCCGGCATGTTGATCGTCTTGCTGATCGCACCGGACAGGAAGGGCTGAACCGCCGCGAGCATCCGCGCATGCCCCATCGGTGCGATCGCCCGTTCACCCATCGCGCAGTCGAACACCTCTTCATGCTCGGGACGCAAGCCCGGCGCTCCGACAACGTTGCCGTGCTCGGCGATGTGCTCGACAATCATCTCCACCTGCTCCTTCTGGTAGCCCAGTTTACGCAGCGCCGACGGGACAGTTGCATTGACGAACTGCATCGATCCGCCACCGACAAGTTTTTTGAACGTGATCAGCCCCAAGGCCGGTTCGACGCCGGTGGTGTCGACGTTCATCGCCAGCCCCGATGTGCCGGTAGGGGCCAACAACGTGGCTTGCGCGTTGCGCCAACCGTTGCGCTCGCCGACAGCAAGGCAGTCCCGCCACGCCGCGGCGGCAGCATGCCACACGGGGGTGTCCAGCTCGCCGAACCGCTGCGCGACGTCGTTAGCTGCGGCGTGCTTGCGCATCACCCGGATGTGCCCCGCCCTGTTGCGCGCATATCCGTCGTAGGCACCCACCACACCGGCGATCTCCGCGGAACGTTTGTAGGCGACACCGGTCATCAGACTGGTGACTGCGCCGGCCAGCGCGCGACCACCGTCAGAATCGTAGGCGTGCCCGGTGGCCATGAGCAGCGCACCAAGATTTGCGTAACCCATCCCGAGCTGCCGGTACGCTCGGGTGGTCTCCCCGATCGCCTCAGTGGGGAAGTCTGCGAAACAAATAGAGATGTCCATCGCGGTGATCACCAGCTCGGCGCACTTGGCGAAGGTAGCCACGTCGAAGCTCTGCGTGCCGTCCTCGGCCTCTCGCAGGAACTTCATCAAGTTCAGCGAAGCAAGGTTGCACGAGGAGTTATCCAAGTGAACGTACTCGGCACAGGGATTCGACGTGGAGATCCGCCCAGACTCCGGACAGGTATGCCAATCATTGATCGTGTCGTCGTACTGGATACCCGGATCAGCGCACGCCCACGCCGCCTCACACATCCGGCGGAACAACGCAGCCGCGTCGACAGTTTCAATGACCTCACCCGTGGTGCGAGCCCGCAGACTGAACTCGGCGCCGGCCTCCGCCGCCTTCATGAACTCATCCGAGACCCGAACCGAGTTATTGGCGTTCTGGTACTGGACGGAGTAGATATCCGCGCCGCCCAGGTCCATGTCATATCCGGCGTCACGCAGGATACGGATCTTTGTTTCCTCTCGAACTTTCGTTTCGATGAACTCCTCAATGTCGGGGTGGTCAATGTCAAGGATCGCCATCTTCGCCGCACGCCGGGTAGCGCCGCCGGATTTGATTGTTCCGGCGGAGGCATCTGCGCCACGCATGAACGACACCGGACCAGAAGCATTGCCACCGGAGGACAGCAGCTCCTTGGACGAACGGATCCGGGACAGATTCACGCCGGCTCCGGATCCACCCTTGAAGATCAGCCCCTCTTCCTTGTACCAGTTCAGAATCGAGTCCATCGAGTCATCGACAGCCAACAAAAAACACGCCGAGACTTGCTGCGGTGCCGCGGTACCCACGTTGAACCACACTGGCGAGTTAAAGCTGAAAATCTGGTACAGTAACGTGTACGCCATCTCATGCTCGAAGATCTCAGCGTCCATGTCGGTCGCAAAGTAGCCGTGATCCTTGCCGGCCTTGGTGTAGCTGAGCACAAGCCGGTCGATCAGCTGCTTGAGGCTCCACTCCCGGACCGGCGTGCCCACCGCGCCCCGAAAATACTTGCTGGTCACGATCTGTACCGCATTCGGTGACCAGAAATCAGGGAATTCGACACCCCGCTGCTCGAAATTAATCGAGCCGTCTCGCCAGTTGGTGAGCACGACATCTTGCCGCGTCCAGGTCACCTCGTCGTAGGGGTGCCGTCCCTGAGTGGTGTAGATCCGCTCCATCCGCAGCGCGCACTCAGGCTGCCACTCACATTGTACAGCCCGAGAAACCCCAGCAGCTCCTGGCCTGGTGCCACCCGGAGTTCCGACGGTCTCAGTCATCCCTCATCCCCTCTGTTGCGGTGTGCATAGTGGCTGGGAACTCGCGCAGGTTGCGAATCTCCTTCTCGAAGTCTTCAACCGAGGAGAATGACCGGTACACGCTGGCGAAGCGGAGATAGGCCACCTCGTCGAGGTTTCGTAGCGGGCCGAGAATGGCTAACCCGACCTCATGGCTGGGCACCTCAGCGCTGCCTGAAGACCGGATCGCCTCGTCAACTCGGTGCGCCAGCTGCTGTAGCGCGTCCTCGTCAACCGGTCGCCCCTGGCAGGCCCGGCGCACTCCGCGGACGACCTTGTCACGGCTGAACGGCTCGGTGACACCCGAGCGCTTCACCACGGCCAGCACCAGCTCCTCCACCGTCGTGAACCGGCGACCGCACTGTGGACACGATCGGCGTCGACGGATCGCCTGCCCGTCCTCCACCTCGCGGGAGTCGACAACACGCGAGTCGGAGTGACGGCAGAACGGACAGCGCACACACCTCACCTCTTCTTCTCCTGTGTCATGCCCGGACCGAACCCATGAGGACGATCAACGGCAACCAGGCCCAACCTGTGGGTGAATTACACTACTGTAACTACTATATGTTGGGGGCAGGAGGCAAGTCGAGCCGACACGGCGGCGAGGGCTATCGTCCGTCGGGTACCAACAACTGCTGGCCAGGCTGCACGGCGGAGCCCACGATGCCGTTCAACTGCCGGATCCGCTCCACCACCGAACGCTGGTCGTACCGCGGCGCCACCCGTCGCGCCACGTCCCATTCAGTCTCGCCCGCACCCACTCGGATCACCGCGTTGCGCGCCGGGATTTTCGGGCTTGCGCTCTGCCCAGTCCACCCCAGACCACCGACCACGATCAGCATCACGGTGGCGGCCGCCACCAGGCTCACCACTCGACCGGACCGCCGGGACGCTGCCGGGGCCGGCGCCCGCCGATGCGCCAGACATGCCACCTGCCGCCCATGCTCAAGAGGCGCCAGCGGCGGAACAGGTGCCGGAGGGGCCGGGCGGAGTCGGATGCGCGCCGCTGGCCGGGCCGGCCTGGCATCCCTCGGTACGATCTCCTCCCTGCATGCCGCAGGGAGAATGCGCAACTGTGCTGATGCCGTCATCGAGACTCCTCGCCACAGGTAGTATCGAACGCAAGTTCGATCGAACTGATGCGCGCTGTCTATCACGGCACCCCGACAACATCGGCGACCCAGCGGCGTGTTGCTCGAACAGATGTTTGATCTATGGCGCGACGGTGGTTAGCGTCAGTGCCGGCAGAGACGTGGACCAGAGGAGGAAGCGGTGGGACGACAGCGAGGCAACGAGCCGGACGTCGACGGCTCTAAAACGCAGGCGCAGGATCGCGGTGTCGCCGCAGCAGTACACGCTTTCCCCGACCTCGACGACAACGCTGGCAACGACAGCCTCACACCGCGTCAGCGACGGGTCCTCGAGGTGATCCGGGAATGGGTGGAACGGTTGGGCTACCCGCCGAGTGTGCGCGAGATCGGCGAAGCGGTCGGGCTCACGTCGACCTCATCGGTCGCACATCAGTTGCGCGCCCTGGAGCGCAAGGGGTACCTGCGGCGCGACCCCAACCGGCCGCGTGCGGTGGGTGTCCGGCCCGCTGACAGTGCACCCCAGGCGCCGGAGGAGGCGCCGAGCGGAGAGCCAGCTCGCCCCACCCCCGTCTTTGTTCCGGTGGTCGGCCGGATTGCCGCGGGCGGTCCGGTGCTCGCCGAGCAGGCCGTCGAGGACGTCTTCCCGCTACCGAAAGAGATCGTCGGTGGGGGGTCGCTGTTCCTGTTGCGGGTCGCGGGTGACTCCATGGTCGAAGCAGCGATCACCGACGGGGACTGGGTGGTCGTCCGCCAGCAGCCCAGCGCCGAGAACGGAGACATTGTCGCGGCCATGATCGACGGTGAGGCGACGGTGAAGACGTTCAAGCGCCGGGACGGACATATCTGGTTGCTCCCCCACAACCCTGCCTACCAGCCGATTCCCGGGGACAACGCGACCGTGCTCGGTCGGGTGGTGGCGGTGCTGCGGCGGCTGTGATGCGATCCAATGTCAGACCTGCACCAGGTACCCGGCCAGTGCGCCGGCGAGATCCGGTCGTACCCGCGCACGCACCAGGGTGCCGTCCTCGGTGTGATCGGTGCCCAGTACCTCGCCCTCGGCGTGCATCCGGGCAACCAGGGCACCTTGGGCCCACGGCAGCAATGCGTTGACCTCGACCTGCGGTTGTGGCAACGCGTCGGCAATCCGCTGGACCACACCAGTAATGCCCGCACCGGTGTGGGCAGACACGAACGACGCGTTCGGCAGTACATGTCGCAGCCGCGACAGCACCAGCTGGTCGGCGTCGTCAATCTTGTTTACAACCACCAACTCCAGCGGCATTGGCACGTCGCGTCCCTCAGTGATCTCGGCGAGGACCTCACGCACCGCCTCCACCTGCAGCTCGGGCATCGGGTCGGCCCCATCGACCACATGCAGCAACAGGTCCGCATCAGCCGTCTCCTCCAACGTGGAGCGAAACGCCTCTACCAGTTGATGCGGCAGATGGCGGACGAAACCGACGGTATCAGTGAGCGTGTACTCCCGCCCCTCCGGCGTGCTGGCCCGGCGCGTAGTGGGATCCAAGGTGGCGAACAGGGCGTCCTGCACCAGCACGTCAGCCCCAGTGATCACGTTGAGCAGGCTGGACTTGCCCGCGTTGGTGTAGCCCACGATGGCCACGTTGGGCACGTCGTTGGCGCGCCGACGACCCCGCTTAGTGTCGCGGACCGTGCGCATCGCGGCGATCTCGCGGCGCAGCTTGGCAAGCCGGCGGTGAATGCGCCGCCGGTCGGTTTCCAGCTTGGTCTCACCGGGGCCGCGAGTACCCACCCCACCGCTGGCCCCACCACCGGCGCCACCAGCTTGTCGGGACAACGACTCACCCCAGCCACGCAACCGTGGCAGGAGGTAACTCAACTGGGCCAGCTCGACCTGAGCCTTGCCCTCCCGGGAGCGGGCATGCTGGGCGAAGATGTCCAGGATCAACGCCGTCCGGTCGATGACCTTGACCTTAAGCTTGGCCTCCAACTGCCGCAGCTGACCTGGGGTGAGCTCGCCATCGCAGATCACCGTGTCGGCAGCGGTAGAAAGTACGATCTCGCGTAGCTCGAGGACCTTGCCTGAGCCGATGTAGGTTGCCGGATCAGGGCGCTCACGACGCTGCACGAGCGCATCGAGCACCTGTGACCCGGCCGTCTCCGCAAGCCGAGCCAGCTCGACCAGCGACGCATCGGCCTGGGCTGCAGAGCCCTCGGTCCATACCCCGGCGAGCACCACACGCTCCAGGCGCAACTGTCGATACTCGACCTCGGTGACATCAGCAAGCTCGGTGGACAGGCCCGGCACGCGACGCAGCGCCGAGCGCTCTTCAAGATCCAGATCACCCCGGGAGGTAGAACCGCGACCTTGGGACGGAAAAATCGGTGAGGTTGTCATCCTCCCCTCATCTTGACAGGTCCGCCAGATCACGCACACCCGAATTCGCCAGGATCGCGGTCTGGATGCAGATTGCGCTAATCCGGGCACTGGTGAGAGCAGTCTGCGACCTTGGCCGGGTGGAGGGTCAGTGCGCCGACCACCAGTCGGGAGTCAGCCAGCCCCGCGCGACGAGCACCGCGGGCCCGGTCAGCGCGCTACCGTCTCCGGCGATCGCCACGTGCAGCCGACCGCCGGGCACTTGCACGTCGGCCTCACCGGTGTCTCGTTCCTGGGCGTCCAGCACCGCGGCGAGCGCCGCCACCGTTCCGGTGCCGCAGGAGCGGGTCTCCCCCACCCCACGCTCGTGCACCCGCATCCGCAGTTCCCCAGTGGCCAGCACGTTGACGAACTCGACGTTGACGCCGTGCGAAAAGATCCCGGGGTCGTGCCCCGGCGGCACGGTGAGGTCCAACTGCTCCACCGGCACCGCTGTCAGACAGGCAAGATGCGGGTTGCCGACATCCACCACCAGCCCGGTGAATGCCGCGCCCTCGACCGTCACCATGGACGTGCCGTAGTGGTGCACCCGCCCCATCTCGACCGTCACCGAGCCGTCGTCGTTACGCCGCACCGTACGCGGGCCGGATCTGCTGCCGATCCGGAACTCGCGATGAGCGACCAGTCCGGCGTCAGTCAGGTAGCGGGCGAATACCCGCACCCCGTTGCCGCACATCTCGGCGACGGAACCGTCAGCATTGCGGTAGTCCATGAACCAGTCGTCGGGTGCCGTGCCCAGCGGCGCGTCAGCGACCAGCGCACCTGGCAGCACCCGCAGCACCCCGTCAGCGCCCAATCCACGGCGCCGGTCGCAGAGTGCCCGCACCCGAGACGCCGTCAGGTCCAGCGTGCCGGTGGGATCAGGCAACAGGACGAAATCGTTCTCCGTCCCGTGTCCTTTGCGGAACTCGATTTTCTGCTCCATCGTTGCTGAGCCTATCTAGCCTATCCATCCGCCGCCAGCGGCAGCACGGTGTCACGGTGGTGAGCAGTGTGTGACAGACCGAGGACGCATCCGCAGAATCGGTGGAGGTGGCACCACCGCCACGCGTACGATCACCGCTGCAGGTTAGTGCCACTTCACACCTGCTCCCCTGCCCGCGCACGTGAACTGCTTCAATGCGGCCCTGGCCGGATGTTTCGGGACAGCCCGGTCGGGTGCACAACACAGCTTGCGAGTCGGGGCGCCCGCAGAATACGGGCACGAGGTCGAGGAAGGCCGGCATGACCGAGCACAACCACACCGAGCATCGCCTGGAGACCGGCGTCCGATCCGATCCCCGACCCGCCGTCCCGCGCGCCTGCCGGGACCCGCAGCACTGGGGACGGATAGCCCAAGACGGCACGGTATACACCCACACTCCCGATGGACAGCGAGTAGTCGGCTCATGGCAGGCCGGGACACCCGAGGAGGGCCTGGCGCATTTCGCCCGCCGCTTCGATGACCTGCTCACCGAGGCCGAGCTGCTCGAATCCCGGTTGACCTCCGGAGTAGGCGATCCCAAGCAGGCGCTGTCACGCGTCCGCGCCCTGCGTGATGAACTCGCCGAACCGGCCGCCGTGGGTGACCTTGCCGGGCTCAACGCCCTCCTGGACCACCTGCAGCGGCACGCCGAGGAGTCCCTGGCCGGCGCTAAGGCGGCCCGAGAACAGGTCAGGACACGAGCCACCGCTCGCAAGGAGGCACTGGCCGAGGAAGCCGAACAGATCGGCACCGAGTCTACCCAGTGGAAAGCCGGCGGCGACCGGCTCCGCACCATCCTGGATGAGTGGAAGACGATCAAGGGCGTGGACCGGAAGGTCGATGAGGCGTTGTGGCGACGCTTCGCCAAGGCCCGGGACGCGTTCACGAGGCGCCGTGGCGCGCATTTCGCCGAGCTCGACCGGCAACGCGTCGGGGCCCGGCATCGGAAGGAAGAGCTGGTCGCCGAGGCCGAGAAGCTGGCCGACTCCACTGACTGGGGCGCCACCGCGAGTCGTTTCCGAAACCTGATGGCAGAGTGGAAGTCAGCTGGACGCGCACCCAAAGAGGCCGACGAGGCCTTGTGGCAGCGGTTCCGCGCTGCACAGGAAAGCTTCTTCAGCCGCCGCTCCGCCGCCTCCGCCGGACGGGACGCGGAGTCGGAGCGCAACGTGGCGCGCAAAGAGGAACTGCTCGCCGCAGCGGAACGGATCGATCCCACCGGTGACATCGAGGCAGCCCGCGTTCAGCTGCGGGGTATTCAGGAGCGCTGGGAGACCGTGGACAAGGTTCCCAAGGAGCGGGCGCGGGAGCTCGAGGGCCGGTTGCGCGCTGTCGAGGAACGGGTCCGCTCAGCCAGCAACGCGCAGTGGCGGCACATAGACCCCGAATCCGAGGCCCGGGTGGCCCAGTTCCGGGAACGGGTGGAGCAGTACGAGGCCCAGGCGGTCAAGGCCCGCGCCGCTGGGGATGATCGCCGGGCCAGCACCGCGCAGGCCCAGGCTGATCAGTGGCGCGAGTGGCTGGCTGCTGCCGAGCGGGCGGTCACCAGCCGGTAACCGGCGACCAGCAGGAACGGGTCAGCTCGGGCGGCCGAACGACGGCAACCCCAATGCCACTCCCGGCGTCGTCGGGCGTCGACCAGCCGCCCACGCATCACCCGCAACAGTCCGCCGGTGCGCCCGCAATGCCACGTCGGACACCAAGTGATGCGGCGCCGCGTAGGTGACCTCCGCGAACACCACATCGCCCGGCCGGACGTCGCCCCCGCCCGGTTCGAAGTGCACCAGCCGACCGTCTCTGGCCCGCCCGCTCATCCTCCGGGTCGCGGTGTCCTTGCGACCTTCACCCGCGGAGACCAGTACCTCCAGCTCACTACCGATCAGGCTCCGGTTGAGCTCCCAGGAAATCTCCTCCTGCAGCGCGACGAGCCGCTCGTAGCGCTCCTGCACGATCGCCTTGGGCACCTGGTCGCCCATCTCCGCGGCGAGCGTACCGGGACGGCGCGAGTACTGGAAGGTGAATGCTTGGGCGAAGCGGGCTTGCGCCACCACGTCCAGGGTGGCCTGGAAGTCGGCCTCGGTCTCACCGGGGAAACCGACGATGATGTCGGTGGACAGTGCCGCGTCGGGCATCGCGGCCCGCACCTCCTCGACGATCGTGAGGTAACGCTGCGCCCGGTAGGAGCGGCGCATCGCGGCGAGTACCACATCTGATCCGGACTGCAACGGCATGTGCAGCTGGTGGCAGACGTTCGGGGTGGCCGCCATCGCCTCGATGACATCTGAGGTGAAGTCCCGCGGGTGCGGCGAGGTGAAGCGCACCCGCTCCAGGCCATCGATTTTCCCGCAGGCGCGCAGCAGGTCACCGAATGCGCGCCGGTCAGCGAACCCAACCCCGTAGGCGTTGACGTTCTGGCCCAGCAGGGTCACCTCAAGCACCCCTTCGGCCACCAACGCCTCGATCTCGGCGAGCACATCACCGGGCCGCCGGTCGACCTCTTTGCCCCGCAGTGCGGGCACGATGCAGAACGTGCAGGTGTTGTTGCAACCCACGGAGATCGACACCCAGGCGGAGTGCGCCGAGTCCCGCTTCGCCGGCAGCGCGGAGGGGAACACCTCCAGCGACTCGACGATCTCGACTTGCGCCTCGTCATTGTGCCGGGCCCGTTCCAGCAGCACCGGCAGCGAGCCGATGTTGTGAGTGCCGAACACCACATCGACCCAGGGCGCCCGGCGGGTGATCTCGCCGCGGTCCTTCTGCGCCAGGCAGCCACCGACGGCGATCTGCATCCCGGGATGCTCGCGCTTGATCGGGCGAAGCTGACCGAGGTTGCCGTAGAGCCGGTTGTCCGCATTCTCCCGCACCGCGCAGGTGTTCAGCACGACCACATCGGGAGTAGCGTCCGCTCCCGCAGGCACGTAGCCAGCCGCCTCCAGCAGTCCCGCCAGCCGCTCGGAGTCGTGCACATTCATCTGGCAACCGTAGGTACGCACGCGGTAGCTGCGTGGATGTTGTTCGGTGCTCGCCGTCATCTGCCTCATGATAGGGATGACCCGCAGGCCCGCACCCACCCGGAGGATCAGATGAGCCCACCCTCGAGAGCCGACCCGCCGATGATCCGGATGGCGGGGGTGCATAAGCATTTCGGTTCGCTGCACGTACTCCGCGACATCAACCTCGAGGTTGCCCGCGGCGAGGTGGTGGTGGTGCTCGGGCCCTCGGGATCCGGTAAGTCGACCCTGTGCCGCACGATCAATCGGCTGGAGCCGATCGACGAGGGCAGCATTGAGATTGACGGGACACTGCTGCCTGAGGAAGGCCGGGCGCTGGCCCGGCTGCGGGCCGACGTCGGCATGGTCTTCCAGCAGTTCAACCTCTTTGCCCACAAGACAATCGCGGAAAATGTTGAGCTCGCTCCGGTGCGGGTACGCCGGATCGGCAAAGCCGAGGCGCACGAAGCCGCGATGCAGCTGCTCACCCGGGTAGGGATAGCCGATCAGGCCAACAAGTACCCCGCACAGCTCTCCGGTGGTCAGCAACAGCGGGCCGCGATCGCCCGCGCGCTGGCCATGCACCCGAAGGTGCTGCTCTTCGACGAGCCGACCTCCGCGTTGGACCCCGAGATGGTCCAGGAGGTGCTCGACGTCATGACCTCGCTGGCGGGCGAGGGCATGACCATGCTGGTGGTCACCCACGAGATGGGCTTCGCCCGCCGCGCCGCGCACCGGGTGGTGTTCATGTCCGACGGGGACATCGTCGAGGACACCACCCCCGATCAGTTTTTCACCGAACCACGCTCGGTTCGGGCCAAGGACTTCCTCGGCAAGATCTTGACGCACTGACCTACCTGGGGTTTCACCTTCACTGACGAGGAGTAGCGAATGCGCTGGAAAACAGTGCTGAGATTGGGGGTCGCCATGGCCGCGTTCGCCGTGGCAACGACGGCATGTGGGCAGCAGAAAGATCTGGGTGGCAGCGGCTCGACGCCGTCGGTTGCCCAAGGTGCCCGCTTTGCGCCCGGCACCACGATGGCCACGCTCGCCGAGGCCCGCACCATCCGGATCGGCACCAAATTCGACCAGCCGCTGTTCGGCCAGCAGTCCCTGCGCGGCAACCTGACCGGCTTCGATACCGAGATCGCTCGGATCATCGCCGGAGCGCTGGGGATTCCACCGGACAAGGTGCAGTGGGTGGAGTCACCCTCAGCGCAACGCGAGGAGTTGATCAAACAAGGTAAGGTGGACCTGGTGGTGGCGACCTATACGATCAACGACAAGCGCCGCCAGCAAATCAGCTTCGCGGGTCCGTACTACCTCGCCGGGCAGTCGCTCATGGTCAAGTCCGACAATAACACCATCACCGGGCCCGACTCGCTACGTGGTGCCAAGGCTCGGGTGTGCTCGGTGCAGGGCTCGACCCCGGCGGAGAACATCCGCAAGTACCTCGATCCCGCTCAGCTCACGGTGTTCGACGTCTATTCCAAGTGCGCCGACGCGCTGCGCACCGGCCAGGTCGACGTGGTGACCACCGACAACGTGATCCTGCTGGGGTTCGTGAGCAACAGCAACGGCGCCTTCAAGCTGGTGGGCGACACCTTCACCAAGGAGCCTTATGGCATCGGGATCCGCAAGGGCGATGTCGCGTTCTGCACGTTCATCAACAACACACTTACCCAAGCGAACACGTCCGGCGCGTACGCCGACGCATGGAAGACGACAGCCGGGAAAGTGGCCGAGCAGACGCCACAGCTGCCCGCATTCGACAGCTGCAGCTAACCGCCAGTGAACATCATTATCGACAACATCGGATTATACCGCGACGGCCTGCTCACCACCATGCAGATCTGCCTGTACGCGGCGATCGGGTCGCTGCTGCTCGGCACGGTGATCGCGACGTTCCGGGTCTCCCCATTCCCGCCACTGCGAGCCACGGGTACGGCCTGGGTGACCGTGTTCCGCAACTGCCCGCTCACCGTCGTGCTGTTCTTCTGCGCCTTCGGCCTGCCTGAGCTCGGCATCAATAGCGCCTATTTCTGGTTCGGCATCACCGGCCTGGTGCTCTATACCTCGGCCTTCGTCTGCGAGGCGGTGCGCAGCGGAATCAACGCGGTGGCGCCGGGACAGGCCGAGGCCGCGCGGGCCGTGGGGCTGACCTTCACCCAGTCGCTACGCGACATCGTGTTGCCGCAGGCGCTGCGCAGTGTCGTACCACCGCTCGGCAACGTGATCATTGCGATGATCAAGAACTCAGCGATCGTCGGCGCGTTCGGGGTTGGCGGAGACCTGTTCAGCGTGCAAGCCCGGCTGACCTCGGCACAGGGACTTGCGCTCATTCCGGTACTCCTCGGGGTGGCGGCAGGTTACCTGATCATCACTGTTCCCGCCGGCCTAGCGCTCGGCGTCATCGAGCGCAGGGTAGCGGTGCTGCGGTGAGCACCACGGTTCTCTACGACCGGCCCGGCCCGCGTACCCGCCGGCGCATCCTGGCCGGCAGCATCGCCGTCGGCGTAGCGCTTGCGGTGCTGGTGGGCCTCGTGCTGCTGCGACTAGCAGCTCAAGGCCAGCTCACCGAGCAGAAATGGGGACCGGTAGCCAACCCGGCGAACCCGTTCTTCGTGGCACTGTGGACCAACCTGGGCTTGGCTGTCCTGCACAACGCCCAGGCAGCCGCCCTCGCCATGGCGTTCTCGCTGCTGTTGGGCACGGTGTTGGCCGTGAGCAGGATCAGCGTGCCGCGCTGGGGAGGACGCTGGCTCGTGGTGGCGCCGATGGAGTTCTTCCGCGGCCTCCCGGTCGTCATCGCGATCTTCTTCGCCGCCCGGGTGCTGCCCGAGCTGGGAGTGAACTTGCCGCTGCTGTGGTATCTGGTGATCGGACTTACCGCGTACAACTCAGTGATCATCGCTGAGATCGTGCGGACCGGTATCGCCTCGCTACCCCACGGCCAGGCCGAGGCCGCGGCAGCGGTCGGGCTCACCCGCGGACAGGCGCTGCGCGTGATCTTACTCCCGCAGGCAGTCCGCGTCATGCTGCCCGCACTCATCAGCCAGCTTGTGGTGATCTTTAAGGACACCTCACTCGGATTCGTGATCCAGTACGTCGAGGCGGTGCGGTTCGTGGGGATCGCGACGCAGGAGCTGCACAACCCGCTGCAGCTCTACCTGACCGTCGGCGCAATCTTCATCATGATCAACTACTGGCTCAGCAAGCTGGCGGTGTGGGCCGAATGGCGGCTGACTCACCGGGTGCGACCGGATGCGGTCGCGAGACTCACACTCGGCACGCCGACCTTAGCCGGAGCCAGCACGACCGGCGGCTGACCCGGCTGGGGTCCACCGCTTCTCCGCGGACGCCTAGAGTCGTCACGGTGCGCAGGCAACCGGTGACCCAAAAGTCCGGTGAATACCGGCGTCGATGGCTACGGCCAAAGCGGATCGGCTGCCTGCTCGTGGTGCTCGTACTTCCCGCGGCGTGGCTGCTGGGCAGCGCTGTCAACGGGGTTGCCGACCTGTTCCGCGACCACCCCGCCCCAGTGACTGGCAGCCCGCTCGACCCGGTCGCCCGAGCACGCCCGGCGAGCAGCGGATCACCGAGCATCGACCGGATTACCCAGCGCGGCAACCTCATCGTCGCTGTTGCGCAAGCGCCCGGGCGGGCGCAGCGCTCGCCGGATTCGGGTGGCTACACCGGGTTCGACATCGCGTTGGTCGGCCTAATCGCCCAGGACCTAGGGGTGGATCCTACCCGGACGAGCTTCAAGCCGCTGGCCGCAAGTAACCGTGAGCCGGCACTGAGCCGGGGTGACGTGGATCTCCTACTCGGCGATGAGATCACCCCACCGGGAACCGCAACGATGGGCATCGCGGGTCCATACCTGGTGCACCAAGGGACCACCGAGTACGGCATCGGCCTGCCGCCGGGCGACCCGGTACTCCACCAACGGATCACCGCGGTGCTGCGCCGCGCGATCGACGATGGCACGTGGGCCCGCCTCTACGGTGAATACCTCGGCACCCCGATACCCAACCCACCAGTACCCGGTTGACCTGGCCCGTTGACCTGGCCCGTTGGCCTGGCTCCAGCCATGCTGGCACCACTCACCCGCCGAGCAGCTGCTCCGTGAGCTGGTAGCAGCCAATCAGGAGCAAACCGATGGCGACGAGCCGCCCGGCCGCCTCGCGGAATCGTTCACCGACCTGTGCCCCGAGAAACAATCCGACCTGAGAGGCGAGCAATCCCTGCAGAGCGATAGCAACGAAGCCGGCGGCTACCGGAATATGGGCTAGACCAAGACCGAGCCCGGCCGCGAGTTCATCCGGGCTGATCGAGATACCGAGCCCGATGAGCCCGAAGACGCTCTCGCTCATCTGCTTGCGGACGCGCTCACCCTCACGAGTGTCCCGGTCCAGCAGAAGATAGGCGCCCAGCACGATGAAGACACCGGCACCGACATATCCTGCCGGCTCTCCGACCGCCTCGGCGAGTTCCGCGCCGAGGACCAAGCCGATAAACATCGCGCCGACCTGGCAGCTAGCGAGCACTAATGACACCCGCCATCGCGCCCAACCGGTTAATCCGAGGGTACCAAGTGCAGTCGAGACGGACAACACATCCAGACCCAATGGCAACACAAAGAGCGCGGTCTTAGCAAATGATCCTAGCATAGAAGCCACAGTACCTCAATCAACGAAGGATTCCCTTGGTTGACGATCCGCGAAGGGAAGCCCAAGTTACCCCACAAGGAACTCTACAAGAGGTCCGCCCTGATGTCACCATGACCTGAGGATTCTGGTTGGCCGGCTGCGCTCACCGGTAATTTTCGGGCGCCGACCGGCCCGGCGATGACACTGAACGGCCGGACAGATTAGCCTGTTCGGCCTAGTCGACTCTCAGAAACTCAGCGCTGCCCGAAAAGCACCGCCCGGCGCGTTCCTTCGTCATCTTGGCGACAAGTTCAAGCGATTCTCTCGATGAACATTGCCCCAAGCTGTACTTTTCGCAGAGAAATACCAATGACGGCAGAAGATTGGAGACAATTCGACCCATGACCAACGTTCTTAGTTTACTTGCTTTCGTGTTACCGCTGGGCGTGGATACGTTCGCGATCGCCGCTGCGGTGGGCACGAGCCGACTCTCCGGCTCGACCCGATGGCGGATCTCCGCGGTATTCATCATATTCGAGGGGGGGATGCCACTGGTGGGTCTCGCCCTTGGCGCATCCCTCGGCCACACGGTCGGGAACGTCGCCGACTACTTCTCCAGCGCCCTGCTCATTGTCCTTGGCGGCTACCTCTGGTGGTCCGACGATGACGACAGCAATGATGACGAGGTCGCGAAGGCACGGCGACTCACCAGCGCGCGCGGTCTGGCCCTCATCGGGCTTGCGTTATCGATCAGTCTCGACGAGCTGGCGATCGGCTTCAGCCTCGGTCTCGGCGCCGACCTGACCACACCCGCCACCCTCGTTGCCATCATCGCCATCCAAACACTCATCGTCTCCCAGCTGGGGATGTCTCTCGGCCTCCGGATCAACGAACGCTTGCGCGAGTGCATCGAACGATCCGCCGGCCCCATGCTGATCGCTCTCGGCGGCTACCTGTTTGCCGAAGCTCTTATCCGCATCCAACTGGTCACGGTACGCGACGCCGTCGTTGTCGGCATCCTTATACTCGCCCTGGCTGCCGTCACCCTCCACCGCCGCCACGCAGCCCCGAACCCAGGCTCCGCTGGCCATCCACCGCACGCCCCCAGCCCCCCTGCGCTGCGCTGACCTACCCCTGATGCTGGCCTACCCCCGATTGCGGCGGAACAGCCGGGCCAGCGGGTCGAAGCGGATATCGACCACCCGCTCCTTCATCGGGATCAAGGCATTGTCCGTAATCTTGATGTGTTCCGGGCAGACCTCCGTGCAGCATTTGGTGATGTTGCACAATCCCAGACCATGCTCGTCCTGCGCGTCCCGTTTGCGATCCACGCCTTCCTCATCGGCGCCATCCAACGGGTGCATGTCCAGTTCCGCGATGCGCATGAGGAAACGCGGCCCGGAAAATTTTTCCTTGTTCTCCTCATGGTCGCGGATCACATGACAAGTGTTCTGGCATAGAAAACACTCGATGCACTTGCGGAACTCCTGCGAGCGCTCCACGTCCACCTGCTGCATCCGGTACTCGCCTGGCTGCACACCCTTGGGTGGCATGAACGAACGCACCTCACGCGCCTTCTCGTAGTTGTATGAAACGTCAGTCACGAGATCACGGATAATGGGGAAGGTCCGCATCGGAGTGATTGTTACCGGCTGGCCAGGTGGCAACGTGGACATCCGCGTCATGCACAGCAGGCGCGGCCGGCCATTGATCTCGGCGCTGCACGATCCACACTTGCCCGCTTTGCAATTCCATCGCACCGCGAGATCGGGAGCCTGGGTGGCCTGCAGGCGGTGGATCACGTCAAGGACCACCTCCCCCTCATTGACCTCAATATCAAAGTCGACGAGCTTCCCGCCGTCGGTGTCACCCCGCCACACCCGGAAGCGCCGCTGGTTGCCCATGTCAGTCCATCCTTCCCGGGAGCTCGTCGGCGGTGAAGTACTTCTTCAGCTCGTCGAGCTCGAACAGCTCACTCAGGTCCGCGCGTATCGGAACCTGCTCCTTGCGTTCGACGCAAACGCCACCTTCGGCCCTGTGGGTGTGCTGTGTGCATACCAATACGACATGCCGCCATTGCGGCTCCATCAGCGGGAAATCGTCTCGGGTATGCCCGCCCCGGCTCTCGGTACGCTCCAGCGCGGCCCGCGCGACGCACTCGCTTACCGCGAGCATGTTTCGCAGATCCAGCGCAAGGTGCCAACCGGGATTGAACTGGCGGTGACCTTCCACCACGACGTGTTGAGCTCGCCGGCGCAGCTCTCCGAGTTTGTTGAGCGCACGTTGTATCTCATCTGCTGTGCGAATAATGCCGACCAGATCGTTCATGGTCTGCTGGAGTTCCTGCTGAAGCAGGTAGGGATTCTCTGCACTCTCGCTGAGAGTCCCCGTATCGAATGGCGCAATCGCCCGCGCAGCTGCGGCCTCGACGTCGGACTCGCGGGCTGACGGTCGCGGACCGTTGAGCGACTCCACGTAGGTTGCCGCCCCAAGGCCAGCCCTCCGCCCGAACACGAGGAGATCCGACAGCGAGTTACCGCCCAGCCGATTCGAGCCGTGCATCCCACCGGCGACCTCCCCAGCTGCGAAGAGTCCGCCCACCGACGCTGCCCCGGTGTCCGGGTTGACCTCCACGCCTCCCATCACGTAGTGGCACGTCGGGCCAACCTCCATGGGCCCAGCCGTGATGTCGACGTCGGCCAGCTCTTTGAACTGGTGATACATCGAGGGAAGTCGCTTCATGATCACCGCGGCGGGCAGCCGGGTGGAGACGTCAAGGAAAACCCCGCCATGCGGTGACCCGCGACCCGCCTTGACCTCAGAGTTGATCGCCCGCGCAACCTCGTCACGCGGCAGCAACTCCGGTGGTCTCCGGTTGTTGTCCGGATCGTCATACCAGCGATCCGCCTCGTGCTCCGATGTCGCGTACTGGTGCTTGAAGACTTCGGGGATATAGTCGAACATAAAACGCCTGTTCTCAGAATTCCGCAATACACCACCGTCGCCACGGACCGATTCCGTGACCAGGATCCCTTTAACACTGGGCGGCCACACCATCCCGGTAGGGTGGAACTGGACGAACTCCATATTAATCAACGAAGCGCCGCAACGAAGCGCCAGCGCATGCCCGTCCCCGGTGTACTCCCAAGAGTTACTGGTAACCTTAAAAGCCTTTCCGATACCGCCAGTGGCGAGCACCACAGCAGGCGCATCGAACCGAACGAAGCGGCCAGTCTCACGCCAGTAGCCGAATACCCCGGAGATCATGTCGGCATCCTTGAGGAGGTCCGTTACCGTGCACTCGGCGAAAACCTTGAGATTGGCCTCATAATCGCCATGTTGGGCAAAATCCTCCTGCTGCAGCGAAACAATCTTCTGCTGTAACGTGCGGATCAACTCCAGACCCGTTCGATCACCTACATGCGCCAGCCGCGGGTACTCGTGGCCACCGAAGTTCCGCTGGCTGATCTTGCCGTCCTTGGTACGGTCGAACAATGCGCCGTAGGTCTCCAGCTCCCATACCCGCTGCGGCGCTTCTTTCGCGTGCAGCTCGGCCATCCGCCAGTTGTTGAGAAACTTACCCCCGCGCATGGTATCGCGAAAATGGACCTGCCAGCTGTCCCGTGAGTTCACGTTGCCCAACGACGCCGCGATACCTCCCTCCGCCATCACGGTGTGGGCCTTGCCGAACAAGGACTTGCAGACAACAGCGGTGCGCTTGCCCAGCTCGCGGGCCTCGATCGCGGCGCGTAGCCCGGCGCCGCCCGCGCCGATCACCACGACGTCATACGCGTGGCGCTCGATCTCGGTCATAGGTATCGGATTCCTCGTAGGTCGAACAAGCTTCGGGTGAACAGTTCAGGTTGACCAGGCAGTTGAACAAGCACCGTCAGTTGAACAGTCGCAGGTCGGTTATCCAGCCGGCGGAGACGGCCATGATGTAGAAGTCCGTCAGCATCACCGTGATCAGCGACGTCCAGGCGAACTGCATGTGGCGCCCGTTGAGCTTGGACAGCTGCGTCCAAAACCAGTACTGCATGGGATGCTTGGAGAAGTGCTTGAGCCGACCTCCGAAAACGTGCCGACACGCATGACAGGACAGCGAGTACAACCATAGCATGGTGACGTTGATCAGCAGTATCAGCGAGCCCAGACCAACTCCAAATCCACCGCCAGCAGGGAGAAACGCCAGCACGGCGTCATAAGTATTGATCAATAATAATACACTGGCAATGTAGAAGAAATACCTGTGAAAATTCTGCAGAATGAGCGGGAAGCGAGTCTCACCGGTGTATTTCTTCGCCGGCTCAGCCACTGCGCATCCGGGCGGCGACAGCAAAAAAGCTCGGTAGCCAACCTTGCGATAGTAGTAGCAGCTGGCTCGGAATCCGGCGAGGATCGGGAAAATGAGGATCGGCAGTGGCAACGCCAGCGGAAACGCCGGTAACGGAGTTCCGAAATGAGACGACCCTGGCGCGCACGAGCTGCTCAGACACGGCGAGTACAGCGGCGTCAGATAGTGGTACTCACCCACCCAGTAGTGATCCCGCATGAACAATCGGATCGTCGTGTAGATGACGAACACACCCAGCACGATGGCGGTCACCAAGGGTGACACCCACCATCGGTCGGTGCGCAAGGTCCGTGCGGAGATCGCCGCCCGACCAGGCAGCACTGGACCAGGCAGGGCCCGACCAGGCAGGCCACCGCCCGATGGCGGGGAAGAGGAGGTAGTGGTCATGACATCGATTCAGATCGGGGAACAGGCCAGCGTGGTCGTGCAGCTCACGGCGACGGCCGCAGCCGGCACCATCGCCACGAGCAGAGGGGTCGCGCAGTGATAACTGACGGTAAGCCACGTCGGTGGCACAGGTCCAAGATATGGTCGCGCTCGTCTCGATAGTGTTAGGTTATCGTGGTGCAGCTCCAGCAACTGGTGTACTTCCTCGCCGTCGCGCGGACCCGCCACTTCACCCGGGCAGCCGCGCTCACGCACGTTGCCCAGCCGTCGCTGAGCAAACAGATCCATTGCCTGGAGCGGGAACTGGGCAGTGAGCTGTTCCATCGAGCCCGAGGGAACGTGTCGCTCACCCCGGCCGGGGAGGTGCTCGTGCCCTTCGCCAAGCGAATCCTGGCAGACGTCGAGACCGCCCGGTTGCAGGTGCACGAGCTAGCCGAGCTTCGCCAGGGACGGCTACGGCTCGGTGCCACGCCAAGCCTCTGCACCGGGCCGCTGGCCCACGCACTCGCCTCCTTCCGCGCCCGCTACCCGGGAATCCAACTCGTCATCGATGAAAGCGGGTCCCGAGATCTGGTCCGGCAACTCGCCGAGGGAGCCATCGACCTAGCGATGATCACCTCTCCGGTGTACCGGGGGGATCCCGCCCTGGATACCGTCCCGATCCTTCGCGAGCAGCTCGTGGTCGCCGTGCCGCACAACCTGTACCTCGACCATGACTCGTTCCGGATCGAGGATCTCCGGGACCGTCCACTGGTGATGTTCCGGGAGGGCTACGACCTCAGGTCAATGACCCTCGCAGCTTGTCAACGAGCTGGGTTCCAGCCACAGTTCGCCATTGAGGGGGGTGAGATGGACGCGGTACTCAGCTTCGTCCAAGCCGGCCTCGGGATCGCCGTGGTCCCCAGCATGGTTCTCCTGGAACGTCCCAAGCTTCGTGGTGTGCCATTCGTGCCGCCGACTCCGATCCGAACAATCACGCTTGCGCACCG
This sequence comes from Pseudonocardiaceae bacterium, assembly GCA_050699575.1. Taxonomy (GTDB): domain Bacteria; phylum Actinomycetota; class Actinomycetes; order Mycobacteriales; family Pseudonocardiaceae. The sequence continues at coordinate 42,307 of JBOHFG010000387.1, forward strand.
CACCGATGTGCACCCGACCCGAGCCGCACAGGAGTTCCGCTCCACACTGTTGCAGCTGCTGAAAGACGCGCACGACCACGGCGACCTTCCCACCGGCGTCGAGTTCATCGCCTCCGGCGAATCATCCGGTGGTCAGTCAGGCAGTGGTCAGTCGGGATAGGGCTCGACCTCGGCGGGCCAGGCTTCCGGGCCAAGCTCGTCGCGCACCACACGCCACGCCAGCGCCGCGGAGTACCCTTTGCGGACCAGCATCTTGCTCAGTTTGCGCGCTAACGTGCTGGCGTCCCGCACGATGCTGGTACGGAGCTTGCGCCGGACCAGTTCGCGGGCCCGCTGCTCCTCATCGTCGGGTTCCACCCCGGCCACCGCCTGATCCGCAATCTCGCTCGACACTCCTCGACGCCGGAGCTCGGCGCGCAGCGCTCTTCTCCCCAGGCCCCGGTGTTGGTGCCCGGAATGAGCCGCAGACTCGGCGAAGGCGGCGTCATCCACCAGACCCACCTCGCTCAGTCGGTCGAGCACTGGCTCGCTGACCTCCTCAGGGATCTCGCGCCTGCGCAGTGCATCGGCCAGCTCGGCCCGGCTGCGTGGCCGCGCCGTGAGCAGCCGCAGGCAGATCGCCTGCACCTCCGCTGCCGGAGCCATGGTCCTGGCATCCGGGGAATCGTCCCGGGCGAGCCCGTCGGCGCCGGGACTGCACTTGCTCATCGCAGCTCCTGACACCTCAATGCGAGCCGGAGGCATCAGAACTCCACCGGAGCCGACACGGTCTGGTCGTCGTCCAGCTTCGCCCCGATGCCGAGTTTGTCCTTGATCCGCTTTTCGATCTCGGCAGCGATATCCGGGTTGTCACCGAGGAACTTGCGAGCGTTCTCCTTGCCCTGGCCCAGCTGGTCGCCCTCATAGGTGTACCAAGAACCCGACTTGCGGATGACGCCCTGTTCCACACCCAGATCGATCAGCGAGCCCTCCTTGCTGATTCCATGACCATACAGAATGTCGAATTCTGCTTGTTTGAACGGAGGCGCGCATTTATTTTTCACCACCTTGACGCGGGTCCGGTTACCTACCGCATCGGCGCCGTCCTTGAGCGTCTCGATCCGGCGGATATCCAGCCGTATTGAGGCATAGAACTTTAGCGCTTTACCACCCGTAGTGGTCTCCGGTGAACCGAAGAAGACCCCGACCTTCTCCCGGAGCTGGTTGATGAAGATCGCGGTGGTACCCGAGTTGCTCAGCGCACCAGTAAGCTTTCGCAGCGCCTGGCTCATCAGCCGAGCTTGTAGGCCGACGTGCGCGTCGCCCATCTCGCCCTCGATTTCCGCCCGCGGCACCAGGGCCGCCACCGAGTCAATGACCACCACATCCAGCGCGCCGGAGCGAATCAGCATGTCCGTGATCTCCAGCGCCTGTTCCCCGGTGTCGGGCTGGGAGACCAGCAGGGCGTCGGTGTCCACACCGAGCGCCTTCGCGTAGTCGGGATCCAGCGCGTGCTCGGCGTCGATGAACGCGGCGATCCCACCGGCCCGCTGGGCATTGGCCACCGCGTGCAGCGCGACCGTCGTCTTGCCGGAGGACTCCGGGCCGTACACCTCCACGACCCGGCCGCGGGGCAGACCACCAATTCCCAGCGCCACATCCAACGCGATGGAGCCGGTAGGGATCACCTCGATGGGCGCGCGGCCTTCCTCGCCGAGGCGCATCACCGAACCCTTGCCGTGCTGCTTGTCGATCTGGGCCAAGGCGATCTCGAGCGCCTTCTCCCGGTCCAGTGCTGGTGCCATCTGACGGTCCACCTCGCTACTCGGTTCTGCTGGGTCTAGGCCGACGCTAGGCGGTAGGACCGACACTTTGCGGCAACCCACGCCGGATCTGTGGACAAGCATCCGGCTGTGGACAACACCCTAGACGAACACGTGTTCGATGTTGAGACCGACACGCCGGGGTGCTGGCTTGCGGCGCTTACCAGCTGGTCAGCGCCGCTCTTCGGGAACATCGAAGGTGACACACACCACCTCCCAGACCCGCTTAGTGTCCATTCCCGCGTCCAGCGCCCCGTCCACCGTCCGGCCGCCGAGCTCGGCGAACACGTGGTCATGAGCCAGCGCGGCCGCCCTGATCGGGCCGAACTCCTCGTCCATCCGATGCCGGAAGTGGGTTATCCGCATTCGTCCAGATTAGGTAACCGCCTCCAGCTATCGTGATGGGGTGTTCACCTCGGACGACCCGACCGGGCTGTCCTCCACTACCGGGCAGCTGGTGATCCTGTTCGGCCTGCTCTGCGCCCTGGCGGTGCTCATCCGCTGGTGGTGGCAGCAGCGGGGTCGCTGATCCGGGTGGCGCGAATTGGGTGGTCCGCCGCGGTCAGGCAGCGACCCGTGGCTAGATCGAAGCGCCAGCCGTGCAGGGCGCAAGTGAGGATCCCGTCGGAGACGCTGCCGAACTTGGCCAGGTCAGCGCGCAGATGCGGGCAGCGGCGTTGCACCAGCCAACCGTCCAGGGTGACGTCCGCGCCGTCGTCGTTGCGCTCGTCGTACCAGTTCTCGACGTAGTCGATGCGCTCCGGTGACAGGCATTTGAAGAAGATGTAGACGAACTCGTTGTACTGGCCGACCCGGCTGGCCCGAAACCGCAGCGACAAAAACAGGCTGTTCGACCAGTCCACCTCGCGGCGAGCCAGGTTGGTGGCGACCAGTTCCGCTGAGGTGGACAGCCGGTAGCGACAGTGCTCGCCGGCGAACTCGCGCACTTCACGAGTGGTGAAGTCGACCACCAGTGAGCGTTCACCGACGTCCAGGCGAACGGGGCCACCGACTCCGGCGCAGATGTGCTCGGCTCGCGTGAGCAGCGGCTCCCACCACTGTTTGAGCTGCTCGAGCAGGTCAGCGGGCACCGGTGCCCGGCTGGCCCGCTCTCGCGCCAGGACAGGCTGCGCACGAGCCTGGTATTCACGCAGGTAAGCGGCCTTCTCGTCGAAGATATACTTGATCATGGAAGGCGAGTACCGGTGGGTGAGCGCACAGCGCGACCCGTCCAGCTCGGCGACACTTCCCGGTAACAGCAGGTGCGCCGACACCTTAGGGCGCGCCGAGCGCAGCTCAGCCAGGAACTCCCTCTGGTCGGTGAAGATGCTGTCCCCGTCGCGGCCGACGCCGTTGAGCTCGAAGAGCTCCTCATCAAGAAAGCAAGGTGGGCCCGCAGTGGGGAACACGTGCGCGGCGCCCACAGCGTCGATATAACGCAGCGCACGGTCGGTCTGCCCGGCCCGCTTGCGGCGCGCGAACTCCCGCCGCGCGCCCTGCGGCAGGTCGTAGACCATCGGCCACCAGATTGCGCCGGAGAACTGGGTGAAGTACCCGTGCACCTCGCCAAAGTTCCGGAGCTGTTCAATGTCCAGCGGGTGAGCATCGTTCTGGTTGAGGATCACGGTGCGACCGTCGTCCAGCGACAGCGCCGAGTCGCCAATCGGCCCGTCACCGGGCCCGGTCAGTGACGTGATCATAATGCGCAACCCGTCGCGTTGCACCGGGACACCTGACGTCGTGCCCAGGAAGGTCCGAAACCCCAGACCAGCGAGCTCACGCCGCAGCTCGTCGGTCGGGTAGTCCGGCAGCAGCACCGTAGTGCCCTTGCGCACGTGCCGGCGCAGTAGCTGCGCATCGAAGTGGTCCCGGTGCAGATGCGAGATGTAGAGGTAGTCAGCTTGCCCGAGGGCATCCCAGTCCAGGTCGCTGTTGTCCGGGAAAGGGAACCACGAGCCGAAGAAAGCCGGGTTCATCCAGGGATCGCAGAGCACGCTGCCGGCGGCTGTCTCGATGAACAACCCGGCGTGGCCAACTCCGGTCACCCGCATGATCTCCCCCTGCGCTCCTCGTCCGACCACTACCCGACAGATGGTGCCATCCATTGCCCAGGCCAGCTGCGACCGATACAGGCATACGCTGCGCACAGCAGCGTGCGCCACCGACAGTGGGGAGGGGCCACCATCGTGACCGACGTCTTCCGATCCGGCGACCACGAGCAGGTCGTCTTTTGTCACGACGAACCCTCCGGGCTCCGCGCGATCATCGCCATCCACTCCACGGCACTGGGACCGGCGCTCGGCGGCACCCGCTTCCATCCCTACCCCGCCGAGGAGGACGCCCTGGCCGACGTGCTGCACCTGTCCCGCGCAATGTCCTACAAGAACGCGCTCGCCGGGCTAGACCACGGCGGCGGCAAGGCCGTCATCCTCGGCGACCCGGCCCGGGACAAGACCGAGGTGCTGCTGCGCGCCTACGGGCGTTTCGTGCAGTCGCTGGGTGGTCGCTACATCACCGCCTGCGACGTCGGCACCTATGTTGCGGACATGGACATCGTCGCCAGGGAGTCCGACTTCGTCACCGGACGCTCATTGGCCCACGGGGGCGCCGGCGACTCCTCGATCCTGACCGCCTTCGGCGTCTTCCAGGGCATGCGCGCGGCCGCCGAACACGTCTGGGGTGCGCCGACCCTATCCGGACGTCGGGTGGGCGTCGCCGGGGTCGGCAAGGTCGGCAGACTTCTCGTAGACCATTTACTCGACGACGGCGCAGAGGTGATCGTGGCCGACGTCAGTACCCAAGCGATCGAGCGGATCCGCGCCGCGCACCCCGAGGTGGTCGTGGCGCCGAACACCGGGGCATTGGTCCACGAGCGGATCGACGTCTACGCCCCATGCGCGCTCGGCTCGGCGTTGGACGATCCCACGGTGACCGCACTGCGGGCCAAAGTGGTGTGCGGTGGCGCGAACAACCAACTGGAGCACCCCGGCGTGGAGAAACTACTCGACGAGCGGGGCATCCTCTACGCGCCCGACTACGTGGTGAACTCCGGCGGAGTCGTCCAAGTCGCCGACGAGATCGAGGGCTTCGACTTCGAACGGGCCAAAGCCCGGGTCGCCCGGATCTTCGACACCACCCGGGAGATCTTCGAGCTGGCCGAGCTGAACAGCATACCGCCAGCTGTCGCCGCCGACCACTTGGCCGAACGGCGAATGGCAGACGTCGGTCGGCTGCGCACCATCCTGGTCAACGGTCATGCCGCACTCCGCCGGAATGGTGGGGCGCAAGCCTCAACCCTGATATGATCATCCTGCCCAACAATGGCACATTCAGACCCGGAGGACGACTGATGCTAGGCAAGAAAAAGATTGACAAAGCCGCCGTTTTGCAAAATCTGCAGACGATTGAGAATGATGATTACGATGGTTTCGTGATCCTGGTGCATGCGGCTCGCAACAGAAACGCCACATTCGATCCGGAATTGCCCGTGTGGGGCCTGGCCCAGAACATGGGCATCATCGTGGACTGCAATCGCGGTGGCGTTCCAGAGTTCGATGAGTTGATGCGGGATTTCATTAGGGATAGGAATAACGTGGACGGCTCAGACAAGCGCCCCTTCGTGAAGGGCAGACACTGATGCGTCACGTCATGATGGACAGGTGAACGCACTCGACCGCTTCTCCCCCGCCACCCGGGACTGGTTCACCGGGGCCTTCGCTGCGCCAACCCCGGCGCAGCAGGGCGCGTGGGACGCGGTCGCCGACGGGCACCATGCGCTGGTGGTGGCGCCCACCGGATCCGGCAAGACCCTCGCCGCGTTCCTCTGGGCGCTGGATCGGTTGGCCGTCATGGGGCCCCCGGACCAGCCGGCACGGCGGTGCCGGGTGCTCTACCTCTCGCCACTCAAGGCCTTGGCGGTGGACGTCGAGCGCAACCTGCGTTCTCCGTTGGCCGGCATCCGGCAGGCCGCGCACCGGTTAGGCCTGCCGATGCCGGACATCCGGGTGGGGATGCGCACCGGCGACACCCCGGCCGAGCAGCGCCGCGCCTTCACCCGAACCCCGCCCGACGTGCTCGTCACCACCCCGGAGTCGCTGTTCCTGCTGCTCACCTCGGCGGCCAGGGAGTCGCTGCGCGGGGTGCACACTGTGATCGTTGACGAGGTACACGCCGTGGCCGCCACCAAACGCGGTGCGCACCTGGCGCTGTCCCTAGAGCGGCTGGACGCGCTGCTGGACAAACCCGCCCAGCGGATCGGCCTGTCCGCCACCGTGCGTCCTGTTGAGGAGGTCAGCGCCTTCCTTGCCGGGAATCGACCGGTGCAGGTGGTGCAGCCGGCGTCGGCCAAGACGATCGAGGTCTCGGTGCAGGTGCCGGTGCCGGATATGTCAGCACTGGGCGAGGTCGTCGGGGACGCTGACGGGGCGGCTGACCACCGGGCCTCGATCTGGCCCGCAGTGGAGCAGCGGGTACTCGAACTCGTGCGCGCCCACCGCTCGACGATCGTGTTCGCCAACTCGCGCCGGCTGGCCGAGCGGCTCACCGCCCGGCTCAACGAGCTGGCTGCCGACGAACCCGCCAGACCCCGAGACCGCATGCCGGCCGAACTGCTGGGCCAAGCCGGACTCGCTGGCGGTGCTCCCACCGTGCTCGCCAAGGCGCATCACGGGTCGATGTCACGCGAGCAGCGAACCCTGGTCGAGGAGGAGCTCAAGTCCGGCCGGTTGCCGTGCGTGGTCGCCACCTCGTCGCTCGAGCTGGGCATCGACATGGGCGCGGTGGAGCTGGTGGTGCAGATCGAGGCACCCCCGACGGTGGCGTCGGGCCTGCAGCGAATCGGCCGGGCCGGCCATCAGGTGGGTGCGGTATCCCGGGGCGTGGTCTTCCCCAAGTTCCGCGGTGACCTGGTCTCGTGCGCCGTGATCGCGGAACGGATGACCAGCGGGATGATCGAGGCGCTGCGTTACTCCCGCAACCCCCTCGACGTGCTCGCCCAACACGTGGTGGCCATGGTCGCGCTGGATCCGTGGACCGTCGACGATCTTGCTACTCTGGTCCGCCGCGCCGCGCCGTACTCGGCACTTCCCGACTCAGCCCTGCACGCCGTCCTGGACATGCTGGCGGGGCGCTACCCGTCAGAGGAGTTCGGCGAGCTACGCCCGCGGATCGTCTGGGACCGGGTCAGCGACGAGCTGCGTGGGCGGCCCGGGGCCCAACGGCTGGCGGTCACCTCCGGTGGCACCATCCCGGACCGGGGACTGTTTACCGTGATGACCCCCGGCGGTGCCGACGGGCCGGGCTCGCGGGTCGGTGAGCTCGACGAGGAAATGGTGTACGAGTCCAGGGTGGGCGACACATTCCTGCTCGGCTCGACCTCATGGAAGATCCTCGACATCACCCACGACCGGGTCATCGCGCTGCCCGTACCGGGCGAGCCGGCCCGCATGCCGTTCTGGAAGGGCGACGCGCCGGGCCGGCCCCTGGAGTTGGGACGGGCGCTGGGCGCGTTCGTCCGCGAGCTGAGCATCGCCGGAGCCGCCGCACGCAACCGCATCGAAGCAGTCGGGCTAGACGCCTGGGCGGCAGACAACCTGCTGTCCTACCTTCGCGAGCAGCGGGAGGCCACTGGGCACGTGCCCGATGACCGCACCGTCGTGGTGGAGCGTTTCCGCGACGAATTGGGCGACTGGCGGATGGTGGTGCACTCCCCGTTCGGTGCGCAGGTCAACGGGCCATGGGCGCTGGCGATCGGCGCCCGGCTACGGGAACGGCACGGGGTCGAGGCACAGGTCGCCGGCGCCGACGACGGCATCGTGCTGCGGCTGCCCGACGCGCTGGACGCGGACGGAGCCGAGGTGCTGCCCACCGCCGAGGACGTGCTGCTCGACCCCGACGAGGTGGAGCAACTCGTGGTGGCCGAGGTGAGTGGTTCGGCGCTGTTCGCCGCCCGGTTTCGGGAGTGCGCCGCACGGTCCCTGTTGCTACCCCGCCGCGACCCCAGGCGCCGAACACCGCTGTGGCAGCAGCGGCAGCGCTCAGCCCAGCTGCTCACTGTTGCCTCGAAGTACGAGCAGTTCCCGGTGGTGCTGGAAGCGATGCGGGAATGCCTGCAGGACGTCTACGACCTGCCCGGGCTGCGCGAGCTGATGTCCGAGGTACAAGCCCGGCGGGTACGGGTGGTGGAGGTCGCCACCCCGTCGCCATCACCGTTCGCCCGCAGCCTGCTGTTCGGTTACGTCGGGATGTTCCTCTACGAGCTCGACGCCCCCCTGGCCGAGCGCCGGGCCGCCGCGCTCGCGCTCGACTCGACCCTGCTGGCGGAGCTGCTGGGCACCGAGGCAATCCGCGAGCTGCTCGACCCCGAGGTGCTCGCCGAGGTGGAGACACAGCTGCAGCGCATCGATCCCGACCGGCATGCCCGGGACGTCGAGGGCACAGCCGATGTGCTCCGCGCGCTGGGTGACCTCACTGACGCCGAGGCCGCGCAACGCGGGATCGCCCCGGAATGGCTCACCGAGCTCCGCGCGGCCCGCCGGGCGATCACTGTGCGGATTGCCGGCCAACAGCGTTGGCTGGCAATTGAGGACGCTGGGCGGGTGCGCGACGCACTGGGGGTGGCCCTGCCGGTGGGGGTGCCGGAGGCGTTCACCGAACCGGTCGCCGACCCACTCGGGGATCTGGTGTTGCGTTACGCCAGAACGCGCGGGCCATTCACCGCGGCCGGCGCCGCAGATCGCTTCGGACTCGGGGTCGCCGTGGTGGGCGCGGTACTGGATCGGATGACCCGGGCTGGCACCCTGGTTCGTGGCGAGCTGCGCCCGGTCGAGCTCGGCGGTGGGGGCACCGAGTACTGCCATGCCGACGTATTGCGGCGGTTGCGGCGAGCCTCGCTGGCCCGGTTACGGGCCGAGGTGGAGCCGGTCGAGCAAGCCGCTCTGGGGCGGTTCCTGCCCGCCTGGCATGGCATCGAGTCCTGGAAGGGATCCAGCGGCCCGGCGCGGCGGCGTCGCGCGCCCACTCCGGAGGACGTGCTGAGCGCAGTGGAGCAGTTGGCTGGTGCGCCGGTACCAGCCAGTGCGCTGGAATCGCTGCTGCTGCCGGCGCGGCTGCCTGGCTACTTCCCCGCCCTCCTCGATGAGCTCACCACGTCCGGTGAGGTGACCTGGATCGGCTGCGGGTCGCTGCCCGGTGCCGACGGGTGGATCGCGCTGGCTCCCACCGACCTGGCTGATCTGGTGTTGCCGGACCTCGAGGACCAGCTTGCGCTCACGCCGATCCACCGCGCCGTGCTGCACACGCTGGGCTGGGTCCCAGCTGGGGGTGGCGCGTTATTCTTCCGCCAGCTCGCGGACCGCACCAGTCAGTGTCTGCTCGCCGATCATGAGCCGGTGCCTGGTGACGCCGACGTGGTCGCGGCATTGTGGGACCTGGTGTGGGCGGGGTTGCTCACCAACGATTCGCTGGCGCCGCTACGAACCCTGGTGTCCGGCCGCTCGGCCACACACCGGCCACGCCGATCCGCACCACGCGGGCGCTACGCCCGCATGCGGACGGGTCGAGCGCCGATGCCCTCCCGCGCCGGTCCGTCCACGGCCGCAGGACGCTGGTCGCTGTCACCGGTAGCCCATCCGCCACAGTCCCCTACACCACTGTCCTCACCACCACTGTCACAGCCGGTGCCCCAACCCGACCCAACCCAACGGGCGCACGCCCGAGCGGAGACGTTCCTCGAACGCCACGGGGTCCTCACCAGAGGGGCGCTGGATACCGAACGAGTCGTAGGCGGCTTTGCCGGCGTCTACCAGGTGTTGCGGGCGATGGAGGAATCCGGCCGGTGCCGACGGGGGTATGTCATCGAAGGACTTGGCGCGGCGCAGTTCGCCGTCCCGGGAGCCATCGACCGGTTGCGCGCCGTGAGCCAGCCCAGTAACGGCATCACCACGGTGGTCCTGGCCGCCACTGATCCCGCCCAGCCCTATGGAGCTGCCCTACCGTGGCCACCCACCGTAGGGGAGGTGCACCACCGCCCCGGACGCAAAGCCGGGGCCCTAGCCGTCCTGGTGGACGGTGCCGCCGTGCTCTACGTCGAGCGCGGGGGACGGTCACTGCTGTCCTTCACTGAGGACACCGGCACCTTGCGGGCTGCCGTACACGCCCTCGCCGGCACGGTACAGCACGGCTGGTTGGGTTCGCTGTCCGTGGAGCGGGCCGACGGCGAGGCAGCACTAGGATCCGCGCTGGCCGACCTGCTGCGGGAGGCGGGGTTCCGCGCCACCCCCCGCGGGCTACGGATTCGCGCTTGACACCCAGCTCAGACAGCCGCCTCACTGCGTGGCCAGGCGTACGAGTGTCCACAGCCGAGCGACGGCGTCCTGATCGCCGGAGATTCGGACTGACTGGTCCGGTAGCCGACCCCACGACCAGAGATAGACCTCGGTGGGCGTGCCACTGACCATCGCGTCCGCGGATCGCGCATCGGCCTCCCCCACTCGCCGAGCGACGGAGTGGCCCGGTTCGAACACCGCCAACCAATGCCGATTCGCTGCCGAAAGCGCGACCGTACCCGGTTGGGGGGAGGACAAGCGCAACTCACCGAGGTGGTGGCCGAACCACAGAAATAACAGCTCGTCAACGCCATCCAATGCCACGTCGGGCTCAATGGCGTGTACCGGGCCGCCGGCCGCAGCTTCGACGTCGACCCGGTGGACGGTGGTCTCGTGAGCAATCCGCCGCCGCCAGAAGCCGTGCGCGCGATCAGCTGGCCACCACGTGTCGCACGGCTCAGCTGGGTCATGGCGCTCCAGCTCGGTGAGCAACTCACCAAGGCCAGTTCGCACGAAACCGACCAGATCGTCGTCCGACGGTGATTGCTGCCACCGTTCGGGCCGGCGCCCGTCCTGCACCCACAACCGGGCCTCCCGATGCACGCTCCCCACGTGCCGCAGGGTCTCAGCCAAGGTGAAATCGGGACAGCCAGGCACCTCGGCGTGCGCCAAGGACGGCAACGCCGACGTTGCCGCACTGAGCATGAGCTCGCCCTCGATACCGATGACCTCCAGCATCCGGCCGTAGTCGATCATCGGCCGCGGAGCGGTCATCGGGATGTCCTTGCCGCCGCCTGCCACGCAAGGGGGAGAAACTCGACGGCCTGGCGGACCAGGTCGTCGGCGTCGCGGGCGGTGACGAGGTGAGCTACTCCGGCCTCGGCGGCCGCCCGGGTGGCTGAACTGGCGGCAAAAAGCCTCGACCATTCAGCGAGTTCTGGGGCGACGGTGGCGAGCAACACCCACGCACTGGTCGGCCGACGCCGGCGGCGCGGCAGGGTTTGCGCCGCCAACACGGCGGCCGCCGCGCGCAGCGCCGCACGGTGCGCCTGGGCGTAACGATCTAGTGGACGTTCCGCGTATTCAGCGTCGAGCAGTCCCTGCCGAGCTTGCTCGAACAGGATACGTACGCTGGATGGGCAATGACTGGTTCCATCGTGCTTCGGTCTGTCGTGCCGCGGCACGACAGATGGGGCGGGCAGAGCAACAGCGGCCACGTCGGCCTCCTACGTCGGGAGTCGTGATGGGCAACACGGTTCGACTCCGCCGTGGGGAAGCCGGCGGAGCCCGGCGGCGGCGCGCTTCCCCCGCGCCACCGCCGGACCCTTGTTCGAACATATGTTCGATACGACTCAAGAGTAACCCCTCTAGGGGCGGTGCCGTCAAGTGCCAATCCCGGGAAGGCGACCAACCCGCGACTGGGCGTGGTCTCATTGGCCTGTGCACGCTGCCGACGACACCTGCGTCGCCATGAGGTCGGCAGACACCGGAGGTCGCCGGTGACCGCGATGCCCGCCCACGAGGCAGTGCGACTGGCTGACTTGACCGCCGGGCAGTTACGCATGCGGCTGGACGAGGCGCTGCGGATCTACGTCACCGCCATGCGCTACCCCCCCGGCACGGCGCGTCATCGCAGCCCGATGTGGCTGGAGCACATGCTGCGGACCGGCTGGCTGTGCACGGCCGCCTTCGAGGGCGACACCCTCGTGGGTATCGGCTACGGCTACCGAGGTGCGGCGGGCCAGTGGTGGCATGACGAGGTGCGCCGTGGACTGATGCTGGTCGACCCTGGCGCGGTACGACGCCAACTCGCCGACTACTTCGAACTCACCGAACTCCACGTGCATCCGGACGCGCAGGGCAGGGGCATCGGCCGGGCCCTGCTTACCGAGCTACTGTCCAGAGTGGACGCCCCACGGGCGTTGCTGTCCACACCCGAAGGCCCTACCAGAGCGTGGCGACTGTACCGCCGGATAGGGTTCACCGACCTGCTTCGGCGATACCAGTTCACCGGGGACGCGCGGAAGTTCGCCGTGTTGAGCCGGACACTGCCGCTCTAACGGGACCGAGGTTGGTAGCCGTTAATGACCCCCCGTAAGGGGGGTTGGCGGTACCTGAAGAGCCACCGACGCGGGTCAGTGGGCGACGACCGCGGGCGGGCGCCCCGGCGCCATGCCTAGCCTGGCCAGCACCGTGCGGGTCGCGGCGGAGCGGTTGAGGGTGTAGAAGTGCAATCCTGGAGCGCCCTCGGCGAGCAAGTGCTCGCACAACTCGCTGGCGACGTCCACCCCTACCTGCCGCACCGCATCAGGATCGTCACCCACGGCGAGCAGCCGGTCACGCACCGCCTCGGGGATGGTGCAGCCGGAGAGCTCGGCCATCTTCTGCACGCCGCGCAACGTGGTGATCGGCATTACCCCGGGCAGAATCGGCACCATCGCCATGTCCGCGCCCGCCGCCGCTACCCGGTCCCGCAGCCGCAGATACGCGTCCGGTCGGAAGAACATTTGAGTGATCGCGAATTGGGCGCCGGCTCGAAGTTTGGCCACCAGGTACCGGACATCGGACTCGGCGTCGAGCGAGCGGGGGTGGCACTCGGGGAAGGCCGCGACACCGATACAGAACGGACCGAGCGAGCCGACCAGGCGGACCAGATCCTCGGCGTAGTGCACGCCGTCGGGGTGGGCCACCCAGTCGCCGAGCGGGTCACCGGGCGGATCCCCGCGCAGTGCCAGCACGTTGTGCACGCCGGCCGCGGCATAGCTGTCGATCACCTGCCGCAGTTGCGCCACCGAGTGGTTCACCGCGGTGAGATGGGCCATCGGGACCAGGGGGGTCTGCTGCGCAATCCGGCCGGTGATCCGCACCGTGCGATCCCGGCTGGAACCTCCCGCGCCGTAGGTCACCGAGACGAAAGCCGGGTCCAGCGGTTCGAAGTCCTGCACCGCTTGCCATAACTGGCGCTCCCCGGCGTCGTCGCGAGGGGGGAAAAACTCCACTGAGAACACCGGGCGGTCGCCGCCGAGCCGGTCGATGACGGCCGTCATTGCCACACCATAAGCTGTGCCGGCCGCAAGGAGGCACCCCGGATACCGAACCCCATGAGGCCACCGACCGAACCAGGGACACCGCGACGGCCGAACCCGGGCACATGCTGGCGCGAATGACCCCTATCGTCGGCATGCACAGCGAGTGCCGGTCCCGCTACGCGATGCCGTCACCACAATCGCAGGAGGTTCGATGGCGCGGGGGAACGCCACCCGCAGAGTCCGGACTCGGACCCTCGGCGGGCCAATAGACGATCAACATCCGCTCGAGGACAACATCCGCGCCGAGATACACCTGGAGCTTGCGGCATTCCTGCAGACCAAGCGGGACGAGGTGGCCCAGATCGACCCACAGTTCGCCGCCGCGGTGGACTCGCTGAGCGCGTTCGTCCTCGGCCCGGGCAAGCGGCTGCGCCCGACCTTCGCCTGGTGGGGCTGGCGGGGAGCGGGGGGCTCCCCGTCCGACCCGCAGGCCCGGGCCGTCCTGCGGGCGGTGAGCTCCCTGGAGCTGATCCATGCCTGCGCCCTGGTGCACGACGACGTCATGGACGGTTCCACCACCCGCCGCGGCGCACCTACCGTGCACGTCGACTTCGCGGCCCGGCACCGCAGCGCCGGATGGTCGGGCGCACCGGAACGGTTCGGCGCGGCCACCGCCATCCTGCTCGGCGACCTCGCGCTGGCCTGGGCCGACGACATGCTGCGTAGTGCCGATCTGTGGCCCGATCAGCTGGGCCGGGCGCATGCCGTATGGCAGGCCATGCGCACCGAGGTGCTCGCTGGTCAATACCTCGATGTGCGCACCCAGGCCAGCGGCGACGAGGCACCCGAGACCGCGCTGCGGATCGACCGGTACAAGACCGCGGCCTATACCGTGGAGCGCCCGCTGCATCTGGGGGCCGCGATCGCCGGAGCGGACCCCACACTGGTGCATGCCTACCGGCGCTTCGGCGTCGACATCGGTATCGCCTTCCAGCTCCGCGATGACCTGCTGGGCATGTTCGGCGACCCTCGGGTCACCGGTAAACCTGCCGGTGACGACCTGCGCGAGGGCAAGCGGACGCTGCTACTGGCCTACGGTCTGCGGGCCGCCGACGAAAAGCGCCACACCAGGGCCGCTGCCCTGCTGCGGGACGCAATCGGGGACCCGGAAGTGGACGAGAACACGGTGAGTCAGGTCCGCGTACTGTTGATCGAGCTCGGGGCGGCGGCCGAGGTGGAACGTCGGATCGCCACACTGACCACCTCAGCACTGGGCAGCCTGCGCGCCGCGGACCTGGCCGAGCCGGCCGGCGCTCGACTGCTCGAGCTTGCGGCACAAGCGACCTGCAGAGAACGCTGAGGAGCCTCCGCGTACCGTGCATCTGTGCGCACCGTAACCGGACCCACCGACCACGTCGTCATCGTCGGCGCCGGGTTGGCCGGGTTGGCCGCGGCCTTGCACCTGCTCGGATCCGGTCGGCAGGTGACTGTCCTGGAGTCCCAGCTTCATCCCGGTGGCCGGGCCGGGCGGGCCGATCTCGCCGGCTATCACCTCGACACCGGCCCGACGGTACTCACCATGCCAGAGTTGGTCGATGAAGCGCTGGCCGCGGTGGGTGACTCGCTCACTACCCGCCTGGACCTAGTGGCGCTGCATCCGGCCTACCGGGCCCGCTTCGCGGACGGGTCAGTGATCGATGTGCACACCGATGCCGATGCCATGGAAGCGGAGATCGCCGCGGTGGCCGGACCCGCGGAAGCCCACGGCTACCGGCGGCTGCGGCGCTGGCTGACGAAGCTGTACCAGGTCGAAATCGGGCGGTTCATCGGTGGCAACTTCGACTCCCCGCTGGACCTGGTGGCCGGCCGGGACGCCGTCCGCGACCTGGCGATGTTGGCTGCGCTGGGTGGCTTCGGGCGGCTGGGCGCGCAGGTCGGCCGCTTCATCCATGATCAGCGACTGCAACGGATCTTCTCGTTCCAGGCGCTCTACGCTGGGGTGCCCCCGCAGCGCGCCCTTGGCGCCTACGCGGTGATCGCCTACATGGACACGGTGGCCGGGGTCTGGTTTCCCCGCGGGGGAATGCAGGCACTACCCCAGGCGATGGCCGACGCGGCCACCGACGCCGGTGCCACCGTGCGCTACCACACCACGGTGACCTCCTTGGAGCGCTCCGGGGAGCGCATCATTGCCGTGCACACCGCCGCAGGTGAGCGCATCGGCGCCGATGCAGTGGTGCTCACGCCCGATCTGCCAGTGGTGCACCAGCTGCTCGGCCGGGCCCCGCGGCGGCTCGTGCCGCTGCGCTGGTCGCCCTCAGCGGTGGTGCTGCACGCCGGCGTCCGGCCGGGCAACGGAGCGGGCTGGACGGAGTTGGCGCACCACACCATCTTCTTCGGCGAGGCATGGGAGAGCACCTTCGATGAGATCATCTACCGCGGGCGGCTGATGACTGACCCGTCGCTGCTGGTCACCCGGCCTACCGCCACCGATCCGGGCCTGGCACCGGAGGGCCGTGAGCTGCTCTACATCCTCG
Organism: Pseudonocardiaceae bacterium; assembly: GCA_050699575.1. Lineage (GTDB taxonomy): Bacteria > Actinomycetota > Actinomycetes > Mycobacteriales > Pseudonocardiaceae. Next base: position 57,999 of record JBOHFG010000387.1, read on the forward strand.
CGCCCTGCCCCAACCTGCACACCGCACCGCTGGACTGGGCCGGCCTCGGGTCGGCGTATCGCGATGAACTGGTGGGCACACTGGAGCAGCGGGGACTGACCGACCTGGGCGACGCCATCGAGGTCGAGCAGCTGGTCACCCCCGCCGACTGGGCGGCCCAAGGGCTGGCGGTCGGAACGCCGTTCTCCGCGGCACACACCTTCGCCCAGACCGGACCGTTCCGCCCATCGAATCTGGTCCGCGGGCGGAGCAACGTCGTGCTCGCCGGATGTGGCACCACCCCCGGGGTAGGTGTGCCCACCGCGATCATCTCCGGCAAGCTCGCCGCGGCCCGGATCACCGCCACCGGCGCCCACCGGCGAACCACCGTGCACGGATGACGTCGCCCGCACGGTCTCCGGTAGTCGCCGTAGATTTCCAGACTGATCCTGGCGCCGAGCGGGACGAACCCGGGTTGCTGCTGGACCGGCTGCGCCCGGGTCGGCTGCTCTCCGGCACGGTGCTGCTCGGTGTGGCCGGTTCCGTCCTGGTGGCTGCCATGGCGGTCGGCGCCGGGGGCATCCTCGTCACCGACCCGCTGATCACTGGGGGACCGCTGGCCTGGATCCGCTACGGGCACGGGCGCGACCTGGCCACCGTGGCGCTCTACGTCGGCGTCGGGCTGCTCGTCTGGGCCTGGGTACGCCTGGGGCGCGACGTGCTGGCCGGCACCGCGACCATGCAACACGTCCAGGTCGCCGGTGCCGTGTGGGTCGCTCCGATGATGCTGTCACCGCCCCTGTTCACCCGAGACGTCTACAGCTACCTGGCGCAGGGTGCGCTGGCCTTACGCGGGCTGGATCCCTACCAGTTGGGGCCCGCGAAGCTGCCGCCGGGAGCGCTTGCGGACAACGTGCACTACGTCTGGCAGACCACCCCAGCGCCCTACGGCCCGCTGTTCATCCTCATCGCCAAGACAATGAACCGGGTGACCGGGGAGAACCTCATTCTGGGCGTGATCGGCCTGCGGCTGGTGCTGGTGACCGGCTTGGCAGTGCTCCTCATCGCGCTGCCCAAGCTGGCCGACCAGCTCGGCGGCAACCCCACCGTCGCGCTGTGGCTGGTGATCGCCAACCCGATGACTGTCGTGCATCTGGCCGGTGGACCGCACAACGATCTGCTCATGATCGGCCTGCTGGCCGCGGGCACCCTGCTGGTGCTGGTGAACCGGCCCGTCGGTGGCATCGCGCTGGTCACCGCGGCGATGGCGGTAAAGGCATCAGCCGGGATCGCGTTGCCGTTTCTGGTCTGGGTCTGGGCCGCTCGCCTACCCGGTGGCCGGCGGGCGCAATTGCTGCAAGCCGGCGCGGGAAGCCTGGCGGTGTTCGGCAGCGTGTTCACCAGCATCACGGTGCTCTCCGGTGTAGGCCTGGGCTGGATCCCGGCGCTCAACGCTCCGTCGTTGATCGTCAACTGGATGTCCCTGCCCACCGCCGCCGGCCAGCTCACGCACACGCTGGCGACTCCGTTCGCTGGCGTGAGCGACCACCCGTTCATCGTCGTGTGCCGGCTGCTGGGCTCCGGGGTCTTCCTGGCAATCTTGGCCCGGCAGTGGTGGCTGGCCAGGGAAGGCGGACCGGCGGCCATTCGTCGCGCCGCGCTGGTGCTGCTTTGGGCCGCACTGCTGGCACCGGCGACCCTGCCCTGGTATCTCACCTGGGGCCTCGTGCTCAGTGCAGCCTTCCCCTGGCCACGACGTTCACTGGCCTGGGCGGTCGCCGGGTCCACCTGGCTGGTGCTGTGCACCTACTCCACTGGAGAGGATGCCTTCAGCGCCTGGCCTTACCAGCTCGGGATGGTGATAGCGGCGCTGGTCGCCGGCTCTGCCCTGCTGCGCCGCGACCCGCTGGGCCTACGGGGACTCGCCCATCCGGTATCGGTGAGGACATGAGCCACGAACTCGACGCGGCCGGCGTCGCCGACCCGGCACTGCGCGCCTCGTACACCCGATGCCGGCAGCTCAACGCGGCACACGGCCGCACCTACTTCCTGGCTACCCGGCTGCTGCCACCTGGGCGACGGCCGGCAATCCATGCCCTGTACGGGCTGGCCCGCTACGCCGACGAGATCGTCGATGACCTCACCGACACCCGTCCCTGGCCGCAGCGCCTGACGGAGCTGGACACCCTGACCCGGCAACTGCTCGACGGGCTGGCGCGAGGCCACTCGGACCACCCGGTGCTGGCCGCGCCGGTGCACACCGCGATGTACTACCGGATCGATCCGCAGCACTTCGCGGATTTCATGGGCTCGATGCGGATGGATCGCCCGGCGGACCAGGGTGGAGTGGCCGGCTACCAAACCTTCGAGGAGCTGGCCCGCTACGTGCACGGCTCCGCAGCGGTCATCGGGCTGCAGGTGCTGCCGGTGCTGGGCACCGTGGTCGCGCGGGAACGGGCCGAGCCGCACGCGGCCGCGCTGGGTGTCGCCTTCCAGATCACCAACTTCCTCCGCGACGTCGGCGAGGACCTCGATCGCGGACGGGTGTACCTGCCGGCCAACGAGCTGACGTCCTTTGGGGTGGACCGGGAGCTGCTCCGATGGTGCCGCAGCACCGGGCGGTCCGATCCCCGGGTGCGCCGCGCCCTGGCCTACCTGGTGGCGCGCACCCGAGCGATCTACCGCCGGGCGGCGCCGGGGATCCCGATGCTCGCCCCGGTGTCCCGGGCCTGCGTGGCCACCGCGTTCCGGCTCTACGGCGGCATCCTGGATGAGATCGTGGCGGCCGATTATCACATCCTGGCCCGTCGGGTGGCGGTGCCCCGCCACCGCCGGCTCGCGGTGGCTCTGCCGGGCCTGAGCCGAGCACTGCTGGCGCGGACGCTGCGATCAGGCCCGGGAACTCCCTAAGCTGGCTGGGCTGCGGCGACCCGCGAGCTGGTCGAGGAGCTGGAGCTCGATCAGCCGGTGGGGCGGCTGCTGGTCGTGGACTACCTGCCCCCGCGGGATCCACGCCCCGAGCGCGTGGTGTTTGCCTTCGACGGTGGCCTGCTTGATGAGTCCACTGTGGAACAGATGACCTTTCCTGACGGCGAGATCAGCTCGGTGTCGTTCTACACCCCCGCCGAGGCACGAACCAGGATGATGACGCTGCTCGCCGACCGTCTTGATGTGGCGGTGCAGGCCAGCGACCAGGGCGTGACCGCGCTGTGCGAACAAGGACGCCGGATCGCCTGACTTAATCCTCCAGCCGGTAGACGCGTTTCGCATTACCCGCACCCACCAACTGGACGACGCGCAGCGCATCGGCACCCGACCACTCCCCCGACTCCACCCACTCACCGAGGACGCTGACCATGGCGCGCCGCCACAGCACGGCTCCGAGGTAATGCAGCTCAGCCGGCCCCCACGCATCAGAGGAGAACAGCACCTTGCCGAATGGGGCCACTTCCAGGGATTCTGCGACGATGGCACGGGAACGCGCCCCGGCGTAGTTCACCGCCAGCCCGACGTCCAGGTAGACG